>VGAJ01000005.1 GCA_016870795.1 Actinomycetota bacterium | reverse complement strand
ACGGCTAGTATTTGGCAGTAATGTTAAAGCTCTCAGTAATCGGAACTGGCTATCTTGGTGCAACCCATGCCGCTGCCATGTCATCTCTTGGCTTTGAAGTTGTTGGAGTCGATGTAGATCAGAAGAAAATCGAGCTTCTCAATAGCGGCAAAGTTCCATTTTATGAACCAGGTCTTGAAGAACTTCTCCTGGCAGAGGTCAATTCAAAGAGATTAGAGTTCACATCAGATTTCTCTCAGATAAAAGATTGCGACGTTCACTTCATCTGCGTAGGAACTCCTCAGAAAAAAGATGGCCTAGCTGCAGATCTGACCTATGTTGATGCATCTATTGCTTCTGTTGCGACCCATGCAAAAGCTGGCTCTCTAATTGTTGGTAAGTCCACAGTCCCGGTAGGAACTGCAGGTCGCCTTGCAGATATGCTGAGTAAGTTAAATGAGAAAGTTGAGTTAGCTTGGAATCCAGAATTTTTAAGAGAAGGTTTTGCAGTTGAAGATACCCTAAGGCCAAATAGATTGGTTGTAGGAGTTACTTCAGATCGCGCTGAGGAAGTATTGAAAGAGGTTTATGCCTCACTTATTAAAGATGGAGTTCCTTGGATAAGGGCAGATCTACCAACTGCAGAACTTGTAAAAGTTGCAGCTAACTCATTTCTTGCAACCAAAATCTCCTTCATCAATGCAATGGCTGAGATCTGTGAAGCATCTGGTGGAGATGTAACTGTTCTTGCTAAGGCAATCGGTTATGACCCAAGAATTGGCTCACGCTTTCTGCAAGCTGGAATTGGCTTTGGTGGTGGCTGTTTGCCTAAAGATATCCGTGCATTTATGGCGCGATCAGAAGAACTTGGAGCTAAACAATCCCTTGAGTTCTTGAGAGAAATTGACTCGATAAATATGCGAGCAAGAGCGCGAGTAATTGATTTGGTGAGAGTGGACCTGGGGCAAGATCTAAAGGGTAAGAAGATTGCTGTGTTGGGTGCTGCATTTAAGCCCGATAGTGATGATGTTAGAGACTCACCCGCACTCGATATCGCAGTTCAACTAAGCCAAGCAGGAGCAGCTGTGACTGTTCACGATCCCAAAGCGATTGAGCCTGCTAGAGCGCGCTTTTCTCATTTAGATTTTTCAGAAAGTATTGAGGGATGTGTTGCAGGGGCAGATGTGATTTTGCATTTAACTGAATGGAAGATCTATCGAGAAATCAATCCATCTGCCATAAAAAACCAAGTTAATCAAGCAATTATTATTGATGGTCGAAACGCTCTAGATAGAGATCTCTGGGTCAAATCTGGTTGGAAATTTAGGGCTCTAGGAAGGGCTTAAATAATGGCGCCAAAAATAATCTTGGCATCAGCATCTCCTGCTCGATATAAATTATTACAAAGCGCTGGAATTACCCCTGAGGTAATTGTAAGTGGAGTTGATGAAGAGAGCTCTGACTATCAAAGCCTATCCCCTAAAGAACTAGTAATAGCCCTGGCAATTGTTAAAGCTCATACAGTGAGAGCAAAAATTAACTACCCTGCTCTAATAATTGGTTGTGACTCCACCTTTGAATTCCAGGGACAGAGTTTAGGTAAACCAGGAAGCGTGGAGAACGCAGTTGCAAGAGCTAAACAATTACGTGGAAAATCTGGCCTCCTTCACACTGGTCATTGCATTATTGACACTGAGAAAGAGATTGAAATTAGTGATGTGGTAAGCACCAAAGTTTTCTTTGCAAATATGAGCGATGCTGAAATTGATGGTTATGTAGCAACTGGTGAACCTCTAAATGTTGCTGGGGGCTTTACTCTAGATGGAAGAAGCTCGCCTTTTATCTCAAGGATTGAGGGTGAAACATCTAATGTGATTGGCCTTTCCCTGCCATTATTGCGCAGCGCCATTAACAAATTAGGTTACCAATGGTTTGATTTGTCATGACTTTATATGCCGCATATGGATCAAATCTTGATCCTAGGCAGATGCTTCTCAGAGCCCCTTATTCACCGCACCGCGGAACTGGATGGCTACGCGGTTGGCGCTTAACTTTTGGCGGGGAGGAAATTGGCTGGGAGGGAGCAGTTGCAACTCTTGCAGAAGATGCTGGCCATAGCGTTTTTGTCTCTATCTATGATCTAACTGCAACAGATGAAGCAGCCCTTGATCAATGGGAGGGTGTGACTACCGATCTATATCGAAAGATTAGAGTGCGAGTAGAAACTCTGGATGGTTCTCCGCTCTGTTATATCTATGTACTTAATTCTTTTGAAGGCGGAATGCCATCAGCTCGTTATCTAGAAATTATGGTTAACGCTGCTCGTGAAGCAGGAGCTCCTGAGGATTACATAAAAGAGTTAAGTAATAGAAGTACTCGGTAGTAAGTTGGCCCTATGGATCAATCTCTAATAGCGCAAGTTCAGCAGTGGATAAGCCAAGATCCTGACCCAAAGACGAGAGCAGAACTTGAAAGACTCCTTGCAGATAAAAATGAAGCTGAGCTGCGCTCCTGCTTCTCTGGTTTTCTAGAATTTGGAACAGCAGGCTTGCGCGGCAAATTAGGACCAGGGCCTTCACGAATGAATCGAGCAGTAGTAACAAAAACTGCAGCTGGTCTTGTTACTTACATGCGCAAGCACAATCTCTCATCTGTTGTGATTGGACGAGATGCTAGATATGGATCTAAAGATTTTGCGCAAGACACAGCTGAGATAATGCAAGGCGCTGGTATGAAGGTCTATTTATTGCCAAGAGCTCTGCCAACTCCAGTGCTTGCCTATGCTGTCAGAGAATTAAAGTGTGATGTTGGAATTATGGTCACTGCAAGTCATAACCCACCAGAAGATAATGGCTACAAGGTCTATTTAGGCGGAATAGTTGATCAGATTCGCTATGAAGGATCACAGATTATCTCTCCTGCCGATACGCAGATTTCAGAATATATCTCTCAAGTTCCCGATTTAAACTCCCTAAAACGAAGCAGCGGAGCAGAAGTTTTAGATAACACAATAATTGATTCATATATCAAGGCCGCAGCAAAGCTTGCCACCTCAAATAGTGATCTCAAGGTGGTCTATTCAGCCATGCATGGCGTTGGCACAAAGACTTTAGAGCAGCTATTTGCAGCAGCAAATTTTGCTCCCCCAATATTAGTTTCCGAGCAGGCAGAGCCAGATCCAGATTTTCCAACCGTTAAATTCCCAAATCCTGAAGAGCCAGGAGCTATTGATCTCTCTATCAAGAAAGCAATGCAAGTATCGGCAGATCTAGTTATTGCCAATGATCCTGATGCTGATCGCTGCGCAGTTGCAATTGCAGATAGAGGTGGAAATTGGAGAATGCTTAGGGGAGATGAAGTCGGAGCCATTCTTGGTGAATATTTAGCCAGAGCTGCTAAAGATAAAAACGTCGCTCTTGCTAACTCAATTGTCTCATCTTCAATCTTAAGCAAAATTGCTAAGGCTTACCAATTGCCTTTTGCTGAAACTCTCACTGGATTTAAGTGGATAGCAAAAATAGAGAATCTACATTTCGGATATGAAGAGGCACTTGGTTATGCAGTTGATTCAAATTCAGTAAATGATAAGGACGGAATCAGCGCAGCCCTAATGATTGTTCAAATAGCAACAGATCTGAAGCGTGAATCCAGGACGCTAAGTGACTTCCTTGATGAAATCTGGAGCAATTATGGCTATCACGGCACCAGACAAATTTCAGTAAGAGTGGATAGCGTTGAACAAATCACCACAATTCTCGGAAGGTTTAGAAACAACACTCCGCAGTCAATTGCTGGATATCGCGTGATTGGCTTTGATGATTTAGAAAAGCCAGTAAGTGGCCTGCCACCAACAAATGGCGTGCGAATATTTCTTGAGCCAAACATTCGAATCATTGTAAGACCTAGTGGAACCGAGCCAAAGATTAAGTGTTACATCGAGGTAGTTAGCGATAATCAGGAAAAGGCCGAGGAGATCATTAAAGGGCTGGATCTGGAGCTACGTACCCTTCTTGCTTCATAACTTGTAGACTCACTACTTATGTCAGCGCTAAATCTGATTGATGGTTCTGAGACTTCGCTGCGAAGATTTCTACAAACCCTTCCCGGCGTAGATCAAATAGGCGCTCAAGAGCGCGCTGCGATGCTTGGAACTAGAAGCATTAAGACCACCAGCAAAAAATGGGCCATCGATATGGCAATTAGCATGATTGATTTAACAACTCTTGAAGGCGCAGATACAGCTGGCAAAATCAGATCACTCTGCTCGAAAGCTCTCCGCCCCGATCCACAAGATGCTTCGGTTCCACATGTAGGAGCTGTCTGCGTCTATAACGACATGGTTGGAATTGCTAGAAAACATCTAGATTCAATTGGCGGTCAAAGTATCCCAGTAGCCGCAGTAGCAACCGCCTTTCCTTCAGGTAGAGCCTCAAGAAAAGTTAAGCTGCAAGACACCAAAGATGCTATTTCACTTGGCGCAACTGAGATCGATATGGTCATTGATCGCGGAGCATTTCTCTCTGGACAACTTGGTGAAGTATTTGATGAGATTAGAGCAATAAAAGAAATCTGTTCAGATAAGGCACACTTAAAAGTAATTCTTGAAACAGGTGAGCTAGTAACTCTAGATAACGTTCGCAAAGCTTCTTACTTGGCAATGCTTGCAGGTGCAGATTTTATTAAAACCTCAACTGGGAAAGTTACGCCAGCTGCTACCGCTCCAGTAGTTCTAGTGATGCTTGAGGCGGTAAGAGACTTCTTTGAGCTAAGTCAGATCAGAATTGGTGTTAAACCAGCTGGTGGAATAAGGACAACTAAGGATGCCATCAAACAGTTAGTGCTTGTTAAGGAAATTGCAGGAGCTGAATGGCTTAACCCAGAGCTATTTCGAATTGGAGCAAGCGCGCTATTAAATGATTTACTTTTGCAACGCATGAAATTAAGTACGGGCAGATATTCGAGCGCAAATTATGTTACGGTGGATTAATAATGAGTGACTTTGAATACGCCCCTGCCCCAGAATCGAAGGCGATAGCCAATATCAAAAAGGATTATGGGCTATATATAAACGGTAAATTCGTTGCCTCTCATAACAAGAAGCGCTTTGAAACGATAAATCCTGCTAATGAAGAGGTATTGGCCAAGATTTCACTTGCCGATGAAGTAGATATTGATAAGGCTGTTAAGGCTGCAAGATCTGCCTATGTAAAAGTTTGGTCGAAGCTGAGCGGCAAAGAGCGAGCAAAATATCTCTTTCGCATCGCTCGTCTACTACAAGAGAGGTCTCGAGAATTTGCTGTAGTTGAAACCCTAGATAACGGAAAGCCGATTAGGGAAACCAGAGACATCGATATTCCACTCTCTGCTGCACACTTCTTCTATCACGCCGGCTGGGCAGATAAGTTGGAATTCGCTGGCTTTGGAGAAAAACCTAAAGCTCACGGAGTAGTAGCCCAGATAATTCCTTGGAACTTCCCACTTCTAATGCTCGCCTGGAAGATTGCGCCAGCGCTAGCTACTGGAAATACTGTTGTGTTAAAGCCTGCTGAAACGACACCACTCACCGCTCTGTTATTTGCTGAAGTGTGCCAACAAGCAGACCTCCCACCTGGAGTCGTAAACATTATTACCGGAGATGGAAGCACAGGAGCTGCGTTAGTTAAACATCCAGATATTGATAAGGTTGCATTTACTGGATCTACCGAAGTTGGCAAGTTAATTGCCAGATCTCTTGCCGTTAGTAATACCCCGGTCACTCTTGAACTTGGCGGAAAAGGCGCAAATATCGTCTTTGAAGATGCGCCAATTGACCAAGCAGTTGAGGGAATCATCAATGGAATATTCTTTAATCAAGGACATGTTTGCTGTGCCGGTTCTCGCCTTCTGCTTCAAGAAAATATCCATGATGAATTCTTAAATAAATTACAGAAGAGAATGTCCAAGATTCGCCTCGGTGATCCATTGGATAAGAACACAGATATTGGAGCCATTAACTCAGCTGCGCAACTAGCAAAAATTCATGAACTCTCATCTTCTGGACAAGCAGAAGGCGCTGATATCTGGTCTGCTCCTTGCCAGATTCCAAATAAAGGATTCTGGTTTGCTCCAACGATATTTAAAGGAGTAACTCAAGCTCATCGCATTGCTAGAGAAGAGATCTTTGGGCCAGTGCTATCTGTGCTTACTTTTAGAACTCCACAAGAGGCGATAGAAAAAGCCAATAACACTCCATTTGGGCTCTCGGCTGGCATTTGGACTGATAAAGGTTCAAGAATTCTCTGGGCAGGAAATCACTTAAAGGCTGGAGTTATCTGGGCCAATACCTTTAATAAATTTGATCCAGCAAGCCCATTTGGCGGATATAAAGAATCTGGCTGGGGCCGCGAAGGTGGTCGCCATGGACTTGGCGCATATCTCAAGGGAGCTAAGTGATGAGTCTTGATATCAAGAAAACTTACAAATTATTTATTGCAGGCGCTTTTCCCCGAAGTGAATCAGGGCGCAGCTATGAGATTAGAGATAAAAAAGGAAACTTCATAGCAAATCCTGCTCAAGCCTCAAGAAAAGATTTAAGGGATGCAGTTCTTGCAGCTAGGAATGCTCATTCATCTTGGTCCTCTGCAACTGCCTATAACAGAGGACAGATTCTCTATCGCATCGCTGAAATTATGGAGGGTCGAAGCGAACAATTTGTTGCAGAGATTATGGCAATGGAATCTGTTAGTAGTAAGCAAGCTCAAGTGCAGGTAAGACAAGCCATTGATACCTGGGTCTGGTATGCCGGATGGAGCGATAAGATTTCAACAATTGCAGGAAGTACTAATCCTGTTGCAGGATCTTTCTTTAACTTCACAGTTGCAGAACCACTTGGCGTGGTTGGAATTGTCGCTGAAGAAAAGTCTTCACTACTAGGTGTTGTATTAGGACTTGCTCCAGTATTGGCAGCTGGAAATTGCGCCGTTTTACTCGCAAGTCAGAGGCGCCCACTTTCTGCCATAACTCTTGCTGAATGCCTTGCAACATCTGATGTCCCGGCAGGGGTAGTAAATATCCTCACCGGTCTAAGTGATGAATTAACCCCGCATTTAGCCTCGCATATGGAGATAGATGGCCTAGATTTAAGTGGTGTTGATAGCAAAAGCGCTGCAGCTCTTCGCATTTCAAGTGTTGATAATTTAAAGAGAGTTCATAGTTTTTCAGCTGAAAAATCTCCTGAGCGGATTCTTTCCTTTATGGAATATAAGACGCTCTGGCATCCAATTGGTGTTTAGAACTTAGTAATTACAAGCGGCAATCTCTCTGCAACTTCACCCTTCTCAGAAATACTAACTGCGCCTTCTAGCGCTTGCTTAGCTCGCTCAAATCTCTCACTATCATCACTATGAAGAGTAAATAGTGCAGATCCACTAATTATCTTCTCTCCTGGTTTGGCATGAATTTCAATTCCTGCTCCTTTTTGAACTGCCTCCCCTTGTCGCGCTCTTCCAGCTCCCAGGCGCCATGCGCTAATTCCAACTTTAAGCGCATCCATTGAAGAGATAGTTCCGCTTTTCTCTGCAGTGATAACCAACTTCTCCTTCGCAGTAGGAAGCGGGGCATCAGGATCTCCACCTTGGGCTATAACCATTTTTCTCCAGCAATCCATCGCGCTTCCATCTTTGAGAGCAACTTCAGGATCTTTGCCCCTTACCTTTGCAGCATCAAGCATCTCTCTTGCCAAAATTAAAGTTAACTCAACAACATCTGCTGGTCCGCCGCCTGAAAGAACTTCTATTGATTCACGAACTTCAAGTGCGTTTCCGGCGGTGAGTCCAAGTGGCACATCCATTGCAGTAACAAGGGCTCTGGTATTTACTCCCGCTCTTTTTCCAAGTTCGACCATAACACTTGCTAATTCTTTGGCTTTCTCTGGATTCGACATAAATGCACCAGATCCGGTTTTAACATCTAGAACTAGGGCGCCAGTTCCTTCAGCAATCTTTTTACTCATAATTGATGAAGCAATTAGTGGGATAGCGGGTACTGTTCCGGTCACATCTCGCAGCGCATAAAGCTTCTTATCAGCAGGGGCTAAACCGGCACCTGCAGCGCAAATTACCGCCCCAACATCTTGTAATACTTTGAGCATCTGATCATGACTTAGAGATGCTTGCCAGCCTGGAATTGATTCCATTTTATCGAGCGTTCCACCAGTGTGGCCAAGACCTCTACCTGATAGTTGTGGAACAGCAGCACCACAAGCGGCAACTAGTGGCGCAAGTGGAAGTGTGATTTTATCTCCCACCCCACCTGTTGAATGCTTATCAACTGTTGGAACTGCAAGACTGGACCAATTCATTCTCTCACCGCTATTAATCATTGCATCAGTCCAGCGTGAAATTTCACGCATATTCATTCCATTTAATAAAATCGCCATCAATAAGGCTGAGAGTTGTTCATCTGCTACCACTCCGCGGGTATAGGCATCAACAATCCAGTCAATCTGCAGATCACTTAACTCGTTTCGATCACGCTTTGCTGAAATAATCTCAACAGCATCAAAGGCTTCACTCATTTTCTTTATTTCTTCTTTTCTAGATCATCAGGGCCAAAACCCCAAGGAAGAATCACCGACATGTCTTGAGGCCCAGATGGTGTCAATAATTGAAGTTCATTTCCGCCATGCTCAAATAAAAGCTGGCGACAGCGGCCACATGGCGAGAGAAGTTCTCCCTTGCCATCAACGCAGACCACAGCAATTAACCTTCCGCCGCCGCTCATAAGTAAATTGGAGATCATGGAACATTCAGCGCAGAGCGTTAAGCCATAACTAGCATTTTCTATATTGCAGCCGCTAACAATTCGCCCATCACCAACTAAGCCAGCAGCTCCTACTGGAAAGTTTGAATAGGGGGCATAAGCCTTCTTAGAAGCATTTATTGCCTCGTCTTGCAATGACTTCCATTCGATCATCTCTGTCCTATCTCGGAAATCCAGCGGCTACTCCGCCATCTACCGGGATTACTGCGCCAGTGGTTCGAGAAGATTCGTCCGAAAGTAGATGAGCAACGGAGCGAGCAACATCTAAGGAACGCACCCTTGCTTTGAGAATATTGCGCTTGGCATAGAAATCCTCAAGTTCTTCAGGTTTTACACCATGTTCTTTCGCTCTTTGCTCGCGAATTCCACCTTCCCAGAGTTTGCTGTTATCAAAGACTGCATCGGGGTTTAAGGCATTAGCCCTGATTCCGATAGATCCACCTTCAAGTGCTGCAATTCTCATGAGCTGAATCATCCCAGCCTTTGAAACTGAGTATCCGCCAAAGCCAGCACCGGGGGCAAAAGCATTTTTGCTTGCGATATAAACCAGAGAGCCACCCATGCCTTGTAGACGCATCATGCGCATGGCATGTTTTGTTAATAGAAATGAACTTGTGAGATTAATTTCTAATCCCCTTCGCCATTGAGAGGAATCTAATTCTTCTAAAGGACCAGGCACTCCAATACCAGCATTCAAAACCACGCCATCTAGCCCACCAAAATTATCTATGGTTCTATTTAAAGTCTCTATAACTACATTTTCATCGCTCTGATCTCCCTGAACCAAGAGCGGTTTTGAAAATTTTCCAGCAGCAAATTCTTCCTCAGTTTGTGCAAGCCCTTTAGGGTCTAGGTCAGCTAAAACTAGATTTGCTCCAAGAGATCCAAGGTGTAAAGCAATCCCCCTTCCGATTCCACTACCTGCTCCAGTAACAATAAAGATGTTGCCACTCATCTGCGGGGCTTTAGGCTTTAACTTTAATTTGTAGAGCTCCATAGGCCAATAGTCGAAGCCGAATATTTCACTATCAGGCAAGGTTCTGGGTTTAGGGAAAGAGTCAACAACAGTTGAGCCAACGCTATGGGTATGGAAGGCAATATCAGCCATCATCTTAGTTTCACTAATTGTTGCTCCCGCAGCAATCATCCCAATTCCTGGCGTTAAGAATAGCTTGGGATCACTTCCATGACTGGAATAACCTTCAGGCAATAGATTCTTATTTGCTTCAAAATAAGCTTCATAACGCGCTCTATACGAGTCAACTGCTACATCAACGCTCTCTGGAGTCAATATGCAAGACCATGGCCTAATTCGAAGCATATGGTCGGCACTTGCAGCCCCAGCCGCAACAACTTTATCGAGGTCTTGTCGCTCAGAAATCTGCCTAAGTCGTGTGTCAATTCGCAATATTTGTTTCTTGCCAATTTTTCCTCGTAGGTGAAGAAGAAGTTCTCGAATTTGTTCTTTACTTAGATCTTGATGAGCAAATTGTGCCTGTGGCTTTTTCTTAAGCGTTGCTAAGAACTCCTTAGCTCTATCTACTGCATCCAATGTTTTTGCATAGCACTTCTGGCTATCATCATCCCAGACAATAAGACCGTGATGAGCTAGAACAACCCCTTGATACTCCTTTAATTCACTAACCAATTTCGATAACTTAAATCCTGGTCTAATCCATTCCACATATGCAAAGCCCTCGCCAAGAGCATCTCGGACAGCAGCTGCGCCATCTTCATGATTAGTTAAGGCACAAATCGCATCTGCATGAACATGGTCGATGTGCCTGGCTGGCAGAAAAGCATGGAGCAAAGTTTCAATTGATGGACGTCGGGCACTGGGATCAACTAAAGCTCTGGTAACAAAATCAACCATAGTGTCATCATCTAATTCACCTTGTGATTTAAGAGCTGAAAGTTCATCGAGATATAGCGCGGGATAATCAACAGCCTCGCCATAAGCCATATCGGCTCCAGATCCCTTGACCCACAAGACCGAACGATTACGACCCAAGTAGTCAGTGATCTCACCTTTAGCAGAGGTGTTTCCCCCTCCATAAACAACAAGAGATTGATCGGCTCCAATCAACTTGGAGCGCGTAACTAATTTCTCTAAATCTGGATAGTTCATAGCGCATCACCTTTACTAATCTGGTAAACACACTTCTCAGTAACAATTGCGGTGATATATCTAGCTAAAGTCACATCAAATGCGGGGTTATAACTCTTTGCCCCAACTGGTGCGACGGCTTTTCCAGCAAAGTGGGTTACCTCGCTATCTGCCCTAAATTCAATCTCTATCTCAGCACCACTTGCAAGTGATCTATCGATTGTTGATTCTGGAGCAACTACTAGAAATGGAATGCCACGCTCTTTAGCAGCAACTGCTACCCCAAGTGATCCAATTTTATTTGCGCTATCGCCATTTCTTGCGATGCGATCTGCTCCAATTAATACTGCATCGATAAGTCCTGAGAACATAGCGCTTGCTGCCGCTCCATCTGGAAGGATTCGATAATTAATTCCAGCCTCACTTAACTCCCAGGCCGTTAAGCGAGAGCCTTGAAGCAGAGGGCGAGTTTCATCAGCGAATACTTCCTCGATATATCCCTGATCACTTAGCTCTCGAATTACTCCAAGAGCTGTTCCCCAATCACTTGTTGCAAGTGATCCAGTATTGCAATGGGTAAGGATCCTTAGTTTTCTCGTTCCACACTTTTCTAATAGATAGGCAGCGCCTAGTTTTCCCATAGCTCGATTTGCAAGGCCATCAGCGCGGCTAATAGCTAGAGCTGATTTCAAAACAGCGGAAGGGCCGTTCACTAATTCCGGAGTTACTTGATCAACTCCCCATGCAAGATTGACCGCGGTAGGGCGAGCAGCTCTTAAGGCAGCAATTGCACTGTCTCTTCTGCCTTGGCTCCAGTTTTCTTGCTTGCTGCGAAGAGCAATTAGAGCCACCCCCAGCGCTCCGGCAACTCCCAGGGCTGGGGCGCCACGAACAGCCAGGGTTTGGATCGCTTCAATTAATTCTTCGTGAGTTTTTATTGTGAGGATTTTCCTCTCATGGGGAAGTAGGCGCTGATCTATCAGGGTTATCGCTCCATCGCCCTGCTCGAGAAAATCGATAGTTCTCACCCAAGCAGTCTAAAGCCAGAGTTGATACTTGGGAACCAGAGTTATAGTCAAAGGTGAAAATAGGTAACGAAAATGTGATGGAACACGGGGTTATTGGTATCGGCCAGCATTTCTCCTTCAATTCTGGCATGGATAGGATTCCCCGTATCAGTGAGCCTCCCCGAAATAGTCATAAAAATGAACTTATTTCTCCACTGGTAATCGATCGATTTACCCTCGGGCATACCTCATTGCCAGAGATCTTTGAGAGGAGATTCATGATTAAGCGCGTGATATCTGTAGTAGCTGTAGTTGCACTTACAGCTCTAGGTTTTGCGGCACCATCGAAGGCAGCATCGGAAAGTGATTGCGGTACCGGGAAACTTTTCTGCATCGGTTTAGTAACTGATACTGGAAAAGTTGACGACAAGTCATTTAACCAATCTGCATGGGAAGGCGCCAAAGCTGCGGCTAAGTCAAATGGCGGTTTCGCTAAATACATCGAAACAACAGATCCAAAAGACTATGCCACAAATATCGGCCAGTTTGCAGATAAGAAATACAATGTAATTATCGGTGTTGGCTTCCTCATGGCAGAGGCCATGACTAAGGCTGCTGCTGATTATCCAAAAATTAAGTTCATTGGTGTAGATCAATTCCAGGGAGCTGCTGTTCCAAATCTAACTGGACTTGTTTTCCCAGAAGATAAGGCTGGATTCCTTGCAGGATATCTAGCCGGACATCTAACAAAGACTGGTAAGACTGGCGCAGTTCTTGGAACTGACCTTGTTCCACCAGTTCGTTACTTCGGAGAGGGATACCGTAACGGCGTTGCATACGCTGCTAAGGAACTTAAGAAGAAGTACCCAGCAACTAAATTGATTTATCATGCTCCAGATAACGCATTTAATGACCCAGCATGGGGTGGAACAACTGCTCAGCAGCTTCTCTCCCAGGGTTATGACGTTATCTTCGGCGCTGGTGGAAACACTGGAAACGGTGCACTACTTCGCGTTGCAAAGAAGAAAGGTGCATATTGCATCGGCGTTGATAGCGATCAATGGGGAACACTTCCTGAGGCTCGTCCTTGCCTTGTAACTTCAGCAATGAAGTTAATTGATAAGGGCGTTGCTGCAGTGGTTAAGACCATTGTTGAAGGAACAGATAAGGGCGGAAACTACTTTGGAAAAGTCGGACTTGCTCCACTACACGACTTCTCAAGCAAAGTTCCTGCTGCATATCAAGCTAAGTTGAAGGCAATTACTCCAAAGGTTCTTAACGGAACCGTTAAGACCGGAGTTAAGCTCTAAGACTTAAGTTAAGGTTATAAAGAAAGGGAGATACGCTTTTAAAAGGGGCGTATCTCCCTTTGAAACAAGAGAAGAAGTTTTAGTTTCAAAAATCATTGGAGAAGCTTGTGGATGCTAAGCAAAGCAAAAAACTTGATTTCAGCCCAATATTAGTTCCGCTGTTATCAATTGTTGTTGCGTTAGCATTTGGCGGTATTTTAATTTTTATTCAAGGAATTAACCCACTTTTAGCTTATAGAGTTCTATTCACAACTGCTTTTGGATCCTTTGATGGAATCGCAATTACTTTGGCCAAAGCCACGCCTTTGATTCTTAGTGGTCTTGCAGTAGCGATTTGTCTTAGAGCGGGTCTGTTTAATATCGGAGCTCAAGGCCAGTTAATCTCTGGAGCGCTTGCCTCTGCATGGGCTGGATATACCTTTGTTGGTCTTCCTGCTTTAGTTCACATCCCACTAGCTTTAATCTTTGGCGCATTCTTTGGAGCGCTTGTTGCTTTAGTTGCAGCAGTATTAAAGGCCTACCGCGGAGTTCATGAAGTCATCACAACTATTATGTTAAATAGCATTGTTATTGCGCTCTCTGATTACTTAACCAGTAATCCATTTAAAGAGCCAGATCAGCCCCTTACAAGGACGCCAAAGATTCAAGATTCGGCTCAAATGCCTGATTTATTAGGCCTGCCACTGGGATTCTTTCTAGCTATCGGACTTTCCATCACACTCTGGTGGATCATGAGAAATACCACTACTGGTTTCAGTATTGAAACAATTGGAAGAAATAAAAATGCCGGATGGTATGCCGGAATCTCGGTCAAGAAAACCATCATGTTAAGCATGCTTATTGGTGGCGCAGTCGCAGGGGTTGCTGGAGCAGTTGAAACCTTGAGCATTATCGGAAGATTTGAGCCCGCCTTTAACGCAGGGCTTGGCTTTGATGGAATTACTGTGGCCTTGCTTGGCAGAGCAAATCCACTTGGCGTTATCCCCGCTGCAATTCTCATTGGTGGAATGCGAGCAAGTGGCTCTACGGTTCAATTTGAAGCAGGAGTTGCCCCTGAGTTGGTAGATCTACTTCTTGCCATGATTTTATTCTTTGTAACCGCTCCACTTCTTGCTCGATTCTTTAAGAATCGCAAGGAGAATGTGGCAATGACAAGTGGTTGGAGCAACTAATGAAACTACGCACTAGTCATTATTTAATCTTTGCCTTCCTTGCAGCTTTCACCTATTTCTATAGTAAAGATGGATTAGTAGCTACATCAGTTTTATACACTGCAATTCAATTTGCACTTCCCCTAGCACTTGCCGCAATGGTTGGGGTTATGTGTGAGCGAACTGGAGTTGTAAATATTGGTATCGAAGGAACAATGTTGATTTCAGCCTTCACTGCTTTTTTTGCTGGCGCTATTTTGAAAAATACTGTGCAAGGAATGCTGGTTGGAGTCTTTACTGGTGCAATGATGGGACTGCTCTTGGCCCTCATGGCAGTTAATTGGAAAATGGATCAGATCATTGCCGGGGTAATCTTGAATATTTTGGCTGCAGGTATTACATCCTTTTACTATCGCCAGAATTATTCAATTCCCTCAACTCTTGACCCGATTGACCTTCCGGTAGTTGGTGCCTGGCCCATTCTTGGTCCAGTTCTATCTTTCCACGGCCCAATTACCTACTTTGGAATCTTTTTTATTCTAGCTCTCTGGTTTGCGCTCTATAAGACTTCATGGGGTCTGCGCTCAAGAGCAGTTGGAGAGCATCCCTCAAGTGCTGATACTGCAGGAGTTTCAGTAACAAGACTTCGCTACTTAAATGTCACAGTCGCAGGAGCAGTTGGTGGACTTGCTGGCTCATACCTTGCCCTTGAAGCAGTTGGAATCTTTGAGCGAGGATTTACTGCCGGAAAAGGCTTTACCGCACTTGCCATCATGATCTTTGGTAGATGGAATCCACTTGGCGCACTTGCCGCCGCCTTATTCTTTGGATTAACCCAAGCAGTGACTAATCAGCTAATGATTGATGAAGTAGTAGAGATACCTCCCCAATTCATAAACATGCTTCCATATATTCTTACAATTGTTGTTTTAGCAATCTCAGCTGGAAAAGTTCGCCCACCAGCTGCAGAAGGTATTCCTTATGAGAAGGAGAAGTCATGAAGACTCTTCTAGAAATTGAGGGTGTAAGCAAGAGCTTTGGTTCAGTCATCGCCAATGAAGATATCTCACTTACAGTTAGAGAGGGCGAGATCCTTGCTCTCCTTGGTGAGAATGGCGCTGGCAAGTCAACGTTAGTTAAAGCAGTATTTGGCCTGGTTAAGCCAGATTCTGGCACTATAAAAATTAATGGCACCGTGATGGAAAGTGGTGATACCGCTGCAGCAATTGCTAGTGGTGTAGGAATGGTTCACCAGCATTTTCAACTAGTCCCAGTCATGAGCGTTACAGAGAACTTGATTCTAGGAGATGAACCAAAGCGGTTCGGTGTAGTCAACATCACGCAGGCGAGAAAAGAGGCTTTGGCTCTCTCTGAGAAATATGGCCTTGAAGTTGATGCTGATGCAATCATCGAAGATCTTCCGGTTGGTATGGCTCAAAGAGTTGAAATTCTTAAAGCCCTGAGGCGCGATGTCAAGTTACTAATTCTTGATGAACCAACAGCAGTATTGACCCCTCAAGAAACTGATGAACTCCTTGAAGTTTTGAGAAATCTAGCCAAACGTGGGGTTGGAATTCTCTTTATTACTCACAAGCTTCGTGAAGTTATGGCAGTTGCTGACCGAATTGCAGTTCTTCGTGGTGGAAAGTTGATGGGCACCACTACCCCAAAGGAGAGTAGTGAATCAAAACTTGCCCAGATGATGGTGGGGCGCGAAGTAGTTCTACGTGTCGAAAAGAGTCAAGCAAAACCTAAAGAAGTCCTTCTATCGATAAAGAATCTTCGAGTAAGTGATGATAGAAAACTTGAATCCGTTAAGGACTTATCGCTAGAAGTTCATGCTGGAGAAATTCTTGGTATTGCAGGCGTTGAGGGAAATGGTCAGCGAGAATTAGTTGAAGCTATCTGCAGTATGCGCTCACGTCTAAGTGGCGAAGTAATTGTCAAAGGTCAAGGGATTCCAAACCTGAATCCAAGGGCTGCCCATCTAGCGGGCGTTTCTCATATTCCGGAGGATCGAGAGAAGCATGGTTTAGTTACTTCTTACTCCATCGCAGATAACTTAGTTTTAAATAGATTCGATCAGGCACCATTTGCAAGAGGTTGGATTAGAAACTTAGAGGAAGTTGCAAGCAACGGTGAATCACTAGTTGAGAAATTTGATATCAGAGCTCCGGATGCTTATCTCTCAGCTGGCTCACTTTCTGGCGGAAATAAGCAGAAGGTTGTTGTTGCAAGAGAGTTAAGCCAACAGCTAGATGTAGTTGTTGCCGCACAGCCGACTCGAGGCGTTGATGTGGGATCAATTGAATTTATCCATAACCAATTAATCGCTGCTCGTGATGCTGGAGCCGCCGTTCTCTTGGTCTCTGCAGAGCTTGATGAAATTCTCTCCCTTGCTGACAGAATTGCAGTCATCTCTAACGGCAAGATCGTTGCCATATTTAATTCCAAAGAGGCAGATAGAAATACCATCGGCCGATTGATGGCTGGCCTGGCATCCTGATTCGATGCCAAAAACGATTGGATTAATTGCTGGCACTGGTTTCTATGACCTACCTGCACTAAAAGATGGTGAATCTAGAGAGTTAGACACCCTTTACGGAAAAGCTCAAATTAGAAGTGGGGAATGGAACGGCGTTCGCCTTATATTTCTCACCCGCCATGGAAGTGGTCATAGCATTCCACCTCACCTGATCAATTATCGAGCCAATATCAAGGCTATGAGTGATTTAGGTGTTGAGCAGATAATTGCAATTAATGTAGTTGGCGGAATCGATCCAAAGCTATCTCCGGGTGATCTTTGTCTAATTGATGACTTTATTGATTTCACCTCGGGTAGGCAGCACACCTTCTCTGATGGATCAAAACCTGGTGTTCAACATGTTGACCTCACTCGCCCATATGATGCAAAAATACAGAGCGCGCTTCGCCAAAGCGCTAAGGAGTCAGGAATTTTGCTTCATGAAAATGGAGTCTATGCCGGATTTAATGGGCCTAGATTTGAAACCCCTTCAGAGATTCGACTAGCAGCACTTGCTGGTGCGACGGTTGTTGGAATGACAGGATGTCCTGAAGTGAGTTTGGCAAGAGAACTTGGTATTGCTTATGCCAGCATTGCGCTAGTTGTTAATCCTGCAGCAGGATTGAGTGAGGCCGAGATAACAATGGATGAAATAAATAAGGCCCTAGATCTAGGAAAATCTAAAGCTTTAACAGTTATTGAGGGCGCGCTAAAGGTTTTGGCTTAAAAGTGAGCGATTTTGATTTAGTAATAGAGAATGCAACCTATATCGTCACATCTGATAGCAAAAATACAGTCCTAAAAGATTGTGCTATTGGAATTAAAGATAAGAAGATTGTTGCAATTCAAGGCGCAGGCAGTTTGAAAGGTGCTCAGACCTACAATGCTAAAGGTAAGTTGATTGCTCCAGGACTAATCAATACTCACACCCATCTAGCAATGTCATTGCTGCGCGGTTGGGCCGAAGGGGTAAATCTTCAAGGATTTCTAGAGCGAGTCTGGGCAGCCGAAGGATTAATTATGAATCCAAAAAATGTTGCACTTGGAACCCAACTTGGCGCACTTGAATCACTCCTTGCAGGAACCACAACTACCCTTGATATGTATCTCTATCCAGATGCAGCCCACAAAGGCGCAGCAAGTACTGGAATCAGACATATAACTGGCCCACTCTTCTTTGATTTCACTGGTCTTGATGGCCTTGATTGGGAAGCCAGATTAGAGATAGCCAAAAAATGGGAGCAAGTACTTCAAGATGTTGGCGGGCCAGATGTTCCGCCCTACCTAATGCCGCACTCAACCTACACCGTCTCACCTGATCACCTAGTTGAAATTGGAAAGCTGGCAAAGCAGATGGGAGCTTCGATAAGTATTCACATCTCTGAAAATCTTGGAGAAAATGATGATGTTGCAAAACGTTTTGGTAAGTCTCCAACTGAAATATTGCAAGAAACTGAAATCTTAGATTCTCATACCTTATTAGGACACGGCGTTCACTTATCAGATGAAGACATTGAATTACTACAAAAGGCAGGAGCTGCAGTTGCCCATTGCCCTGGAAGTAACCTCAAATTAGGAAGTGGAATTGCAGATATCAAAAAATATCAAAGTAGGGATCTATGTGTTGCACTTGGAACTGATGGTTGCTCATCAAGTAATGATCTAGATATGTGGGCAGTGATGCGAGTGGCTGCCAACCTATATGCCCAAAGCAATGGTCCCGAAAACTTAAGGGCAAGTGAAATATTTCGCATGGCTACAATTGAGGCAGCAAAAGCCTTAGGACTTGAGAGTTCAATTGGAAGTATTGAAGTTGGCAAAAGCGCAGATCTGATTTCAATAGATCTAAACAAGGCGCATCTAATTCCGCTTCATGACATATTTGCCCAGCTTGTCTTTGCTGCAGGACGCGGCGATGTGAGCGATGTTTGGGTTGATGGGAAACAAGTAATAGCAGATGGCAAGTCAACCTTGATTGACTTCTCTGAATTATCGAAAGAAGTTGATGTGGTAGTAAAGACTTTGCACAAGGAATTTAATGAACAAGGATGAATTGATAGAAAAACTTGATTTGCAGCCCCTTGAAGGTGAAGGTGGTTTATATTCAACGATCTATCGAGATGAGTTAAGTAATGCAATTTATTTTATGGTGGTCTCCCCCGATTTCTCGGCCTGGCATCGCCTGCCCCAGGCCGAACTCTGGCTTCATTTATCTGGCGATCCCCTTCTCCTTCACAGCATTGAAAACGGTCAACTTATCAGCCATCGACTAGAGCAAGATGGGCAGCATCTTGCCTACCAAGTGCCAGCTAATACCTGGATGGCGGCAGAGTCTTTAGGGTCTTATTCACTGGTGAGCTGTTTTCTAGCTCCAGCTTTTTCAACTATGGAATTAGCAGGCAGAGATGAGTTAATCTCTCAATTCCCAAACATTACCAATCTACCGGAGCTATTTCATGAATAAGCAGAAATCTATCCTAATTACCGGCGCTAGCGGGCTAATTGGAAGCGCGCTTTGCAGGACCTTTATCTCTGCAGGCTGGAGGGTGGTTGGCCAAGTAAAAAGTTCTAAAGGCATTGATGGTATTGAAGTAATCAGAAAGGATCTTTCTAAAGCTTCAAGTGGTGCTGAGTTAGTTGAGAAAATAGACGCAATTGATTGCGTAATCAACAATGCTGCTGATCAATCAATCCTTGATCTTAAGCATTATTCATCAACTAAGGCTCAAGAGATGTTGCAAGTAAATCTTCTCTCTCCAATTGAGATAATTCTCGCGGCCAAATCAAAAGGCGCTACATTAGCCATTAATATTTCATCAATTGAAGCATTAAACTCCAAATCTGGTCATGAAATCTACGGCGCTTCGAAATCAGCTTTAGAGTCTGTTACTCGATCACTTGCTCTATCCCTTGCACCAATGCGGATTAATGGAATTAGATTAGGTCTTATTGGAGATGATAAATTAGAAAGCAGGTGGCCGGAGGGTTTTTCCTCTTGGACTAATACAGTGCCAGCAGGACGCATTGGAAGCGCTGAAGAAGTTGCAAATTTGGCACTTGCTCTAACTAGTGAAACCTTTAATTTTGCATCTGGAAGCATCATTGATTTTGACGGCGGTAAGAGCGCACACCCCGGCTGGTAGTTATCCTTGTTTTAGTTGCAGAAGAGCTTGCCTAAGTTGACTCTTTAAGGAGCTATTTACTGCAATGTTAAAGGTTATCCCAACTCCTCCATTGGATGCGTTGTATTCCCGGCCATAAATCCCTTCAACATCATCGAGAACGTCAATAATTGCCCGAGATTCAAGTGCGGCTGAAACTAACTGCGAAATAGGTTTGGTCAGTTGCTTTGAAACCGTTGCGACAACAATTGATTTTGTCTGTGGAATCTGAGCAAAATATTGATCTGGGATTTCTGAAATCAATTTAATTTTCCCAGCAAAACCCTCACTTATAACCGCTACAACTGAAGGGTCCCCATCCCAAGTTGAATAAGCGATATCTACTCCATTTAATTGACTTCGCAAAGATTCAACAGAATCCGGATAGGAGATATTCTTTATTTTTACCTTTGGAAAATTGGCTCTTGCTCCTTTTGCAAAGCTTTCAAGAAGTTCAGGTTCGCTTCCAATAAATGCAATTGATTTACGCTTTGAAAGATTCGCTGCAGCTACCCCTGCAAGATAGGCACCATGGTCTTCTCTAAAATAGATATTTGAGACATTTAATTGTGCAGTAGATTTGTCATTAATAATTGCAAACTGAGTCTCAGTATATTCCTTTGAAACTCTTGCCACTGTCTGTCTATATCCCGGACCAACAGCAATTATTAGTGTGTAACCACTCTTAGCTAAAAATCGCAGCCGTGTTAGGCGATCTACTGCAGTTCCATTTGTCGGAACCTCGCGAACAAATGGTTCAACTAGTCCATACTTTTTCTTCGCAGCTTTCAGTGCTAGGTGAACTGCGTCATTGAACGAGTTATCTCCAAGAAATCCAATGTCATAAGCGATAGCAACTTTTGGTTCTGCAGCCATTGCTGGAGTGAATGGAGAAATTAATGAAATAGTAAGCGCTATCAGAAGCGCTCTAGATTTCATGACTTACTTTCCCTTAAAAGAGCTTGGCACCAACCCTAGAGCTGAATATGTCTTAGCTAAAGTCTCTGCAGCAACAGCTCTAGCTTTCTGTCTTCCCTGCTCCAAGATGTTTAATAAGTGAGCTTCATCGGATAAAAGCTCCTCAGTGCGCTTCTTAACTGGGGCAAAGTATGAGGTAACCACCTCAGCTACAGCGGACTTAAAATCGCCATAGCCTTTGCCAGCAAACTCATTTTCAATATCAGGGATAGCTCTATTGCTAAGGGCTGAGTGGATAGTTAAGAGGTTTGATATCCCAGGCTTTTCCTTCTCATTAAACTTTACTTCTTTGCCTGCATCGGTAACTGCGCTCTTTATCTTCTTGGTATTAACTTCTGCTGAATCCAAGATATCAATCACTCCAGAATTTGACGCGGAAGACTTACTCATCTTGGCATTTGGATCTTGAAGATCATTAATCTTTGCTGCAGATTTAATGATGTGAGCCTCTGGAATTGTAAAGGTCTGCCCATACCTTGAATTAAATCTCTGACCTAGGTCTCGGGTTAATTCGATATGTTGTCTCTGATCTTCGCCAACTGGAACTCTATTTGCTTGATAAAGCATGATGTCAGCTGCTTGAAGAATTGGATAGGTGAATAGTCCAACAACAGTTCTATCAGCCCCACTCTTTTGTGATTTATCTTTAAATTGTGTCATTCGATTTGCTTCACCGAAACCCGCCATACACTCAAGGACCCAGCCAAGCTGGTTATGTTCTGGCACATGAGATTGAATAAATAGCGTGCACTTATCGGGGTCAAGGCCAAGGGCAATTAATTGCGCTGCTGCAAGAAGTGTTCGCTTCCTTAATACTTGTGGATCTGTTTCAACTGTTAGCGCGTGAAGATCTACAACACAATAAAAAGCATCATTCTCGCTCTGCAGCTCAACCCATTGCTTGACCGCACCTAAGTAATTACCGAGGTGAAATGAATCTGCTGTGGGTTGAATCCCAGATAGGACGCGCTTCATGGCCCTATCTTCTCAATTTTTATCTTGAGTATGTAATTTTGAGATTAAGACAGTCCCAACGCGCTTGCCCTCTAAACTCAAGACTGTCAGCCTCATCCCGGCTAGATGGATGACATCATGCAGTTGCGGGATTCTTCCCAGTTCATGCATCACATAGCCGCTTAGAGTTTCATAGGGACCCTCTGGGATTTCAATCCCAGTCTGCTCAGTTAAATCCTCGAGTGAAATCAGAGCATCAATTTCATAGTCACCGGTGCGGCTCTGATTTGAGACTTCCACCTCATGGCCATCATATTCATCATGAATATCACCGATTAAGGTCTCAACTAAGTCCTCTAAGGTGACAATTCCATCAGTTCCACCATATTCATCAAGAACTATCGCAATTTGCTGACGAGAGGCACGCATCTCAGATAGCGCAGGCAAAACACCTTTAGTTCCAGGCAAGAACATGATGCTACGCACCAAATTCATAATAGATATGCCTTTTCCTGAATGCTCAGGATCAAGAAGATCTCTCACATGGATAAAGCCAATGACTTCATCACTACTTCCCCGAACTACTGGATATCGAGAGTGAGCCTTCTCAACAGCCATCAAAATGGCATCACTGACTAGTAGATTGGCATCAAGGAAATCAACTTCAGTTCTTGGCACCATAACTTCATGAACTAGACGCTCACTTGCATTAAAGACCTCTTCAACAATATCGCGCTCTTCTTCGGTTAGCGCTTTATGGCCAGTTACTAGATCCACTAGCTCTTCTTCAGAGATATCTTCGCGAGATGCCTTTGGATCAATTCCAAATAGCTTCAAGACTAAATCGGATGAGTGTGAGAGTAGCCAAATTAAAGGACGAAATAAGCGAGCAGTCACAGATACCGGAGTAACCACAAAGAGTGCAATCTTTTCACTGGAGTGAAGCGCCACTCGCTTTGGTACTAACTCACCAAAAACTAGCGAGAAGTAGGCAATAACAAGTGTTAAACCAACTAAAGAAATAGCTTCACTTATAGAATTGCTCAATCCAGCATCTTCAAGTGCAGGAATTAAGTAATCTCCCAGGCGATCTGCGCCAAAGGCTGCTGAGAGAAATCCACTAAAGGTCACTCCAACTTGAACTGCCGCTAGAAAGCGATTTGGGTGTGAGGCCAGATCGGCAACCTTTGCCCCTCGTTTACTCTTTTCAGCAAGGGCCTTTAACTGACCCTCCCTAAGTGAGATCAGCGCAATTTCAGCAGCGACAAAGAGCGCCCCAAGGGCGATAAAAAAGGCTACGACCGAGATATCTAGAGCAAGGTCTTGAAGGGTAAAAGGGTTAGCACCACCAGGGTCCATTAGGGCTCTAGGGTATAAGACCTACCGCCTTTGAGGCTAAATCACGCCTGACCACCCCTTTCCCCACGCTCAACTCGGCGCTACTCTTCGCCCAGCCACATAAGTGGACTTGCTTCATCCAACGGATCGTCGGGCACGTACCTGCCCGGAGAAGGAAGAGAGAAAAAGAAATGGCATCAGTTGTATTTAAAGATGCATCACGCATCTATCCTGGAACAAGCGCTCCTGCAGTCGATAAATTAAATCTCACCGTCAATGATGGTGAGTTTTTGGTTTTAGTAGGACCTTCAGGATGTGGAAAATCAACATCACTTCGAATGCTTGCCGGATTAGAAGAAATTGATAACGGCGCAATTTATATCGGAGATCGGGAAGTAACAAATGTCGCTCCAAAAGACCGCGATATCGCAATGGTCTTCCAGTCATATGCGCTCTATCCTCATATGACAGTTGCTGAAAATATGGGCTTTGCACTTAAAATTGCTGGCGTTGCTAAAGAAGAACGTGAACGCCGCGTTTTAGATGCAGCAAAACTATTAGATCTTGAACCATATCTAGAGCGTAAGCCAAAGGCGCTATCAGGTGGTCAGCGTCAGAGAGTTGCTATGGGTCGCGCGATTGTTCGCGAACCTCAGGTCTTCTTAATGGATGAACCTCTTTCAAACTTAGATGCGAAACTTCGTGTTGCAACTCGTACCCAGATCGCAGCGCTACAGCGCCGCCTTGGAATTACTACTGTCTATGTCACGCATGACCAGGTAGAGGCTATGACCATGGGTGATCGCGTAGCAGTTCTTAAAGATGGACTCTTGCAGCAAGTAGATACACCAAGAAATCTCTATGACAACCCAGCAAATGCTTTCGTTGCAGGCTTTATTGGCTCACCTGCTATGAACCTACTAACGGTTCCAGTATCTGGCGGTAAGGCAAAGCTTGGAGGCCTCGATGTAGATGTTCCATCATCTGCAGGCGCTTCAGTCACTGTTGGTATCCGCCCAGAAGGATTTAGCTCATCAAGCAAGGGCTTTGATGTTGTTGTTGAAGTTGTTGAAGAACTTGGCGCAGATGCATTCGTCTATGGCAAGCCAGCTGATTCAAATGTGAAGTTTGCTAACGCTAGCGATGAAGGAGCCCAAATAATTCTTCGTTGGGACCCAAAGAGTCCTCCAAAGCCAGGACAAACTGTCACCGTTACAGCTAAAGCTGAGGCTGTCCATCTATTTAGCACTGCAGATGGCAAGCGCATTAAGTAGTTAAAACGCATTAAAAAAGCCCCCATAATCGGGGGCTTTTTTATTTCCTAATGTTTTCCTACTTCATTTCCTTCTGCAGATTCTCATCAATTGCTGCCAGGAACTCTTGAGTGTTTAACCAAGGAGCATCACTACTAATCAAAAGTGCAAGATCTTTAGTCATCTTTCCACTCTCAACTGTTTCAATACAGACTCTCTCAAGTGAACTAGCAAACTTGCCTAGCTCTGGAGTGTTATCAAGCTTTGCACGGTGTTGCAGTCCTTGAGTCCAAGCAAAGATTGATGCAATTGGATTGGTTGAGGTTGGCTTGCCAGCTTGATGATCGCGATAATGGCGAGTAACTGTGCCATGGGCAGCTTCTGCCTCAACAGTTCTGCCATCTGGTGACATAAGAACTGAAGTCATAAGACCAAGTGAGCCATAGCCTTGCGCCACGGTATCTGACTGAACATCGCCGTCATAGTTCTTGCAAGCCCAAATATAGCCACCTTCCCAGCGAAGAGAGGTTGCAACCATGTCATCAATTAGACGATGATCATATTCCAGACCTAACTTATCGAACTCTGCCTTGAACTCTTTTTCAAAAACTTCAGCAAAGATATCTTTAAATCTTCCATCATAAGCTTTCAAAATAGTGTTCTTAGTTGAGAGATAAACTGGATACTTTCGAGCAATTCCATAATTAAATGAAGCTCTGGCAAAATCACGAATTGAATCATCAAGGTTATACATTGCCATAGCAACACCGGATGATGGGAAATCAAAAACATTAAACTCCATTGGAGCAGAGCCATCTTCTGGCGTGAAAGTTACAGTGAGCTTTCCAGGGCCTGGAACTCTAAAATCTGTTGCACGGTATTGATCCCCATAGGCATGACGACCAATAACAATTGGTTTACTCCAATGAGGAACTAGCCTTGGGACATTCTTAATAATAATTGGCTCACGGAAAATTACTCCACCTAGAATATTTCGAATTGTTCCATTAGGGGATTTCCACATTTTCTTTAATGAGAACTCTTTTACTCTTGCCTCATCAGGGGTGATGGTGGCGCACTTAACGCCAACTCCATGCTTCTGGATGGCTTTGGCGCTATCAATTGTTACTTGATCATCAGTGGCATCACGGTGCTGAATACCTAGATCGTAATATTCCAAATTGATATCAAGATAAGGCAAAATCAACTGCTTCTTAATAAAGTCCCAGATGATTCGAGTCATCTCATCGCCATCAAGCTCAACGACGCTACCTTGCACCTTTATCTTGCTCATCTACCTATCTGCCTCTCTTGATGTTTAGGTGTTTATAGATCTTTTACATCTGCTTGCTTGGCGCGAACTGCTTCAGCAGCCACTTTGAGCTCGGCTAATTCAGTCGCAGTTAAATCACTTTCGACAACTTTAGTAATTCCAGCTCTACCGATTTGGGCTTCAACTCCTAGATAAACCCCAGTAATTGAGTACTGGCCATCAACCCAAGCGCATACTGGCATTACCTCACCTGAATCCTGGATTACGGCCTTTGCCATCCGAGCAGCTGCAGCTGATGGCGCGTAGTAAGCAGAGCCCGTCTTTAAGAGGGCGACAACTTCTGCCCCGCCATTTCTAGTCCGTGTCACTAGATCTTGAATTTCAGCATCGCTTAACTTTGTAGATAGCGCAGCGCCATCTACTGTGCAGCGAGATGGAATTGGAACCATCGTCTCGCCATGGCTTCCTAGAGTTAAGGTCTTTACTGATGCAACTGGCACATTGAGTTTTTCTGCCACAAAGTGAGTAAAGCGAGCAGTATCAAGCATTCCTGCTTGCCCCATAACTCTTTGATAAGGAAACTTAGTAGCAATTTGTGCAAGAGCTGTCATCTCATCTAGTGGATTAGAAACAACAATGACGACGGCATTTGGTGAGTGCTTAGCAATATTTTCTGCAACTCCTCGAACGATTCCTGCATTAACACCAATTAGATCCATTCGAGACATTCCTGGTTTTCTCGGAAGTCCTGCGGTAATAATTACTACATCAGATCCTGCAGTTGCTTCATATCCTTTGCCGTCAGCAGTAGTTGTTGCTCCAATAACTCTACTTTCAAAACCTTCAATGGATCGTGATTGATTAATATCAAGGGCAAGACCTTCGGGTTTTCCATCCAAAATATCTGTTAAAACAACGCTTTCGAAGATGTCATATTCAGCAAGACGTAGCGCTGTGGTTGAACCATAGAAACCAGCTCCGACTACCGTTACTTTTCCAGATCTACTCATGGCGCGAAACCTACCTTCTATCCTCTAGGAAGCGCCAATGCGATGGCAATTAGCGCGATAACTAGTGCGATAGGAATCACTTTCGCAATTGGACGTATCGAGGCAAGATCGCGGCTTAGAAAGAGAATGAAGCCAGCGGCAATAATTAGCGCTCCGATTCGCACTGAAAGCAGCGCTCCAGTTAACACCCCAGAAAGAGCCAGGGCATAGGAAATTTGCTTGATATTCACCTTGGCTTTAATCCTTATGTAGCGCTAATAGATTAGACAATAACATCGCCCTTGTCATTGGCCCTACCCCACCTGGCATTGGAGCAAACGCGCTCGCAACTTTCATCACTTCGGGATCAATATCTCCCACTAAACCTTCTGAAGTTCTAGTAGTTCCCACATCAATTGCAACAACGCCTTCTTTAACCATATTTGCGGTAAGAAAGTGCGCCTTTCCAAGAGCAGCTATAACAACATCGGCTCGCTTAGTATGAGACTTTATATCGCTACTCTTACTATGAACAATTGTTACGGTAGCATCGATACCTTTGCTTGAAAGCAAAAGACTTAACGGTCTTCCAACAGTTGTGCCTCGACCAATAATTACGACCTCTTTACCGCTTAGAGAAATTTCATTTCGTCCAAGAAGCTCAACAATGGCTTTGGGTGTGCAAGGAATCACCCCACCTTGAGAAAGAACTAACTTGCCTAGGTTTATTGGGTGAAGTCCATCAGCATCTTTATCTGGATTAATCGCACTTAAAACTTTATTGGTATCAATATGAGCTGGAAGTGGAAGTTGAACAATGAAACCAGAGCAATCTTTAGAGCTATTTAGATTATCTATTTCACTTAATAACTCGGTTTGGCTAACAGTTTGTGGCAGCTCAATTCTTATTGAGTTAATGCCTACTTGGCTGCAATCTCTATGTTTTCCATCTACATAGGAGCGTGAACTAGGATCTTCTCCAACTAGTACTGTAGCTAAACCAGGCCTATTTTTTAGCTTTGCTACCTTCAGAGCAACCTCTTGCCTAATAGCTTTGGCCGCTGCAACGCCATCTAATACTTTTGCTTGGGCCATGGCCCTATTCTAGTTCGAAAGAAGAAGCGCTATTTCGCGGCCCTAAAGTTTCGCACCTTCGAAATAACTACTGGCGTATATAGAAATATTGCCACTCCTAGGCCAATTTCAAGGCTCAGAGCTAGGGGCATTAAATACCAATGGGGGCCCACTGATTCAAGATTTGGCGATAAGAGCTCGCCACTTGATGCCCGAGCAATAAACAAAGTTAGCCCAGCAATAAACCCAAAAAGGGCCAGAAAAAACCTACGTAGCTCAACCTGGTCTTGGTATTTACTCACTCCACATTTGCCCGTGACAATTCCAAGTCCAACAATAACTAATGCCAGTAATATAAATAGCGGCTGGGCACCCACTGGCAATCCACCAAGTAGTGAGATTGCTGGAATTTCATCAAGGCGATGTACAAAAGGATTTAACCAAGTCCCATTGCCTATTACTACTCCACTTCCAGCAATGTAGCTAAGAGTTGAGATAAAGAAGTTTGGCAAGTAAAGAATTTGAATAAATAAGAATGCCAACCCACCAAAGACACCAGGCTCAATAACTCTTGTTAAGTCAAGTACAGTATCAAAGTGCCAAATGAGTGAGAAGCTAAAAACTAATCCAGCAAATCCAATTAGAGCCAATAAAAGAAGTGTTGCTAATTTAAGAGCGCGCTGCCAGGGAAATTGAATACCATGATCAGGAAGAAGATTGCTTGCAATGAATCCTGAAACTGTTGACACAATAAAAAGAATTGGAAAGACCATGTAGAAGGGCGCCTTTACTGTGCTTCCAAGCGAGGCAAGTGAAAGCAGAGTTCCTAAAAGGCTATAAGCAAAGGAAAGTGCCAATATTTGAGCTCTCTTATCACTTGATCTATTTGAGCCAAGCCTTTCGCTCATTCGGAGCAAGGAATTTTTAATCACAAGAAATGGAATTATCAAAGCTCCGATTGGAAAGAAAGTTAAGCGACCAGAGATAGTTTCATTTGAAAGTGATAGATCCAGTGGAATGTGGTGGGCAATAAGAAAAAACCAGATTGCAGCGCGCATTGGATCTGCAGTATTTCCAGTAGAACTTCCAGCTGTTGCCCAGGTAATAAGTGAGATAAAGGCCAGCGGAAGAAGAATTAAAGTTATGCCTCTAACGCCTTGGCCGAAAGCAACTTTCAGCAGTGGCAACATCTCTTTATTCTTGCTTATCCTTTAAGGATTGCTCGGAGCAGTTCTGCAGTCTGACTTGGTGTCTTTCCAACTTTAACCCCAGCTGCCTCTAGCGCCACTTTCTTTGCCTCTGCTGTTCCCGAGGAGCCGGAGACAATAGCCCCTGCATGTCCCATAGTTTTTCCTTCAGGTGCGGTGAAGCCTGCAACATATCCAACTACCGGTTTTGTCACATACTCTTTTATAAATGCTGCCGCTCTCTCTTCAGCATCCCCGCCAATCTCACCAATCATCACAATTGCCTTAGTCTCTGGATCATCTTGAAAAGCTCTTAAGCAATCTATATGTGTTGTGCCAACAATTGGATCTCCACCAATTCCAACAGCAGTTGTAAAACCAATGTCTCGTAGTTCATACATCATCTGATAAGTGAGAGTTCCTGACTTTGAAACCAGACCAATACTTCCAGGGCCTGTGATATCAGCTGGCGTAATTCCGATATTAGATTTACCTGGGCTAATTAAACCTGGGCAATTAGGGCCGATGATTCGTGACTTGCCAACCTTGAGGCTATGAGCATGAAAACTTGCCGTGTCATGAACTGGTATTCCCTCAGTTATGACCACAATTAAAGGCAGGTGAGCATCTATTGCATCAATTACCGCGCTCTTGGCAAATTTTGGCGGCACAAAAATTACTGAGGCATCGGCGCCAGTTGCAGCAATTGCCTCTTTTACTGAATTAAATACTGGAAGAGATTTTCCTTCAATCTCAACTACCTGCCCACCCTTACCAGGAGTTACGCCACCAACAATGTTGGTTCCACTTAAAATCATTCTTCTGGTGTGCTTACTTCCTTCAGAGCCAGTAATTCCCTGAACAATGACTTTTGTTTTCTCAGTTAGAAAAATCGCCATTATTTAGCTGCCAACTCTGCAGCTCTTGCAGCTGCTCCATCCATGCTATCAACCTGCTGAATCAAAGGGTGATTTGCTTTGTTTAGAATTGCTCTTCCTTCAATAACATTATTGCCATCGAGTCGAACTACTATCGGTTTACTTGCTTTATCGCCAAGCATTTCAAGAGCTTGTATAATTCCATTAGCTACTGCGTCACATGAGGTAATACCGCCAAAAACATTTACGAAAACTGATTTAACATCTTTGTCTCCAAGAATGATTGAGAGGCCATCTGCCATTACTTGAGCTGATGCTCCCCCGCCAATATCAAGGAAATTCGCTGGTTTTACTCCGCCAAACCTCTCGCCTGCATATGCCACGACATCAAGAGTGCTCATCACAAGTCCTGCGCCATTTCCAATGACGCCAACCTCGCCTTGGAGCTTTACATAATTTAGATCGCGCTCTTTTGCCAGTGCTTCAAGTGGATCGGCTGCCTCATGATCAATCAGGGCTTCAAATTCAGGATGACGGAAAGCTGCATTGTCATCAAGTGTGACCTTTCCATCAAGGGCAATTACTCTGCCATCAACAGTTTTCACTAAAGGATTAACCTCAACCAAAGTGGCATCAGAGCTTTGAAAAGTCTTCCAAAGGGTTACTAATACATCAGCAACTTGGTTTTCAACATCGCTACCAAATCCACCTTGTCGCACTATCGCTAAAGCTTTTTCTTGGCTAATTCCCTCATTGGGATCAATATGAACTTTTGCTAATTTGTCTGGAGTTTTATGTGCAACTTCTTCAATATCCATACCGCCTGCAACCGATGCCATCACCAAAAAAGAACGGTTAGAGCGATCAAGAAGAATTGCTAGGTAATACTCACTCTCGATTGGAGCAGCGGCAGCAATCATGACTTTCTTTACGATGTGGCCCTTGATATCCATGCCAAGAATTGCTTCTGCTTTTACAAAAGCATCATCGCCATTTTCAGCAAGCTTTACCCCACCAGCTTTGCCGCGCCCACCAACTTTTACTTGAGCTTTGACTACGACTTTCCCGCCTATTTCCTGCGCTGCATCTCTTGCTTGGACAGCAGTTGTGGCAACTTTTGCTTTTAAAACTGGGATTGAGTTGGCCTCAAATAGATCACGGGCTTGATATTCAAAGAGGTCCACGGGTCATAACTTATCTACTGGGGCATATCGGAGCAACAATCGCTTATCTCCATAGCTACCAAAATTTATTGTGGCCTCTGCTTTCTCTGCCTCACCTGAGAGCGCAATCACAGTGCCAAGCCCAAATGTGTCATGGCTTACTCGATCACCAATATTTAGTTGCAAGGTATTTGACTTAATCGCTGCTTTTGGTAGCGCACTTGGTGCATATTTTCGTTTCGTCATAGGAGATGAGATATATCCACTCTCACTTTTATTCCAATCAATTAAGGAATCAGGAATTTCATCTAAGAATCTTGAAGGAGGGTTGTAATTGGGCGCTCCCCAAGATGAGCGATATTCCGCCCTTGAGAGATAGAGCCTTTCTCTAGCTCTTGTTAGACCAACGTATGCCAGTCTTCTCTCCTCCTCTAACTCCTTCTTCTCACCTAGCGTCCTTGAGTGAGGAAAAATTCCTTCCTCCATTCCAGTGAGAAATACAGTTGGAAATTCCAAGCCTTTAGCGGTGTGTAGCGTCATAAGAGTTACAACACCGCCATGATCTTCACCCTCTGGAATCTCATCTGCATCTGCAACTAATGCCACATCTTCTAAAAAACCAGCAAGTGAGATTTCTTGACCTTCATCAACTTCTCGCTCTTGATACTCCTCAGCAACTGCTACTAACTCTTCAAGATTTTCAATTCGCACCTCATCTTGTGGATCATGGCTATCACGGAGCTCATCTAATAACCCTGATTGCTCAAGAACTGCAGCAGCAATGATTGCTGGTGGTCGATTGGCTTCAACTAATACTTGAAGAGCTGCAATCATCGCAACAAATTCAGCGACAGCAGATGATGCCTTTGCTCCAAGGCCAGCAGCGCTTGCTCTATTTAAGCCTTGCCAGAAAGTAATACCTTCAGTCTTTGCATAATCATCGATAGCTTCAAGGGCCCTATCGCCAAGGCCGCGCTTTGGAGTATTGATGATTCTTCGCATGCTTACCTCATCATCAGGGTTTACCAATACTCGAAGATAGGCAAGTAAATCCTTTACTTCCTTGCGTTCATAAAAGCGCACTCCTCCTACAACTTTGTAAGGAATAGTGGCGCGCATAAAGACCTCTTCAAAAACGCGTGATTGGGCATTTGTCCTATAAAAAATAGCGCTCTGACCAAAGTTTGAAAGACCTTCTCTCTCTAATCTAAAGAGTTCATCTCTTATGTACTCAGCTTCATGATGTTCATTCTCGCCAACAAAGCCCGTTAGCTTTGCTCCACTTCCTGCATCAGACCAGAGGTTCTTCTCTTTGCGCGCTTCATTAAGTGAGATAACGGCATTAGCAGCGCTTAAAATATTCTGAGTTGAGCGATAGTTTTGTTCCAGCAAAATTGTCTGGGCATCAGGATAATCCTCTTCAAATGCCATGATGTTTCTAATTGTTGCCCCTCTAAAGCCATAAATTGATTGGTCAGCATCGCCAACTACGCAGAGCTCAGCTGCAGGAATTCCCTCTCTATCACTTCCAACTAGCTCTCTAATTAAGATGTATTGAGCATGATTAGTATCTTGATACTCATCAACCAAAATATGCTTAAAGCGATGGCGATAACGCGATCTAGCCTCTGGAAACTTCTGAAGTAAATCAACAGTTTTTATAATTAGGTCATCAAAGTCCATCGCATTAGCACTTGTTAACCTGGCCTGATAAATCGCATAGATCTCAGCAACAATCTCTTCAAAGCTATTTTGGGTGGCATTTCTATAATCACTCGGGCCCAATAAATCATTCTTTGCCCCAGAAATTACCGATGCAACTCCTCTAGGGTTATATCTTTTAGGATCTAGATTTAGATCTCTCATCACGAGAGTAATTAAACGCAGCGAATCTGCTTGATCATAGATAGAAAACGTTGATTTATATCCCAGCCTTCCAGCCTCCTGGCGAAGGATTCTCACCGATGCTGAGTGAAATGTTGAAACCCAGATTATCTTGGCGCGATTTCCAACCAATTGCGCAACGCGTTCTTTCATCTCACCAGCTGCTTTATTGGTAAAGGTAATGGCTAAGATCTCGTGCGGATCAACGCCCCTTGCTGCCATCAAATATGCGATGCGACTAGTTAATACCCGAGTCTTTCCAGAGCCTGCTCCAGCAACAACAAGTAGTGGCGTTCCAGAGTGGGTGACAGCTGCTGCTTGCTGCGGGTTTAACCCGGCTAACAATTTATCTTCATTAAGCGCTGCCATAGTGGTAAGTCTAGGATAAGCAGATGACTCCAATTGCAGATGAAGAAATCAAGCGCATTCTGGTCGTTATGGCCCATCCTGATGATTGCGATTTTGGCGCAGGAGGAAGCATCGCTAAGTGGCGAGAGGCTGGAATCGAAGTCTCTTACTGCGTCATCACAAATGGCGATCAAGGCGGAGAAGAATCTGATGTTCCGCTTGAAGAAATGGCAAAAGTTAGACAGCGAGAGCAGAGAGCTGCAGGGGCCGCCCTTGGCGTTAGTGAGATAACTTTTTTAAATTACCGAGATGGTTCGCTAATTCCAACTATCGAACTTAGGCGAGACATTGTTAAAGCTATTCGTATAGCAAAACCAGATCGAATGGTGGTCCAATCACCTGAGCGAAATTGGGAACGGATTTACTCAAGTCATCCAGATCATCTTGCAGCTGGTGAGAGCGCGATTCAAGCCATCTATCCCGATGCCAGAAATCCTTATGCCTTCCCAGAGTTAAAAGCGGAAGGAATTGAGCCATGGCGAGTAAGAGAGGTCTTTATTACCGGCTCGCCTACCCCAAATCACTTCATCGATATCACCGAGACAATTGATAAAAAGATTTCAGCGCTAAAGGCCCATGTCAGCCAAACTGCTCATAACCCAGAGCTTGAATCGATGGTTAGGCAGTGGGGCGAGAGAAATGCTGAGACAAATGGATTGGCGGCAGGAAGAGTTGCTGAGATATTTAAGGTTGTAAGTACTGATTAAGAATTACTAGTTATAGCTCTTTCAATCCCAATTGTTCGAAGCGGAGCTCCATCCACTCCTCCATTTTTTACTCCACCTTGAGCAATGTATTTAACAATTTCAAGTCCTGAAACTATCTTCCCCCAGAGGGTGTAATTGGGCCCAAGCGTGGTGTCCTTATAGACCAGAAAGAACTGAGAGCCATTGGTATTTGGTCCTGAATTGGCCATAGCTACGCTGCCTTCTGGATAATTGTTTTCAGAGGCTAGCGGCAGATTTTCATCACGATATCTAAATGTTGGCCCACCTGAACCAGTTGCCGTTGGATCACCGCACTGAAGAACAAAAATCCCCTCTGTGGTTAGTCGATGACAGAGAGTTTTGTCGAAATATCCACCTCTAGCTAGCTGAGACATAACAGTAATTGTCACTGGGGCAGCTTTTGCAAAGGTTTCAATAACAATGGTTCCACAATTAGTTTGAAGTTTTAAATATTTTGGTGCCCGTTTCATGAGATTTTCAGGAGCGGGTAATCGCATTGGAGATTGAGCTAATGCTTTAGTTACTTTGCACCTAACTTTCTTCTCAGGAGCAGCTACCTGTATTTCTCTACTATCAGCGCTCACTGGAGCAATTGGAATTGAAAGCGCAGATGAAAGCAGAGCGATAACTACTGCGCCTGACTTACTTCTCACTCTTCCTACTCCCACTCAATCGTTCCTGGCGGCTTGGAAGTTATATCAAGAACTACTCGATTAACTTCACTAACTTCATTGGTAATGCGATTTGAGATTTTAGCAAGTACTTCATAAGGCACTCGCGACCAATCTGCCGTCATCGCATCCTCACTTGATACTGGGCGAAGGACTATGGGATGGCCATAACTTCTGCCATCTCCCTGAACTCCTACGCTGCGTACTTCAGCGAGTAATACCACTGGAGATTGCCAGATCATTTGATCTAGACCTGCTAAGTGTAATTCTTCTCTAGCGATTAAGTCGGCCTGGCGCAAAATTCTAAGTCTTTCTTCAGTAACTTCACCGACAATACGAATTGCTAGGCCTGGGCCTGGGAATGGTTGGCGCCAGATAATCGCATCTGGCAAGCCCAGAGAGAGTCCAACTTGGCGAACTTCATCTTTAAAGAGAGTGCGAAGTGGCTCAATCAATTTGAAATCTAAATCATCTGGAAGGCCGCCCACATTATGGTGGGACTTAATATTCGCAGTGCCGCTTCCTCCGCCTGATTCCACAACATCTGGATATAGCGTTCCTTGAACTAAAAACTCTATTTTGCTATCTGCTGATAATTTCTTAGCAGCATCTTCAAAAACGCGGATAAATTCTCTACCAATTATCTTTCTCTTTTCCTCAGGATCTTTTACACCCTTTAGAGCATCGAGAAACCGCTTCTTTGCATCGACAACCATAAGTTCAACGCCAGTTGCTGCCACAAAGTCTTTTTCCACTTGTTCAGCTTCACCCTGCCTAAGAAGACCATGGTCGACAAAAACACAAGTCAATTGCTTTCCAATCGCCTTTTGCACAAGAGCTGCAGCAACAGCTGAATCAACTCCGCCGGAGAGACCGCAAATCACCCGTTTATCTGCAACCTGAGATTTAATATTAATAATCTCATTTTCTACAATATTTTCCGAGGTCCATGTTGGCTTACATTTAACAATATCAATTAACCATTTGCGTAGAATCTCCTGGCCATTTTCGCTATGGAGAACTTCTGGATGAAATTGCACTCCAGCAAACTTTCCATCACTACTTTCAAAAGCAGCAACCGAAGTTGAAGCGCTGCTTCCTGTTGCTTGAAAGCCTTCTGGGGCCTTAGTAACGCTATCGCCATGGCTCATCCAGACATTAAATGAGGAATCAAGACCTGAAAATAACTTTGCTGAAGTATCGCAGTTAAATGCAGTGCGGCCATATTCACTCAAGCCCGTCCTAGCTACTTCGCCCCCAAGTAATTGCGCCATGACTTGAAAGCCATAACAAATACCAAAGATTGGAATATTCTGCTCAAATAAAGCCCGATCAATTAAGGGAGCATCCTCAACATACACAGATGCTGGACCACCAGAGAGAATTATCGCTCTGGGATTTCTTGCAAGTATCTCCTCAAGTGAACTCTTATGAGAAATGATCTCGCTATAAACTCCAGCTTGGCGAACTCTGCGAGCAATTAACTGGGCATATTGCGCGCCAAAATCAACTACCAAGACATGATTATTGCTCTGCACTAGCTCGCCTTCTTTATGCTCTATTTAGAACTATTTCAACTCTCTGAAACTCTTTTAAGTCAGAGTAGCCAGAAGTTGCCATCGCCCGGCGTAGTGCGCCAAATAGATTCATACTGCCATCAGCTGAGTGGGATGGTCCAAGCAAAATTTCTTCTAAAGATCCTGAACTTCCAACATAAACTCTTGTGCCACGAGGAAGTTCGTTGTGATGCGCCTCTGGCCCCCAATGCCAACCTCTTCCCGGAGCTGACTCTGCTCTAGCTAGAGGAGAGCCCAGCATCACTGCATCTGCGCCGCAGGCAATTGCCTTTGCAATATCACCGCTCTTTCCAACCGAACCATCAGCAATAACATGAACATATCGCCCGCCAGATTCATCTAAATACTCTCGTCTTGCAGCAGCAACATCTGCAACAGCTGTTGCCATGGGAACAGAGATTCCTAGAACTTGGCGAGTGGTATGAGCTGCTCCCCCGCCAAAACCAACTAGAACTCCAGCTGCTCCCGCTCTCATCAAGTGAAGCGCGCTCTGCGAGGTTGCACATCCTCCAACTATTACTGGAACGTCTAGCTCATAGATAAACTTCTTTAGATTTAGCGCTTCATTAGTTTTTGAAACATGTTCCGCACTCACCGTCGTTCCGCGAATAACAAAGATATCAACGCCTGCATCTATTACAGTCTTATGAAACTGCGCTGTGCGCTGAGGCGAGAGCGCTGCAGCAACACAGACTCCTGCAGCTCTTATCTCTGCTAGGCGTTCTTTAATTAACTCAGCTCTGATAGGAGCTTGATAGAGCTCCTGCATACGCCTAGTTGCTTGCTCCGCTGGAATAGATGAGATCTCACCTAGTTGAATCTTAGGATTTTCATATCTACTCCATAGCCCTTCAAGATTTAATACTCCAAGGCCACCTAATTTTCCAATGGCGATAGCGCTCTCTGGTGAAACTACTGAATCCATCGGAGCTGCAAGAAGTGGTAGTCCAAAGCTATAGGCATCGATCTGCCAGTTAATTGATACCTCGCTCGGTTCTCTTGTTCTTCGTGAAGGAGCGATAGAAATATCATCGAATGAATAGGCAGTTCTAGCTCTCTTGCCTGGTGAGATTTCGATATCAACCATTATTTACTCCGATAGTAATTAGGGGCATCAGCCACATCTAATACATCATGGGGATGGCTCTCAGAGAGGCCCGCTGCAGTAATTTGTATTAGCCGGCCACGTTTTTGCAGCGCTGCAATATCTGGCGCGCCGGCATATCCCATCGCCGAGCGCAGCCCGCCAACTAATTGATGAACAACTTGCGCGAGGCTGCCTCGATAAGCAACTTTTCCTTCAATACCTTCTGGGACTAATTTATCTTCAGCTAAAACATCATCTTGCATATAACGATCCTTGGAAAATGACTTCTGCTCACCTCTTGATTGCATTGCCCCAAGTGATCCCATGCCGCGATAAATCTTAAATTTTCTTCCATCACTTTCCACTAACTCACCAGGTGATTCATCACAGCCTGCAAGAAGAGAACCAAGCATCACAGTATCGGCACCTGAAACAATGGCCTTGGCAATATCTCCTGAGTATTGCAAACCCCCGTCTGCAATCAATGGAATATCAGCTTTCTGACAAGCCTTAGCTGCCTCCATAATTGCAGTTATCTGAGGAACTCCAACTCCAGCAACAACTCGTGTGGTGCAGATCGAGCCAGGTCCTACTCCAACTTTAACTGCATCTGCTCCTGCATTAATTAGCGCTTGAGCCCCTGCTCTAGTTGCAACATTTCCACCAATTACTTCCTGTCTAGGAAAGTGCTTCTTAATTCTCACAATCGCATCTAGAACTGCCCGGTGATGGCCATGTGCGGTATCAACCACAATTACATCAACTCCAGCGCCAATTAGCGCCTCAGCTCTTTCAAATCCATCTTCGCCAACGCCAACTGCCGCTCCAACTCGTAAATTTGCTCCCTTAACTAACTTCACATGAGTTACTTGTTCATCAATAGCAAGGTTTCTATGGATGATTCCAATCCCGCCAGCTTTAGCCATGGCGATGGCCATTGCTGATTCAGTAACGGTATCCATCGCAGAGGAGATTAAAGGGATATCTAATTGGATCGAACGGGTGAGAAAAGTCTTTGTTTCAACCTCTGAGGGCACTACCTCTGATGCATCTGGGAGCAGGAGGACATCGTCGTAGGTAAGGCCAAGCATTGCGACCTTCTCATTTACGCCCTCACTCACCGCTCCACCTTAATGGCTAGGGTATTTAAGCTCCAACTGCCCGCGTAATTTCAGTTATCGCGCTATCAAGGCAATCGACTTTTACTAGCGACTTCTTTGAAGTTTTATGCCATCCCGGCCCCCCAAGAATTATTCGCGGCGCTGGCCTAACTTTTGGAATATCGCCAACCACTTCACTCTTTCCATTCTTAGCCAATTGCGCCCAGAGAAAGACAGCAGGTGGAGCTGACTTTTTCACCATCGCCCCTACTGCAGAAATTGGAGTTCTTGCCCCTAGAAATTGGGATTGAATGTTTCTCTCCGCAAGGGCTGCCCCCAAGGTATAGAGCGCAAGAGTGTGCATCTCCTCACCAATGCAAGCAAGCAATACTGGACGGGGATTAAGTGGATTCACAGGTGTTTGATTAGAGCTCTGCATCAGTCGAGTTATGATTTCGGTAAGTAAATGTTCAATCTCAATTCCAGTGCCAAGCTCTGCCCATTCATTTCCCACGGCAATTAGAACTGGAACTATGAGTTCGTTCCAAGTATTAATAATTCCGCGCTTTTCAATCTGCTGCCTAAGAACATCTTCGATATAACTTCGATCATAAACCCTGGCGGCTTTTAGAAGTGATTCAATCAAATCCGAGCAATCGGCTACCTCAACAGTTACGTCTCTGCTAGATGAAGATTCAAAGCTCTTACTCTTGCTCTTTAGCGCTACCTCTGCAGCATCACATGGGGAGTAGCCTTGGATAATCAACTTGCGCATTAATGTAAGTCTGGCTAAATCTTTAGCGCTATATCTGCGATGCTCACCCTCAACATGACTTGATGGACCAAGGCCATATCTGCGATCCCAAGTTCTAAGGGTGGCTGGAGCTATGCCGAGTCTTCGAGCTACTGAGGCGACTGTTAGACGTTCATCTTCTAAGCCAGCCTTGAGGTTGGCACTTTTGGGGCGCTGGGCCATAGGCCAATAGTGGTGCTTATCACCTACTTTTGCGACCCGAAATCAAAGAAATTACCCCAAAGTACTTGAACAACCTATGGCGCGATTGTATATTGGGGCCATGTCAGAGACCTCTCGCCTACCAAAGCCAGTTATCGATAACTGGCAATGGCAATTTGAAGGCGCCTGCCGCTCCCTTCCAACTGAGATGTTCTTTCATCCAGATGGAGAACGTGGTCCAAGACGTCGCGCTAGAGAAAATGCTGCAAAGGCAGTCTGTTCAACCTGCCCAGTATTAGCAGCTTGTAGAGCTCACGCCCTTGCCTCCCAAGAACCATATGGAATCTGGGGCGGTTTAACTGAAGATGAACGACTTGAGATCATCTCTCGCGCATCGCGCCAGAGCGACCCTCATAGCGCATAACGCAACTACTTACTCTTTACCTTTCTCATAATTCCCACTCGCCCTAAAGCTAATCACAGTAGTTACTGCCAAGGCAGAGATAATCACGCCAAGTGAGACAGTTAATGAAACATGTGGCACTTTGAAGCCATAGATGTAATCAACTCCCACTCCATGCAAAGCTTCAATAATTAACTTAATTCCAATAAAGCCTAAAACTATTGATAAACCTTTAGAGAGATAAACCAGGCGCTTTAATAAAATGCCAACTAGAAAGTAAAGCTGGCGAAGTCCCATAAGAGCAAAAGCATTAGCCATAAAGACAATATAAGGATCTCTAGTCAAACCAAAGATTGCTGGGATTGAATCAAGTGCAAATAGTAGGTCAGTGGTTCCAAGTGCAACTAGTGCGATGGTGAATGTGGAATAACCACGCTTTCTCAGAGCGGTAATTACTCGATTTTCTTGCCACTCATCTTCTTCTGGATCTTCGGTAATTAACTTATAGGCCGTCCAAATCAAGATAGCTCCAAAGAGGAAGAAGATAGCCACAAATCTCTCAACAACAGCTGCGCCAATAATTATAAATATTCCACGCATTACAAGGGCCATCAAAATGCCTAGAAGCAGCACTAGCTGCTCTTTCTCTTTCTCAATCTTTAGCCTAGATAAAATAATAAGAAATACAAAGAGATTATCGATTGAGAGTGAATACTCGGTTATCCAGCCAGCAAAAAACTCAGCCGACTTGGTCTGCCCGCCCCAACTGCGCAGTGAGATTCCAAAGGCAATGGCAGCTGAGACATAAATTCCAGTCCAGATTGCCGCCTCTTTTAGTGTGGTAATTGTGTTTCGCCTAAACCAAGCCCAGATCAAATCTCCCAGGGTTACTAAGAAAATCACGCCAAGAGTTATCGCCCAGATATGGGTTGAGATATTGAGAGATTCGCTAACCATGGCGGTGAGTTTATAGAGAAAGAGCCCTGATGTTTTCCATCAAGGCTCTTTCTTTACTCTTTTTATCACTTAAATTAGTGACTATGGCCACCCGGTCCATGGCTATGGCCATGACCTGATGCTTCTTCCTTCTTATCTTCCGGAGTTTCAAAGACAAGGGCTTCAGTGGTAATAAACATTGCAGCAATTGAGGCCGCATTGGCAAGAGCTGAGCGAGTGACCTTAACTGGATCAATTACTCCAGCTTTAACTAGATCGCCATACTCATCAGTTGCAGCATTAAAGCCTTCATTTGGCTTGAGCGTTCTGACCTTTGCTACAACTACATAGCCTTCTTGTCCTGCATTCTCTGCAATCCAACGAAGTGGCTCTTGACAGGCTTTAGCAACTAAGCGAACACCAACTGCTGAATCTCCTTCATGGCCAAGATCGCCATCAAGAACAGTTGCAGCATGAACTAGAGCTGCTCCGCCGCCAACCACGATGCCTTCTTCAACGGCTGCGCGAGTAGCAGAGATTGCATCTTCTAGGCGATGCTTCTTCTCTTTCAATTCAACTTCGGTATGTGCTCCAACTTTGATAACGCAGACGCCGCCCGAGAGCTTTGCAAGACGCTCCTGAAGCTTCTCTCTATCCCAATCAGAGTCAGCTGCTTCAATCTCTCGCCTTAACTCAGCGATGCGACCTTCTACATCTTTCTTGTTTCCTGCTCCATCAACGATGGTGGTGTTATCTTTAGTAATAACAATCCTGCGAGCTTTTCCAAGCATGTCAATTGAAATCTGATCTAGCTTTAGACCAACTTCACTTGAAATAACTTGGCCGCCAGTTAGTACTGCAATATCTTGCAGCATCGCCTTGCGACGATCTCCAAAGCCTGGCGCCTTAACAGCTGCTGAGGTGAAGACCCCGCGCATGCGGTTTACAACTAGCGTTGAAAGAGCTTCGCCTTCAACATCTTCAGCAATAATTAATAGCGGCTTTGAGGCCTTTGCAACCTGCTCAAGAATTGGCAGTAGGTCAGCTAGAGCTGAGATTTTGCCAGCAGAGATCAAGATATAGGCATCCTCAAGGGTTGCCTCCATCCGATCTTGATCGGTGACAAAGTATGGCGAGATATAGCCCTTATCAAATTGCATACCTTCAGTAAATTCCAGCTCAAGGCCGGTAGTTGAAGATTCTTCCACGGTAATTACGCCATCTTTACCAACTTTATCCATCGCCTCAGCGATGAGATCACCAATACTGCGATCTTGAGCAGAGATAGTTGCAACATCTGCAATCTGCTCTTTAGCAGAGATTTTGGTGGAGTTAGCGCTTAACTTCTCAACGACTGCAGCAACTGCTGCTTCAATTCCAGCTTTGATTCCCATTGGCTGGGCTCCAGCTGCAAGGTTTCGAAGACCTTCACGGACCATTGCCTGGGCAAGAACTGTGGCAGTTGTAGTGCCATCTCCTGCAACATCATTAGTCTTTTCCGCAACCTGCTTAACTAATTGAGCTCCCATATTTTCTGAAGGGTCAGATAGTTCAATTTCCTTAGCAATGGTTACACCATCATTGGTAATTAAAGGCGCGCCGAATGATTTGCCAATAACAACGTTACGTCCCTTAGGTCCTAGCGTTACTTTGACAGTATCAGCCAGGATATTTACTCCGCGCTCCATAGCGCGACGAGCATTTTCATCAAATTGCAGTGATTTACCCATGTTTAGTTATCTTCTCTTCTTCTTTAATTACTTCGCGATTACTGCAAGAATGTCACGGGCTGAGAGAACTAAATATTCCTCGCCACCATGTTTGATTTCAGTTCCACCGTATTTGCTATAGAGAACTACATCGCCAACTTTGATATCCATTGGCACGCGAACTCCATCATCAAATCGTCCTGGACCAACTGCAACTACTGTGCCCTCTTGTGGCTTCTCTTTTGCAGTATCTGGAATAACTAGACCTGATGCAGTCTTCTCTTCAGCTTCGTTAATTTTGATAACGATACGATCTTCAAGCGGCTTAATGGCAATGGCCATCGTTATTGCTCCTTCTTCATCGAGTTTTTTCCTGCTTCGGGTGTTTTATCACTCTCACCCGCTGAGTGCTAACGCCAAGCCTAGAGGCCTCTATTCCCGTTCTCAAATCCGCAAGGGGGCCTTAGGCCCAGATAGCTACCGAAGGACTGATCTCTGAGGCGACCTGGATCCCAAGCTTTGACGGCTCAATCCCGCTTGAGATTGCAAGGGAGCCAAGGGCAGCCACCATCGCCCCATTATCGGTGCAGAGATTGACAGGGGGGCATCGCAGCTCAAGGCCTGCCTTCTCACACCTGGAAGCTGCAAGGCTTCTAAGGCGAGAGTTTGCTCCAACCCCTCCGGCAATTATCAAGGTTTGAATTCCGCTGGATAGGCAGGCCTTAACCGCCTTATCAAGTAAGACATCAACAACTGCTTCTTGAAAAGAGGCAGAGACATCAGAGCGGTTATAGGAAGGATTAGCTACTAAATATCTTGAAACTGCCGTCTTAAGACCAGAGAAGGAGAAATCAAATCGATGCTCTGCCATATCTTTTGCTTGGTTTAGGCCGCGAGGAAAATTAATTGCATCACCTCGCCCATCTTTTGCATCTCTATCAATTAATGGTCCACCCGGAAAACCCAGATTAAGTAGGCGCGCCACTTTATCAAAGGCCTCACCTGCTGCATCATCAAGTGTTCTTCCAAGTGGTTTTATATCTTTAGTTAAATCATTTACTTGCAATATCGATGAGTGTCCCCCGCTAACTAGCAGAGCAATTGCAGGGCTAATTTTTCTATCATCACTTAATAAATCAACAGCAATATGAGCCGCTAAGTGATTGACTCCATAGAGTGGTTTATCAAGAGCAAGTGAGAGAGCGTTAGCTGTTGAAATGCCAAGCAGAAGAGTGCCAACTAGACCTGGCCCTGCAGTAACTGCAATGCCATCAAGATCTTCTAGCTTAACTCCAGATTCACTCAAGGCTTGAGTAATTGCAGGTTGCATCGCCTCTAAGTGCGCCCTTGAGGCAACCTCTGGAACTACCCCGCCAAATCTTGCATGCTCATCAACACTTGATGAGATCACATTTGCTAGAAGTTTTCTCCCTCTAACAATTCCAATCGCGGTCTCATCACAGGAGCTCTCAATACCAAGGACTAAAGGCTCGCTCATCTATTGCTCCACCTCTTTTCGCATGATTAGCGCGTGAATTCCCTTGGCATAGTAATTATCACGCTGCGAAATCAGTTGATATCCAGCCTTTTGATAGAGGCTCATTGCAGCTTCATTGCCCTCACGCATCTCAAGCATTAGCGCTTTTGCTCCACGCTCAATGGCCCAAGTTTCAAGTTTTTCTAGCATTTTTGAGGCAATACCAAGCCTTCTATGGCTCTGCTTAATAGTTAGCGTGTGAATATCTGCCACATCCCCAAGCAGGGCAACTCCGCCATAACCAACAACTGCTATCTCATCGAGTGCTACTAAATACTCTCTACTCTTTGGCACCCCAGCTAGCTCTTCCTTAAATTGATTAGCGCTCCAAGGACTCTCTGGATATATCTCGCGCTCCATTGAGACAAGAAGTGGAATATCTAAAGAAATCATCTGACGAAAGGTGACCTTCATCTTGCGCTACTTTCAATCGCATCAGGTCGCCTCAAATAAAAAGGTTGCTTAATATCTTGTGCCTTAGATTTAGCAAGGAGAAGAGCCATTGAAGGATAGAGGGGATCGCCAAATCCAAAACCAAACTTCTTTATATCTAAATCTTTAATCTCACTTGGCGAGCAGACTGATGGCCCCTGGGTACGAATTCCGTCTTGATATCTAGCGTAGTAAATTTCTTTTCGTCTAGCATCAGTTGCCACAAGGTATGAATCTGAGTCAATATCAATTCCATCAAGTGAGCAGACCCCAATCCAAGGAATCTGTCTAGCGCTTGCAAAGCTCATAGCAAAGATAATTCCAACCCTAAGCCCGGTATATGGCCCGGGCCCCATTCCAACAACTACTTGATCAACTCGGCTCTCAATGCTTAGACACTCTCTAAGAAGTTTAGGTAGCGCCTCTGCATGCTCTGTTGCTCCATCATGAAAACCTGAATAGATCAATTCGTTATTATTGAATAGCGCTAGTGAGCTGCGATCTGTTGCAGTATCAATTACTAGGCAGTTCATAGGCTAAATCCAGCCCATCTTGGACCGATCCCTGTAGCGCTCAGTAATCTTTCATTTTCATCTGCGCCAAAAGCAATATCAATTACTAGATACTCATCACTAAGTCGATTAACCAGGCTATCGCCCCACTCAATAACAGTAATTGCGTGATCTTTTGAGGTTGCGATATCTAAATCATCAAATTCAAAACCTTTAGCACCACTTAATAGCAGGCGATAGGCATCGATATGAATTAAGGGCACCTTTGCTTTATGAACCCTTGAAATAATGAAGGTAGGTGAGCTAACTCCTTCTATCCCAAGCCCCTGGCCAATTCCTGATGCTAGAGCTGTCTTTCCTGCTCCAAGATCGCCTTTGAGAACAATTACATCACCAGCTCTTAATTGCTGAGATAAGGAGATACCAAAATCTCGCATCTGCTCTGGCGATTGAATCAACACCTAGTCATATTACCGACTAGTTAAAGAGCGGAGTGCGACCCTTCCAATTACCAAGTATTTTCTCGGCAGGGGTTGAAAGAACTTTCTCTAAAACGCTGGCATAGATATCTCTAAAATCAGTAGTGACAGCTAAGTCATCATTTTTCAAGTTATTTAGCGATGGCTGCTCGCCATAGAAACCACCTTTGACCCGCTCACCTAGAAGAAAGACTGGACCTGAGGTGCCATGATCAGTTCCATCTGAAGCATTGCCACGAACTCTTCTACCAAATTCACTATAGACCAGAACCACAACATCTTTTGCTCTATTTGTTGCTTTCATCTGCGACATAAATTTAGAAATTCCTTGGCTCACAACTCCAAGAAGAATTGCTTGTGATCCCTTTTCATCTGCGTGAGTATCAAAACCGCCAAGTGAAACTGACCAGACCCTTGTTGGAGCGCCAGCAGATACAAGCTTTGCCACAATATCTAATTGCTGACTTAAGTTTGTATCCCCTCCAGCATTTCCACCTATCGCTGTTGGTAGATCTGGCGCAGCCGGGGCAGGAGATTTCAGAATTGGCGTGATATCTGAGGAGACGGTAAAGAGATTTCGCATAGTTCGAGCAGCCATTGCTTGAAGCAAATTATCGCTGCGACTCTCAATAGCAAGCTTTATGCAATCACTAGCAAGTGATCCATTAGGAACTTTTAAGCCGCCAAGTGGAAGAACCGAACCAGATCTCTTACTTCCGGCAAGAAGCGGCGGAAGTATTGATCCAAGGCTAATTGCAAGAAATGGATCCTCCGCTTGGCTCTCAACCCATCTTCCTAGCCATCCAGTTTTAGCAGCTCCAATGATTGCTGACTGCCAGATTGCCATGGATGAAAAGTGAGAGCGATCAGAGTTTGGATAACCAACACCGCGCACAATCGCTACTTGATTCTTATTCCAAAGTGAGTGCATCCCGCTCATTGATCCATTGAGATAAAGATTCTCGCCAAGTGGGAGAACATCCTCTGGTTTATATGCAATACCTGGGCGAAGTGATTGATAAATCGGATCATTAACTGGAACAACGGTATTTAACCCATCATTGCCGCCATAGAGCGTGACCACAACAAGTATTGGAGTTCCAAGCGGCAGCGGCCTTGTAATGGCTGCATTTGCAATCTCCTCGATTGAAAGACTCATAGCAGCAGCGCCTATTGCTCCAGCGCCTGTTGCCTTTAGAAATTGCCTACGAGTTATTGTGTCCATGGCATGCTCCTATGCGCTCACAACATATTCAGGTGAACAGAGCGCTAGCAAGGCTAAGCGCGCCGGATCTTTAATTGCGCCATTTAGCGCCATCTTAGTTCTAGAACTCCACTCAACTACCCCAAGTAAATCAGCAAGGCCATCAATTCTGGCACTCTGCGCAAGTGATGAGATTGGCGAAAGATCTGCCTCTTTGACTAATTGAGTAGCAAATTGAATTCGATATTGCGCAGATGAAGTTGAGAGCCAAGCTTGATCAGCTGGCCATCCCCCAACATTTGGCGGGAAAAAAGGACGCTGGCCAAGTAAATCTAGGTAGTTACGGATGGTATTGGGATTAGAGAATTTCGATGGTGTAATTGATAAAGCTCTAGCAGCAGAGACAAACCAATCTATAGGACTTTTAACCATTGAGTTATCTGGATTACCTAAAGCAGAGTGTCTGCCAATTGCCTTTACTAAAGCTGCAATATCCCTTGAGGCAAAGCTTGAAGTAAGGGTGAGATCAGTTAGTGGATTCATACTTGAAATAAAGCGATACCAAATTCGCTCAGTAATAAAGAGCGCGCAATCACTTCGAGCAACTAGAAAATCACTTAACGAACTAGCATCAAATGAGCCTTGCGTTCCCAAAACCCTGATAGAACCGGCGAAATGTTGCTTAGGATTGAAGATTACTTTTCCACTTGATTTGTCAACTTTATATCCAGTTAAAGCTTTGGCTGTTTCTTTCACGTCATCTTCGCTATAGCGATTAACCCCAAGAGTAAAGAGCTCCATTAACTCCCTTGATAGATTTTCATTTGGAGCTTTAACAGTATTTGACTGTCCATCTAGCCAAAAGATTAAGGCAGCATCATTTACCAGCTCTCTAGACATCTGAGCAAAGTTTCCTAAGGCATTTCTTCGCAAAGTTTGATTCTGCAGATACATCGGCAGAGCATCATCTACTTTTTGATACGAGGTGGCCCAATGTCCATGCCAGAACCATGTCATTCGCTCGCGCAAGGAATGCTCTGATAAAACCATGCGATCTAGCCACCAGAAAGAAAGTGAAGTTAACTGTGCTCTTTTTTCGGTGGCAAAAGCAACAACATCAGGGCTATTTGGAGCTGGACGCTTTCCTTGATCACGAACTACTGGCTCGCCTTGGTTATCGGCAAAAGCATCTTGGCTAGGAAAATTTAAGTATTTCTCTGCGACTTGATCAAAACCACCAGCTAAAAGATTTGAGAATTCACCAGGGCGAGGGCCAAAACCAAAGCGATGAACTAATCTGGCAATTCTTCTTCGCTCCGCAAGGCTTGCCATGGCGACAACAGTAAGGCGTAGCTGCTACTTAACCAACGCTTTTACCTGAATATCTGATGAACGTCTACCTATAAAAGTAAGAGAGGGCCTGGTTTCCCAGGCCCTCTCTTTACTACCTTCTCGATGGATTACAGAAGATTATCCTCCGTAATACTTCAATCTAGGAGCTTCATAACCACGATCGTAAGTCATATTTCCTGCCTTACGGATCTTGGTATAGAGCGCGCCACCTGACATGTTCTTACCGTTATCAGCAGCATATGCAAGAAGATCTGCAATTGCTAAGTACTGAGAAACGGTGAAGTTACAGTGGTTAGTTCCCGTTGCTGCGGCAGGCGTTGTATCTGGTGAACCTGTAGCAGTGAACTTGGTGTACTTCTCTGGTGGGAGGTTCCATAGGGCCAACTGATTATTAGCTGGTTTCTTACGGGTTCCTTCCTTCTTTGCAGCTGCCCACTTCTCTGCAGAATATGCAGCATATTTATCAATCACCGCTTGCTGGTTTCCAGGTGTTGTTACTGGATCAGCAGTTCCGGTGAAGAGAATTGTTGGGACTTCAACTTTGCCACTATGTGTAGTTAGCGTAGCCAACTTTGCAATAGCTGCAGGATTTCCCTTAACTCTTGGTACCGCTGCAAGATATCCAAGCAGAGCGCCTACTCCAGCATTGCCAGAGAGAGCTGAGCTCCAGATAAATTGTTCAGCAGCAACACGCGCAGAGTAATCAGTTGCAGTGTTATCAAAGATTGCTCCACCTGCTTGTTGCTCAACATCATGAGTTGCAAGTACTGCAAGAGCTGCAGCATTTGCAAGGTTTTCCAGAGCAGCAAGAGCTGGATTGATAGCTAACTGGAATGAGAGAGCGTTTGAGGCTGGAAGGCCTGCTGGCGCTGAAGTTGAATCAAAATGTGCCGATTGCATTGGAACACCAGACATCAAAGCGATGAGAACTAGAGCACTTCTTGATGGAACAGCTTTGAGTGCATCTGGAACCTTTGATGTCGCTGGCCATGCTGGCGCAGTTGGATTTGCAGCAATTGCAGCTTGCATTGATCCGATAACGGTAAAGACCTTTACTAGATCTCCCATGGCTTCGGCATAACCAGCTGTTCCTGCGCTATAGCCTCCACCTTTGATGGTTGGATCAAAGAAAGTCTTGATTCCCCAAAGTGCATCTCCAGCCATTGTCATAAGTGGCGTTAGATCACTTGCCATACAAAGTGGCGCTGCTGCGCTAATTAGATCTGGATACTTTTCAGCAAGTGCCTGAGTAATAAAGCCTCCAAGTGAATTACCCCAAGCAACAACCTTTGTTGTCTTTGGATATTGCTTCTTAAAAACACCAATTAACTCAACATTGGTCTTAATTGCTGAATCTGCATTCCAGCCTTGACGGGCAAAGCCAGATCCCATAACCGCATATCCCTTAGCAAGAAGTGCGCCAATAATTTGGGCATTTCCACCAGGTGCTGGCTCTGGAGTATTAGTAACTGTGTAGCCACCATAGCCAGGAATTCCGGCAGGGACTGGAACGTTTGGACGATATCCATGTGAATATAGATAAACGGTTCCATTGAAGTTTGCTGGAGTCATAAGCATGTAAGGCGCAGTATCTGATGTTGCACCAAGGCAAGTTGTTACACCGCTTGCTGTAGTACAGACCGGGTTTGCCTGCGCTGCCGTTGGAATTGATACAACGGTGATTGAGAGCAGTGATGAAACTGCTACGAGCGTTAAGGAACGCTTGAATTTAAAGGTTCTCATGAGTTACTTGGTAATCCTTTCGCTGGCATTGCCGGACGTTTGAAGGTAGAGACCACAACTGGACCGGAGCCACTGTCAGTGGTGTAAAGCGTTACTTTTCCACCGAATGGCTTTCTATCTCCATTGGCATCCATTACTGCCATGTAGTAGCCGGTATGGCCAACATTGCTTGTTCTTGAGAAACCAAGAGGAGAGTAAGCAACAGATGCAAAGGTTGAGCCCTTTGTCTCCATCGCACGAACTAGACCCTTGCGGGTTAAGTTCTTTCCTGCAGCTCTTAGAGCTTGAACGGTCATGAGACCGATATTCATACCCTGCAATACATAGTCATCAAATGCAGTACCAGTGTTGTACTTGGTATTGATCTCTTGGAACTGCTTTACATACTCATCGCTAGTGTCATTTGGTGATGGATTACCAGCTGGAGTCTGTGCGCCATTTAGTACTGCTACTGGAACGCCAAGTGCGCGCAGTGTTAATGGATCTGAACCAACTGATCCAAGAATCCACTGTGGTGCGTACTTAGCAGCAGCAGCTACAGCAAGAAGTGGAGCAGTTGCTGAAGTTACGCCAAAGAAGACCACTACTTGAGCTCCGCCGGCTGCAAGCTGGGAGACCCAGGTCTGTGCGGTTGCTGCGCTCTGGGTGCCTGAGGTGTAAGGAATTGATACATCAAACTTAGTTCCAGCTGCTCTAAAAGCCCCTAGACCATCAATACCGAATTCATCGTTCTGATAAACAATGCCGAGTTTCTTTCCAGCATGGTTATCTTTGAGGAATTGGGCGATGATCTTTGCTTCCATAGCGTAGGAAGGAAGAATCATGAAAGAGGATGGATAGCTCTTCTTATTTGAAAATCCACTAAAGCCAGTGTTTAGGAAGAGGCTTGGGACTCCGCGCTTAGCAAGGCCAACTGATTTGTGAGTTGCAGTGAAGTTTGCAGTTCCAAGTGGGCCAACTAGTGCGAAAACTTTATCTCGCAAAATTAGTTCGTTTGTCTTAGCAATCGACAACTGTGGTGAATACTCATCATTTTTCTGAATGAGAGTGACTTTTCGTCCATAGACGCCGCCATTGTCATTTACGTACTTGAAGTAAGCATTAATTGCATTACCAATCTTGTTATAGCCTGGCGATGCTGCTCCAGTTAGAGGCAGAGTGATACCAAGTTTGATCTCACTTGCGCTAACGCCCGTCTCTGCGTTTGCTGGAAGCGCTGTTGCTAGGAGAGAGCCAGAGGCAATCACCGCAGCAGCGAGCCAGGTTCGCTTTATACGAGTCTTTCTGATCATTGTTTTCCTTCCATCGAGGGTTTGGCTAGGTGCTATTAATCTACTGGTTACCTAGCGGTAATCAGTTAATGCGCAGGCTTCTTATGGCGATGCTTACGCAGGTTCTCACCAGGCCCATTTGGAGTGAATATCACTGAGAGAATCAGCAATACGCTCACAATTAGACCTGGTAGATAGTTATTTAGTTTATCGGCATCACCCAGCCTGTCGGCAAGGGCCACAGATATCTCAGGAATGACCACGAGAATAAAGGCTCCCAGGACTACCCCAGGAAGGCTTGAGATTCCAGCAAGAACTGCCCCGGTCACCAGGGCAAAGGAGAGGGCCAGGCCATATGCCCCGGGGGCGACAAGGCTAATAGTCATTGCCAGAACTGCCCCGGCAAGACCTGCAAGGCCAGAGCTGACTGTGAAAGCTAAAACCTTCATGCGAGCTGAATGAACTCCGCAGAGCTCTGCAGCTAGAGAATTTCCACGAATTGCTCGCCAGGTGCGACCGAAGCGCGATGAAAGAATATTTGAAGTAACAAATATTGCAATTAAAGCGATAAAGCAAGCAATCCAGAAGAACCATTTATATTGCGTGAATTCATCACCGAATCTCTCTGGTGGAAAGCCGACATCAAATAAAAGCCCTGGCTCTCCCCCCAGGAAAGCAAATTGATTTGCAATGGCTGGAAGACCAACAGCTAGTGCAAGAGTTGTTCCTGCTAAATAAGGCCCTGAAACTCTTGCAGCTGCTGCACCAAGAAGTGCACCAAATAGCGATGCAGTAACAATTGCCATTAAGAATGCAAACCAGATTGGAGTGCCTAAATTATTTAGGGTAAGAGCTGCGCCATAACCACCAACAGCCATCATCGCACCATTACCTAGCGAGACTTGACCTGAATAACCAGTTAGCAAAACAATTGAAGCAAGTGCGATGGTGTACATCGCCATCTGAGCTCCTTGATAGACGCGAAGCTCATCAACGCGATCACCAATAATCAGCAATACCCAACCAATGAGAACAAAGATAGCTATTTTCTTACGCACGGCGGGCCTTGCCTTTCGCCATGATTCCATCTGGCTTAATCAGCAGAACTAAAATCAAAACGCTAAATCCACCAATAAAGACTAGAGAAGTTCCGACATAGTTCAAAATAAATGTAAGGCCAATTCCAAGCACAAGAGCTCCAATGACAGAGCCGACCATGCTTTCAAGTCCGCCGATAACAGCTGCAATAAATCCAAAGACAAGCAAAAGATCTAACGAATAAGGAGAGAGGAAGTTATTTGAAGTTACTAACATTCCAGCAACTCCGCCCACTGCTCCAGCAATTGACCATCCAATAGTTCTAGTCCGTGCTGTTCTAATGCCAGCTAATTGAGCAATTTCAGGAGCATAAGCCGAGGCTCTAAGGGCAAGACCTAAGTTGGTTCGCTGGAAGATATAGGCAAGAGCAATAAGAATTATTGAAACTGTAGCAATGATTAAAACATCGAGATTTGAAAATGGAATTGTGCCATCTCCAACGCTAAAGCCATCGGTTGAAGCTGGAGCTTCAATAGATTTAAATTCTCCACCCCAAGTTAGCCCGACAATACTTCTGATAAGTCCAAGTAAACCTAGAGTTGCAATGACGGGTGCTACAACTGCTGCGGGTCCAGAGGTTGCATGTTTGAAGAGCACGCGCATAAAGAAGTAATCAACGCCTGCGCCAACTAGCGCTCCTGCTGCAATTGCAAAGACGAGTCCTAACCAGAAAATCTCAGATCTAGATGCAATCTCGAAGCCAATATAGGTAGAAAGCATTGCTTGTCCTGCTTGCGCAAAATTAACGACCCGAGTTGATCTCCAGACCAATACGAGTGCTAATGACATAAGAGCATAGATAGATCCTGTTGATAGCCCGATTAATAGAGTCTCAATTACTTTTTGCATCAGTACCCCAAGTAAGCAGCTCGTAGGGCGGGATCATCAATTAGCTCGTTGGCTTTGCCGGAGGCAACAACTTCGCCAAGATTAATGATGATTCCGATATCAGCAATCTCCAATGCGCTCATTGCATTCTGCTCCACTAGAACAACAGTTAGCCCGAGTTTTCTTCGAAGTTGATCAATAGTTGCAAAAATTTGTTCAATAACAAGTGGTGCAAGTCCAAGTGATGGTTCATCAAGTAGTAATAATTTGGGTCTTGAAACTAGCGCTCTACCAATAGCGAGCATCTGTCGCTCGCCTCCTGAAAGCGAGTCAGCGCTCTGATTCATTCTCTGTCCCAGAACTGGAAAGAGCTCAACTACCTCTGCAATAGCTGCGCTGGTATCACTCTTTTTGTTTCTCCAGATTCCACCTAAGATCAAATTTTCTTTAACGCTTAGCTCTGCAATTACAGATTTACCTTCAGAGACATGGCTAATACCTCTTCTTACTAGCGCATCAGGCCTTGCCCCAAGGATTTCTCGCTCATTCCACTGCGCACTTCCTGAAGTTTGAGTATTTAGACCAGAGAGGGCGCGAAGCAGTGTTGTCTTTCCTGCTCCATTTGAACCAATAATTGCTGCAAGTTGACCAACCTCAACGCTGAATGAAACTGCACGAAGGGCCTCAATTGCCCCATGAGAGACGCTAAGTCTATTAACTACTAATCCACTCATGACTTGGCCTTTGATTTAGTTCCAAGATATGCCTGGATAACTGCTTCATTATCTCTAACCTCTGCTGGAGTTCCAGAGGCAATTATTTCGCCAAAGTTCAAAACATAGATTCGATCACAGACTGACATAACAACATCCATGTGATGCTCAACGATAATTATTGAGGTGCGAGACTTAAGATTATTAATAAGGCTATTGAGCCATTCAATATCTTGAGGCCCTAGCCCTCCAGCAGGTTCATCAAGTAATAATATTTCTGGCTCTGCTACCAATGCTCTAGCAATAGAAACTCGCTTAGTATCAGGATAGGCAAGAGTGTCTGCTCTTCTATCCGCAACTGCGCCAACATAAACTCGTTCAAGAGCTGCTTGCGCCCGCTCCTTTAAGCGCTTTTCATCTTTATGGTTTGTTCCAAAGGCTGCGCGAAGTAGACCTGTTTCAGAAAATTTATTAGCACCAATCATCACATTGTCATAGACAGTTAAATCTGGAAAGAGTCCAACACCTTGCAAAGTTCTAGCAATTTTTAACTTCGCTAATTTATGAGGCTTTGGCCATTTAATTTCTTTACCATTTAAAGAAAGAGAGCCTGAATCTGGAGTGACAATCCCGCAGAGCGCATTAAAGACGGTAGTTTTTCCAGCGCCATTAGGGCCAATAAGTCCCAAGACTTCGCCCCTTCTTAATTCAAAGTTGACGCCATTTAGAGCTTTAAGGCCGCCAAAATTTACTGAGAGATCATTAACAGAGAGCACAACGCCTTCTGTCATGCGCCCTCCTTTAGCCTTGATAGATCCGCTTTACTCTAGCTGCTATTCGCGTAACAATCTCATAATTGATCGTTGCGCTCGCGCTAGCCCACGAATCGGCGGTGTAAGAACTTGCCGAAGTATAACTATCAGAAGGATTACTTCCAATAATGTATGCCCAATCTCCAGCCTTTGCCGAGCTATCTCTGCCTAAATCAACCACAAATTGATCCATTGATACTCGACCAATAATTGGTGCTCGTTTATTACCTACCAGTACTCCAGCCTCACTATTTGCATTTCTCGGAATTCCATCCGAATAACCCATTGCAATAACTCCAAGTTTGGTATCAACTTTTGTTATAGCACTTCCTCCATAACCAACCTGAGAGCCTGCTGGGACATCTTTGACTAAATGAATTCTGGCACGGATACTCATTGCAGGTTTTAAATTTAGTTTTTCAGAACTTCCCATATGTGAAAAATCTGGTGAAAGTCCATAGATTGCAATACCTAAACGAAGTAAATCAAAATGTGAATCAGCATCATTTATTGCAGCGGCAGAGTTACTCAAGTGAATTACCTGCGGAGTAATACCCACGCTCTTTGCTTCTGCAACTGCGCTCTTAAAGTTTTCTAATTGCTTTTTGTTAAATTCATGACCTGCTTCATCAGCTCTTGCAAAGTGCGACCAAATACCAATAACTTTGATTAGCCCAGAGTCTTGATATGCCTTGGCGCTGCGCACTAATTCACTCCACTCACCAAGCGCCCCGCCACGAGACATTCCAGTATCAACTTCTAGATGAACCCTGGCGCACTTTCCTAAAGATTTGGAAGCGCTAGTAATTGCCTCAAGGTGAGCAAGAGATGCAATTGCAATATCTATATCCTCATTCATGGCAGATTTGAAATCATCTGTGATCGGGGTTAACCAAGCAATAATTGGCGCGCTTATTCCGCCTTGCCTTAAAGCTCTTGCCTCCTCAAGTAGTGCAACCCCAAGCCAGCTAGCGCCAGCGCTGAGCGCGCTCTTTGCTATTGGAAGAAGGCCGTGGCCATAACCATCTGCTTTCACTACAGCCAGAGCTGGTTTACCACTTTTAGCCATTAAGTATTTGATGTTTTCTTTAATGGCTCCAAGATCTATAAGTACTTCTGCCCGATTTTCCATAGTTAATCGCTACTTCTTCTTATATACCTATGAGGGCTGACGGGTCGAGGGAATAAAGCGATCAATGGCAACTACTAAAACCAATATAGCTCCACCTAAAAACATTCCGCCGAGAAGATCGGTAAACCAATGGGTATTACGGATTAGCGAAACAGCTCCTACTGCAATAGTGATAACAGCTACCAACCAATAGAGCTTTAAACCCTCAAATGGAGCTCGATGGGTATAACGAAAGATTATGTAGGCAAAGAGCCCCCAAGTTACTAGGGCATTTGAAATATGGCCACTGGGATATGCCATACCATCACTAAACATACAGAGATCAAAATCTTCTTTTGCTTTACATCTTCCGAAGAAAATCTTAGAAGCGCCTACAAAGATATTTAAAAACACTAAAGATAGAAAGGCTAAATTTAAAGGTCTAAAGGACTTAAACCTTCTGCTAATTAACCCTGCTGTAATGAGCAAAATCAACGCGGTAATCCATCTAAGACCTAAGTCATCGATACGAAGCACTAAAAAGTTAGTAAATCCAGAGAGCTTAGGGCGACTTAGATCTGCTACAAATTGATCAAATCTATAGAGCAGGCCCTTATTGATGACATCAAGAGTTACTAAAGCAAAGCCAAGGAGTAATACTGCGCACCAAGTAAGGGCAATATTCATCTCCCGGCGACGAATCTCAATTCTTTGATCTACAACATCATCAAAGAGGCTGCTTGGGCCACTCATTCCACTGTCACCGATTTAGCTAGATTTCTTGGCTGATCAACATCATTTCCCCTGGCAACAGCCATTTCATAGGCAAATACCTGTAAGGGAACAATTGCAAGTATTGATTGTAATAATTCTTCACAGCTTGGAATTCTAATAATATTCTTAACATCTAGCGAGATCGAAGAATCTGCAATAGCAATCACATTAGCCCCGCGCGCTCTAACTTCTTGAATGTTGCTAAGCATCTTCTCTGCTATCGGAGATGAAGCAGAAGGCAGAATTGCAATTACCGGTGTTCCTTCTTCAATGAGTGCAATAGGTCCATGCTTTAGCTCCCCGCCGGCAAAGCCTTCAGCATGCATATAAGCAAGCTCTTTTAGTTTAAGAGCGCCTTCTAGCGCGGCTGGATATCCCACATTTCTTCCAAGAAAGAGAACTGAAGTTGCATCTTTAAAGCCTCTGGTCATCTCGCGAAGTGGCTCAACTGTTTCTAAAATCTCCTCAACTTTATTTGGCAAGGCAAGTAACTCAGAAATGATCGCTGCAATCTGCGCGCCAGTTAAACTCTTATTGTTCTGAGCTAAATAAAGAGCGATAACTTTAAGCGCCACAATCTGTGTTAGTAGCGCTTTAGTTGATGCCACTGCAATCTCAGGGCCGGCATGGGTATAAAAGACTGCATCAGATTCTCTAGCAATTGATGAACCCATCGTGTTACAGATAGAGAGAGTTGCCGCTCCAAGATCTTTAGCATGGCGAGCAGCCATCAAAGTATCCATAGTCTCCCCAGATTGAGAGATCGTAATTACCAAAGTTTTTGGAGTTAAAAAAGGCTTTCGATATCTAAACTCAGAGGCTTGTTCAACATCAACAGCAATTTTTGACCATTTCTCTATGGCATATTTTCCGATTAATCCTGCGTGATATGCAGTGCCGCAAGCTAAAATCAAAATTCGGTCAATATCTAGATTAAGGCTTGAAAGCTCGCTACAAATCACTTTCGAGTCATCGCTAAATCTTCCAAGTAGTGTTTCAGATATTGCTTTTGGCTGCTCGAAGATCTCCTTGAGCATAAAGTGGGTATATCCCCCGCGCTCTGCTGCCTTTGCATCCCAGGTAATCTCAAAAGGCTTAGCGCTAACTTGCTTGCCATCTAATTCTGTTACTAGAACTGAGTCAGGACTTACCTGCACTACTTGATCTTGCCCCAGCTCTAAAGCGCTCTTGGTGTGAGCGATAAATGCCGAGACATCAGAGGCTAGAAAGTTCTCGCCTTTGCCAAGACCCACAACTAACGGTGAATTACGCCTTGCACCAACTATCACCTCAGGGCTATCCGATGAGATAGCAAGGAGAGTAAAAGAGCCACGAAGTCGCTTGCAAACCTTGCGCATCGCATCGGCTAAATCTTTACTCAAATTAAATTCATCACTTAAGAGATGAGCAACTGATTCAGTATCGGTTTGAGATGCGAACTTATGGCCACGCTTTTCTAGCTCTGCTTTTAGTTCTAAGTAATTTTCAATAATTCCATTATGAATAACAGCTACTTTCCCATCACTAGAGATATGCGGATGGGCATTTTCATCTGTTGGTCCACCATGAGTTGCCCAGCGAGTATGGCCAATTCCACTTAGAGAATCAGCATGATCTGAAGTTAGCGCACTCTCCAAATTACTTAACTTTCCTGCGCGCTTAGCCACAATTAACTTCTCACCTGCTTTGCCAGTAAGAGCAATTCCAGCGGAGTCATAGCCCCGGTATTCCAACTTTCGAAGCGAATCAATCACCATTGAAAGGGCAGGTGAGGCTCCGGTATAACCGATGATTCCGCACATTTAAATTTGCTCCCTTAAAGTGAGAGCTCTGATTTTACTAGCGTTGCCAGTTCTGAGGCTAATTCCTGAGCAAGAGATAGATCTTGGGCCTCAATCATCACTCTAATTAGAGCCTCAGTTCCAGAAGCGCGGAGCAAAACTCGACCTTTATCTGCCAATCTCTGCTGCACATCACTTACTGCTTTAGCAATGACTTGGTTTGATGCTAATTTTTCTTTAGCTACTGCTGAGACATTGATCAGAACTTGCGGGTAACGCTTCATAAAAGAAGCTAGCTCACTTGCACTCTTGCCACTCTTCTTAAGTTTTGAAATGAGCTGTAGCGCAGTTAATAAGCCGTCGCCAGTATTTGCATACTTACTCATGATGATGTGGCCTGATTGCTCTCCGCCAAGAATATGTCCGCCAGCAAGCATCTCCTCTAATACATAGCGATCGCCAACAGCTGTTGCAATGAACTTAATACCTTTTTCTTCTAAAGCTTTAATCAGCCCAAGATTGGTCATAACAGTTCCTACAACAGTCTTTGTTGGAAGCTGCATATCTTGAGCAAGAATTCCTAATATGAAATCACCGTCAATAACTGATCCTTTATCATCAATGGCTAGGACTCGATCAGCATCGCCATCATGAGCAATTCCAATATCTGCTTCCTCTTCTTTAACAGCTGCAATTAAGTTCTCTAGATGAGTAGAGCCGCAGTTATCATTAATATTTAAACCATTGGGAGATGCTGAAATGGCAATAACCTCTGCTCCAGCTCTTTTAAGTACATCAGGAGCAACAAATGAGGCAGCTCCATTGGCGCAATCAACAACTACTTTTATCCCACTTAAATTGCCATCAAGGCTCTTTAGAAGATTTTTAATATAACTCTCTTTAGCCTCCAAATCTTCAATTACTCGGCCAGCCCCATTAGTACTTACTACTGTTTTGCCTAACACGCTCTCAATCTTTGCTTCAATTTGATCAGCTAGCTTTGATCCAGTTCTATCAAAGAACTTAATTCCATTATCACTTGCTGGGTTATGAGAGGCACTAATCATTACTCCAAGATCTGCTCCTCGATCTTTAACAAGAAAAGAGATAGCAGGGGTTGGAAGAATCCCAACTCGATAAACATCAATACCGGCACTTGATAGACCGCGACAGATTGCCTCCTCTAAATACTGTCCGGAGGCTCTTGAATCCTGGCCAACAATGGCAGTTGGGCGATGGCCAGCAAATTCACCAAGATCTGCCAGAACTGATGCGGCAGCAGTTGAGAGATTAAAAGCTAGTTCAGCGGTGAGATCAACGCCAGCAACGCCTCGGACACCATCGGTGCCAAAGAGCGCCATTTTTCCCTCTTTGTTAATTAACGCTTGCTGTATTGAGAACGCTTACGTGCTTTCTTTAGACCATATTTCTTGCGTTCAATTACGCGAGCATCACGGGTTAGGAATTTTGCCTTCTTTAAAGCTGGGCGATTTGCATCGGTATCAATCTCATTTAGAGCTCTTGCAACGCCTAAGCGAAGCGCTCCGGCTTGTCCTGAAATTCCGCCACCATCAATGCGAGCAATAACATCATATTTGCCCTCAGCGCCAACTGTGCGAAGTGGCTCAGATACTGCCTGTTGGTGAACTTTGTTTGGGAAATAAACTTCTAAATTCTTATTATTAACAATCCAGCGACCACTTCCTGGAGTTAGACGAACGCGAGCAACTGCTTCCTTACGACGACCGATACCTGCGCCAGCTGCAATCACAGCAGCGCGGTTAGTTGCAGCAGCAGGTGTTGCAGAGCTAAAGGCGGTTGCGTTCTCTTCTTTTTCGCTCATCTTTTACTTACCAACCTTCATCTGATCGATCTGGGTAAATACATATGGAATTGGTCCTTGTGAACCATGAGGATGCTCAGCTCCTGCATAAACTTTTAACTTAGAGGCCATCTGCTTGCCGATAGAGTTCTTAGGAAGCATTCCTTTAATTGCCTTTTCAACAGCGCGAGTTGGGAACTTCTCCATCAATAGTTCATAGTTGCGCTCAGTTAAACCGCCTGGATATTGTGAGTGCTGATAGGCCATCTTGTTAGCCATCTTTGACCCAGTCAAAACAATCTTCTCGGCATTAATTACGATTACGAAATCTCCCATATCCATATGAGGAGCAAATGTTGGTTTATGTTTTCCGCGAAGCAAGATAGCGGCATGGCTAGCAAGGCGACCAAGGACGACATCAGCGGCATCAATTACATACCATTGACGCGCAACATCCTTCGGGGTCGGTGAAAAGGTGCGCACGGGCAGACTCTCTTTCTTCTTACTTTTCTATTTCGTGCCGCTCCACAGCTAGCGGAGACAGAAGGCGAAGATTACCTGCACTATGCAAAGGGGTCAAAATCGAGCCTGATTAATGGCTCCAGACTGGTTCAGGGCTCTCATAGACCGCACCCTCTGCGCCAAATATCAAAAATCTAGTAAATCCTTTAGCAAACCAGCGATCATGGGTCACAGCAATAACAGTTCCTTGATAAGCATCAAGTGCGCGCTCTAGCGCTTCAGCACTTGCCAGATCTAAATTATCAGTTGGCTCATCTAGTAATAACAAAGTATCGCCGGCAAGTTCTAATAACAAAACTTGAAAGCGTGCCTGCTGTCCGCCAGATAAAGATGTGAATTGCTGCTCTGCTTGTTGGGCCAATTCATATCTACCAAGAACAGATTTGGCTGCCCCTAATTGCAGAGAGTTTTCCTGCCATAAGATTTCTAACAAAGTCTTTCCTACAAATTCAGGATGGGCATGGGTTTGAGCAAAGAAACCTGGAATTACTCTTGCGCCGAGTTTAAACTCGCCGCTATATCTAACGCTCTCATCACCTGAAAGCCTTCTTAAAAAGTGAGATTTTCCAGAGCCGTTCTTTCCAAGAATTGCGACCCGATCTTGATAATAGATTTCAAAGGTAAAAGGCTCTGTGAGATTTTCTAAAGTTAAATCCTTACAGGTCACTACGCGCTCGCCAGTTCTCCCGCTCTTTAAATTAACCTTCACATCTTGTTCTAGGGGCGGCGGAGGCGGCGGGCCGAGCTCTTCAAACTTTCTAAGCCTGGTTTGCATCGCTCGATATCTTGAGGCCATATCTGGTGATGAAGCTGCCTGCCATTGCATAGTTAGAACTAGTTCCTTTAGACGCTTATGTTCATCTTGCCAACGCTCTAACAGTTCAGCGAATTGAGCATTGCGAGCTTTTCTTGCATCATGCCAAGTATTGAAGCCCTCACCATGTATCCAGGCGCTATTGCCAGTGATACCTTGTTCAAGAGTGACAACTTTAGTAGCAGTGGCTGCTAATAACTCACGATCATGGCTAATAAAGAGGATGGTTTTCTTTGAATTCCTTATCTGCTCCTCAAGCCATCTCTTCGCTGGAACATCTAGATAGTTATCCGGCTCATCAAGGATTAATACCTCCTCAGGTCCATTGAGCAATACTTCAAGGACAAGGCGCTTTTGCTCACCACCAGAGAGTGAATTAACTAATCGATCAGATACTCGATCAAAGCTCTTTGCTAGCGCACTATTAACTGCAATATCCCAGAGCACTTCTTGTTCATATCCCCCAGCATCTCCCCAATCAGATAGTGCTTGGGCATACGCCATCTGCTGCTTCTCAGAGTTATTAGCAGCCATTTCACTTTCAGCTTCTTTAAGTTTCTCTGCAGCTTGTCTAATGCGAAGTGGTGATACTGAAATTAATAAATCTCGCACCGTTGATTCATCTCGAATCGAGCCAATAAATTGGCGCATCACACCAAGGCCGCCATTAATAATTATCTGACCAGAATCAGCAGTTATATCTCCGGCAATCATTCGAAAAAGAGTTGTCTTGCCAGATCCATTAGGGCCAATTAGAGCAACCTTTGATCCTTCGCCAACCCGAAATGAAACATCGCTAAGTAATACCCGGCCATCTGAGAGGGCATACTCAATTCCAACTACATTTATCTGCCCCATTTACTCTTCATCTCTTCTGCGAGCAGTTACTTTAGAGCGAGCCTCAAGTAAATCATCAGCTGGATACTCAATAGCAATCAGGGTTAAACCTCTTGCTGGAAAGACCATGCTCTCACTAACTCTGGTTTTATTGGCAAGTAGCGATGAAATCCACTCTGGCTCAAAGCGAGACTCTCCAACACAGACTACTGCTCCAACTAGATTTCTCACCATTGAATAACAGAAAGCATCAGCAGTAACTCTTGCTAGAAGGGTTGAATCAGCCATTCGCTGCCAGCTAAATTCCTCAAGCCTTCTTAAGGTAGTTCCAGAGCCACCAGGTTTACAAAAGGTTGCAAAATCATGAT
>VGAJ01000004.1 GCA_016870795.1 Actinomycetota bacterium | reverse complement strand
TTATCGTTTATCCGAGCATTACTTGGCACTAGATAGACTTAGGTCGTTAAATGCGCCCGTAGCTCAGTCGGATAGAGCACCCGCCTTCTAAGCGGGTTGTCGCAGGTTCGATTCCTGCCGGGCGCGCTCTTTGGTAGCTAGACTCGTGCGGAATTTAAAATCATAACAAATCAAACGGCCCCTTGAAGATAAATCTGCAAGGGGCCGAGAGATTTTAAGAGCGTTTAGGAAAAGTCGCGAGTAAGCGCATCGTTCTTGCTCTTAGATAGCGATGCGACAACTAATCCAACTAACATCGCGATAAACGGAGATAGCACCAGGAACCATCCCAGGGAGGAGAGTTTCCAAGCACTTTCCGGCAAGGTTGGGTCCACGCCTTCGGCTACCGTCCCAGCTAGCAAGTTAAATCTCGACATGAGCAAGTAAAGGCTTCCAAGCAATAGGACAATGGAAGTAAGCGGGGCAACTCTTGTCTTCCAAACATTGCTACCTGCTTGCTTGTTGAAGTAAAGCAAAACTGCTAGCGAAACCAGTACTTCGATTGCAACTATTGCAATTACTGCAATACCACTCATCCAACTAAAGAGCTTGAGATAGGGATCCAGTTCTGCAACTGCAAATATCACAATAATTACTCCAGCAATTACTGAAGTTACGATAGAAGCCATCTGTGGTACTCCAGCAGCATTGGTAACAGTTAGCTTCTTTGGCATCACGCCAGCTCTTGCCATAGCAAAGAAGTATCGCGAAGCTGCGTTCTGGAATGCTAGTAAGCCAGCAAATAGCGAAGTTAGAACTAATATCTTCATTATCTCGACAATCCAAGTTCCAGCATATTCACCACCAAGAGAAAATAGGACTCCAGCAGGATCTGCTAGCTCCCCGGAACGGGTTAGAACTTCTTCAATTGCTTTACTAGAACCCATTCCTACAACCATTGCAAATGAGACAAATGCAAAAAGTATGGAGATTGAAATAATTGCAAAGTAAGTCGCCTTAGGAACATTACGCTTAGGATTACTGGATTCCTCACCATAAATTGCAGTCGCCTCAAATCCAATGAAAGAGGCAAAAGCAAACGCCAGGGCTATTCCAGCAGTTCCGGCTATTCCGCCAGCAAAGACATTTGATGGGTTGAAAGAGGCACCAAAATTCATGCTCTCCGGTCCACCTTTTGCAAAAATTGAAATGGCCACAATCACGAGTGATAGCAACTCAACTACAAGTAGTGTGCCTAGAATTTTTGCCCCTACTTCAACGCTTAGCACGGAGAGCGCGGTAACTAAGAGCCAAGAAATCAATGCCCATACCCACCAGGCCAGGCTTACTCCATAATCGGCCATGGTTATATTCATAACGACGCCGAAGAAGCCATAGATTGCCAATTGAATAGTCAGGTATCCCACCAAAGATGCGTAGGAAGATGCCACACCAGCTCGCATGCCTAGGCCGCGGCCAACGAATGCGAAGAAGGCTCCAGCGTTTGTAACATGGTGGCTCATCGCTGCATATCCGATTGAGAAGATTAATAAAGCTATTCCGGCGGCTAGATAAGCGCCAGGAGTTGCTGCGCCATTACCCAGCACCATCGCTACTGGTACTGCCCCCGTCATTCCTACCAGTGGAGCAGAGGCTGCAACCACGAAGAAAACAATTCCAAAAACGCCAAGCTTGCCTTTTTTGAGCGAAGTACTTTCTACTGCCATGTCAGCTCCTTTGCCAACGCGCTAAATAATCGTTCATATCCAAACGATTTTGAGATAGAGTGGCGCAGGTAACAACTAAAGTCAAGGATTTCATCGCGTTTCAAGTAAAGTTTATGGATTGACTTGGTAGGAAGTGAGGGTTAATGTCGCCGTTGAACGGATTTTTCGCGCCAAAGACCCCTTCGGGCAAGAGCGCCATTGCCCCAGAAATGCCCTGGTTCTATTCAGGCAATCTGCTGACCGTTGAATATCGAACTAACCCAGAGAATGTAAAGGCTCTGCTTCCTAGCGAGCTCTCCTTAGCGGAGGAGGATCCCGGCGCAGTAGCAATTATCTGGGCTGATTGGCAGAGCTGCTCGGAATCAAAGATTGAGTTGCTAGACCCAGTCAGATCTCAATATTTAGAGGCCTTTGTAGTGATTCGATGTCAGTACCAAGGCAAGATCTACAGCAGATGTGTCGCAATCTGGGTGACTAAAGACTTCTCGCTGGCTCGCGGTTGGTTCCAGGGCTACCCCAAAAAGATAGGTTCAATTGGTCTTACAAGAATTTTTAATCGAGGCAAGGCCACCCCAAAACTTGAGAAGGGGGCAATGTTAGGGGCCAGCATCGCAGCCTATGATCATCGTCTAGCTTCTGCGCGCCTGACCCTACTCGAACCTTCAGATAGCAACGGTTTTGTTAATGGCCATCCGATGTTACATAGCCGATGGGTCCCATCCATCACACCAGGACTTGGAAATTCACTAGATCAGTTAATTACCATGAGTGGAGTAGATGTAGATCTGGGTCAAGCTTGGCTCGGAGAGGCAGAACTTGAAATATCTGATTCTCCTTGGGATGAGCTCGCTTCAATTCTACCTATCAAGGAGATCATCGGTGGTTATTATAGAGAAGTTGGGGTGACATTTAATGGTGGCAAACTCCTTCTTGATAAATCCAATCCAAATATTTAACTGCCTAACTTAATAGCGCAAGAGATATTCATCCTGCTCCCATTGAGTCACCTCGCGCGTATCCGAGTCAGCGACATCTTTTTTATATCGCTCAATCTCTTCGCGTTTTAGAACAAGGAATGTCTCCACCAACTGCGGTGATAGTTTGCTCATCATCTGAGTATTTGATTCCAAGGCATCAAGAGCATCTTGCAGTGACATTGGAAGAATTGGAGCAGTTTCCATGTCATAAGCCATTCCAACCGCTGGTTCAGGACTCTCAAGCTCTCTCTCAATTCCATCAAGTCCAGCAGCCAGAATTGCGGCGATAATCAGGTAAGGATTTGCTGCTCCATCACCAACTCGAACTTCTAATCTGGTCCCTGCTCCCCTCTCTGGCGGGATACGTATCATGCAACTTCTGTTATCAAGTCCCCAGTTCGCCCGAAACGGCGCGAGAGTATCTGGCCCCAATCTCTTAAATGCATTCACTGTGGGATTAGCAAAGGCAGTTATTGCTGCTGCATTTTCCAGAATTCCTGCAATGATTGAGTGAGCTACTTTGGAGAGCTCACCCTTTCCATTATCCATTTTATTGTTGCCATTCGTATCAGCCACAGAGAAGTGAAGATGGAAACCACTGCCGCCTTCATCTCCCCATGGTTTACCCATGAACGTTGCAATCTTGCCCTCGCGATAGACCATATCTTTCAGGGAATTCTTGAAAATGAATGTTCGATCTGCTGCATCAAGTGCTTCACCATGCCAGAGATTAATTTCATATTGACTTGGACTAAATTCGTGATTACCGGCAAAAACTCCGAGTTGCATTTGATCGAGCATGCGCAGTGCGCGTAAGAAAGTGGCATCTGGATCCACCATTGATCCTGTTGTATAGACGAATCCAACATTTTCGTGAGTGCGGGAATATTTACCATCCAAATATCGGGCAATATAAAATTCTAACTCAGGTCCAACGATTGGAACTAGTCCATACTTGGCATAACCTGCAATGACTTTTTTCAATACCGTTCGAGGAGCGAATTGATTCTCTGAAGCATCAGGGTTGAAGGCATCGACTACTGCGCATGCCATACCAGGTTCATAGGGAAGCGATCTAACTCTCTCGTAGTCCATCTTGGTCACAAAGTCTTGAAGTCCATCAGATGCAATATTTCCGGCATCTAATACACCACCTCGATTGGTGGTTACCCAAACACCTTGGCAGAAGGTCGGACCGTGGCTAACTCCCTTTTCAAGTTCAGATGTGAGTACATACTTTGATCTAGCCATACCTAAAACATCGCAGTACATGAGCTGCAATACATCCACTCCTAAGGACTTTAATTCCTTTTTTAGATTATCGGATGAATTTGCCACCATGCTCTCCATTCTTCACCAAGCAGGACTTTCGTTAGGACGCAAACGACATTCTAAGCATTACTGGGGTAGCATTGGCAAGAGTGAGGGAGAAATTTTCCCCATAATATTTTTCTCTACTCTGTGGAGGTAGCGTTGAAAGCCCTGTTCATTGAACATGATCACATCTCACCACCCGGACCTGTTGCCGAACGCCTTCGTTATCACGGTTTCCAGATCAGCGAGGAAGTGGTGGTGAGCCAAGCAAACTTCCGCTCCCCTAATGTGGACTTTCAATTTCCCGACGCGCAGGACTTTGATCTCATCATTCCACTCGGTGCGCCATGGGGAGCTTGGGATGATGGTTGCATCGGAAAGTGGCTAGTTCCTGAGCTTGAGTGGATTCGTTCCATTGTGGAATCTGGCAAGCCAGTGTTGGGGATCTGCTTTGGCGGACAATTAATTGCCAGAGCTATGGGTGGATCGGTTGCAAAAGCCCCACAATGCGAGATCGGATGGAAATCAATCTGGAGCGATGACACCTCGCTAATTTCTGATGGGCCATGGTTCCAATTTCACTATGACCGTTGGCAGATACCCCCTAGGGCAAAAGAGATTGCGCGCAATCCGATAGCTTCGCAAGCCTTCACAATTAACAATTCCTTGGCATTACAGTTTCATCCAGAAATTGATTCTCATTCGCTTAAACAATGGCTGGACTGGGATGGAGATAAGGCAGTTTTAGCCGATGGGCAAGATCCTGAAATCATGCTCGCTCAAACCAAGGCCCATGAAACAGAGGCAAGAGAGCGCACTTTTAACTTGATCGACTCTTTTCTAAAGCGTGTAGCAAAACTAACTTAACTATAGCTAGCGCAGATTAACTTTTACTGGCATCCGCTTTATGCCATGCACGAAATTTGAACGCAGATAATCTACTGGACCAGTCAGCTCGATTGAGTCGATGCGCGATATCAAATCTTCAAACATCACCCGTAGTTCAATCCTTGCCAAGGCGTTGCCAAGACACATATGCGGACCGCCTCTTCCAAAGGTCATATGTTCATTTGGGTTTCTAGTTACATCGAAAGTATTGGCCTGTTTAAATACTGTTTCGTCACGATTGCCAGAGGCAAACCAGGTAACAACCTTGGCGCCAGCCGCAATCTTTCTACCGTGGATCTCAACATCTTTGGTCGCAGTTCTGCGGAAATGGTAGACCGGGCTAGCAAATCGCAGAAATTCCTCAACTGCCCAAGGAATTAGTTCTGGATTTTCTTGCAATCTAGCCAACTGCTCCGGATGCTTGATCAAGTTAATCATCGTGTGAGAAATCGTGTGTCTCGTGGTTTCATTTCCCGCCACTACCAGCAGAAGAAAATTAGTATGAAAGTCTCGCTCGGTAAGTGCGATCCCATCACTCATCTCGCCATTGACTAGAACCGATACTAGGTCTGTGCCATTCTTTCCACGTCGCTCTCTCGCTAACTCATCTCCGTAGGCAAAGAGTTCAAGTGCAGCTGGTGAGCGAAATGGAACTAGTCGATATTTCTCGCTATCCGGATCGCTAATCAAGATATCTGCATGTTCCGGATCATCAAATCCGATCATGCGATTTCCCCAATCAATCAACTGTTTATTGTCTTCTGCCGGCACATCTAAGAGTTTCGCTAGAACATTTATTGGAAAATCTGCCGCTACCTCACGAACAAAATCAAATTCGCCCCTTGCAAAGGCATTGTCCAGGGTGGTAGCGGTAAGGCCGCGAAGGAAAGTTTCATAGTGTGCCACCGCTGCTGGGGTAAATTGTCCTTGCAGAAGCCTGCGAAGCGCACGATGACGGGAACCATCTGTCTCAAGTAATGATCGACGAGCCTGTTCTTGTTCTGCATCGACCTCTTCAAGATTGGTGAATCGCTCGCTGGTAAATGTCGTGGAATCTCTCAAGATGGGAACGATGTCGTGGTAGCGGGTTACCGACCAAAAACCATGATTGGGAGCGGCTTCATCGCTCCAATGCAGCGGTTGGTTCTCGCGCAATTCAGCAAATGTTGTCCAAGGAGCCCCTGGTTCAAATAGATCTAGATCAGAGAGATTAATGGATAAACCCATGGTGGCTCCAATTCGTTAGGATGCGAATGAAAAAAGAATACCATCGGCCTTGATTAAGCAGAAGGAATGCTGAGATTGGAATGACCAAAGTCCAGGCATGGGGATAGAATTGAAACTATGGCAGGTGCGCACACTCTTAGCGAGACTGAGCGGCAGGTCTCCACACTGCTAAAGGGCATGAATATTGACTTCAAGGCTATGGCCGTAGTTTCAAATCTCTTTCGTGCCGCCAGCGCCGTGCGTAATCACCTAGAACGTGAAATCCTCTCAAGGCATGGCCTTTCTTGGACCGGATTCGTTGTACTCTGGGTGGTCTGGGTTTGGGAATCGATTGAGACTCGAACAATCGCTGAAGAAGTGGGCACTTCTAAAGCATCGCTAACCGGAGTTTTAAAGACCTTAGAGCGTGACGGCTTGATCATTAAGAAACAGAGCAAAATAGATCGTCGCCTGGTCTTGGTCACTTTAACAAGTGATGGAAGGCGTATGATGAAGAAAATTTTTCCTGAATTCAATAAAGAAGAAATTTTTCTAGCTTCATTTATAAAGCCAGCTGAGCAAAGAGGAGTTGCTGATGCGCTGCGCGGCATTACAGTGGGGGCCAAGAGGGAAAACCTTAAGAAGAACTAGCCCCTGGCTGCAGCGATAAAGGCTTTAGCAATATCAAGTTGAGCTGGAACCTGCTTGTAATTGTCCTCTGGATGCCACTGCAATCCATAAGCCCAAGCATCAGTTGGATATCTAACCGCTTCTATATGACCCTCTACTGCAAAAGCTAAGGGCTCAATCCCAGGGGCAAGTCGATCGATAGCTTGATGATGAAAACAAGAGGTTGACAGTGAACTATTTTTCAACCCTAATTCAGATTCAAGATTAGTAAACTCGATTGTAGAGCGGTGATTAATATGAGGTTTGGCCATATGCTGCAAAAGAGTGCCGCCCAAGGCCACATTTGCAACTTGGGTGCCACGACAGATAGTCAGCAGAGGCATTGAAGTCTGAATTGCAAAATCCAAGAGAGAGAAGTCAGCCTGGTCTTGGAGCAGGTCGATACCGTATAAATGTTCTGACTGGGGAACTTCGCCGTAGCGAGCGGGATCAACATCGGCGCCCCCAGGGAGCAAAATCCCATCTATTGCCTCAAGTCGCTCTCCCCATTGGATATCAGAAACGGGAAGAAATGTAAGAGGTTCACCTCCGGCATCCCAGATCAACTCAGCAAGTTTTCGGGCTGTGACTATCGCCGAAAATCTTGTCGCAGATGTGGATTCAGCCAAGCGGGCAGGAATTGCAATCCTTGGCCTTTTATTTCGGCTCATAGGCACCTTTCCAGAGAACTTCAAATTCAAGTGTGCCTAGAGTAACCTAGGCCATCTCGTTAGTATCCTAACGATTATGGATGAATGCAAGATACTGTTTTGGCGACGAAGTTAGGTGGAAAGTGAAGAGTTTTCAAGTAGCCGGAATTGATATATCTACCTGCCACTTCATTAATGGTGAACGGATTTCTTCAGAGCAAACTTTGAAGAATACTTCACCAATAGATGGTCAATTCCTTGGAGACTTTGCTTTAGGTGATACGAAGGAAGTAGATCTTGCAGTTAATGCAGCTAATGCCGCATTTCCAGCATGGCGAGATTTAGGTCCCCATGGACGCGGTGAAATTCTAGAACGCCTAGCAAAGTTGATTGAAGACAATGTCGAGACTCTGGCTCAAATAGAGACCCTTGATAACGGAGCTCTGTTGCGCTCTCATATAAGAGGCGTAATGCCGCGAGCTGCAGCCAATATTCGTTTTTTTGCGGAGTGGGCTAGTAACAATCTTAAACATGAACCCTTCGAAACTCGTGGTCACTCTAATAATGTTTCTTGGGATCCATCAGGAGTCGCAGCTCTAATTACGCCATGGAATGCGCCATTAATGCTTGCTACTTGGAAGATTGGTCCAGCACTTGCCGCTGGCGATACGGTAGTTCTTAAACCAGCTGAGTGGACGCCGCTTACTGCAAGTTTCTTTGCAGATCTAACAGTCAAGGCTGGGATGCCAAAAGGTGTTTTTAATGTGATATTCGGTCTTGGCGAACAAGCTGGGGCTGCGCTAACAAAGCATCCTGGAATCTCGAGAATCTCATTTACTGGCTCTGTCCCAACTGCAAAAAAAATTGCCCGGGCGGCAGCAGATAATCTCACTCCTATAACCTTTGAATTAGGAGGAAAGAGTCCCCTTATTGTCTTGGAAGATGCAGATCTTGATCTGGCCACTACTCTGGCTGTGGAGCAATACGACAATGCTGGTCAAGTCTGTCTCTCTGGGACCAGGTTACTGGTTCATCAGAGCGTGGCCGATGACTTTACAAAGTTGTTTATAAAGAAGGCTTCACTAATTAAACAAGGAGACCCTCGAGTAGAAGAAACTCAAATGGGTCCACAGATTCATAAAGACCATCTCTCCAAAATCGCAGGATTTGTCGAACGTGCGAAAGAAGAGGGGGCAGAGATTGTTCTTGGTGGCGCTCCGAATGAGCACTTGGGTGGCCTCTATTATCAACCGACTCTTGTTATGAAGCCAGATACAAAGAGTGAGATATTCCGTGAAGAAATTTTTGGCCCAGTGCTTTGCATGCAAACTTTCACCAACGATGATCAAGCCCTTAACATGGCCAATGACACAGAGTTTGGTCTAGCGGCAGTGGTTGTCTCAGGCAAGAGGGAACATGCAGCCAAGATAACGAAAAACCTAGTTGCTGGAACAATATGGGTTAACTGCTTCTTTATCAGAGACCTTCGTGCGCCTTTTGGTGGTTCGAAAAAATCAGGTATTGGTAGAGATGGTGGTACTTGGTCATTTGATTTCTATGCAGATGTCAAGAACACTGTAATCGCGCCAAATGGATGGAAGGAGTAAGAGGATGGGAAAGGTCGTTGGAGCCGCTCTGTTAGCACATGTGCCAACAATTATGTTGCCAGAGGTTGTTCGTAAAGACCTTAATGAAGGAAAAGAAATTAGCCTCGTACCAGGTTTGAAGAAGCTTAGATCTGATGTCTTTGAAACGCTGGACTATGACACAGTAGTTGTCCTTGATAGCCATTGGGCGACCACAGTTGAATTTGTTATAACTTCAGCTGCGGAGCGCTCTGGCCTATTTACTTCAGAAGAATTACCAAGGGGTATGACGCAGATTCCCTATGCAATTAAGGGCGATCCAGAACTTGCCAAGTCGCTTTCGAAGTACGATGAAAAAAATGGAACGTGGATCACTCCGATAGCCGATCCTCACCTTCCAATTTTCTATGCGACCCTAAATCTCTGGCACTACCTCGGCCGCGGCCTAGATGAAAAGCGATGGATCAGCATGTCAGTTTGCCAAACCGGTACACCAGAAGACTTTATTCGCGCCGGTCGGGCTCTAGGTGAAGCAATTCGTGATAGCGATAGAAAAGTGGTTTTGATTGCATCCGGCGCGCTCTCGCATACTTTCCATAAACTGCGGGATCTACGCAAGCACGAAGCGAGCGATCCGATTCATATTTATTCTCCTGAGGCTTATCAGTACGATCTCAAAGTTATCAATTGGATGCGAGAAGGAAATCATGCTGCAATTCTTGCCGACTTCGACACTTTCCGAAAATACAAACCGGAGGCTGGTTTCTATCACTATCTAGCAATGGCTGGCGCACTAGGCGAAGAACGAAATGAAGCAAAGGGCTTGTTGTATAGCCAATATGAGAACTCTGTCGGCACTGGACAAGTGCATCTCTATTTTCCTGAGCCTGAAGCTGGCTTTGCGCAACCAAAGGATTTGGTGCTCTCCCGTGACTGAGTATCGCAGGATTAAAGTCGATGGTGATTGCCTAGAGGTAGAACGAAAAGGTGATTTTCTAATTTCTAAAGATGGTCGGAGCTTCGCAATTGAAGAAGCCGTCCACCTACCACCTGCAGAGCCGACAAAGATAATTGCAGTGCATCTAAACTACGAGAGCCGTACTAAGGAATTCTTAACAAAGCTTCCTTCAGCTCCAACATACTTTCATAAGCCCATAACTGCGCTGAATTCGCACAAAGGCGAGGTAGTTCGTCCAAAGCGATGTAATTGGCTTAATTACGAGGGTGAAATTGTAATAATTATTGGAAAGACCTGTAAAGACATTGCTCTCGATCAGGCTGGTAAGTACATCGCCGGATATAGCGTTGGAAATGACTTTGGCCTACATGACTTCCGAGATACTGATGCTGGCTCAATGTTAAGAGTTAAGGGAGCTGATTCTTTGGCGCCAGTTGGCCCAGGAATAGTTACTGACTGGGACTTTAGAAATAAGTTAATTCGCACCTATGTCAATGGTCTTCTCAAGCAAGAAGATAACACTGACAATATGGAGTGGAACATGCATTATCTTGTTGCAGATATTGCGCGCACTATTACTTTAGTGCCTGGAGATATGATTTTTTCAGGCACTCCAGCGAATTCTCGACCTGTCATGCCAGGTGACATGGTAGAAGTCGAAGTTGAGGGACTTGGAAGGCTAAGCAATAGGGTTATTGAAGGTGCAAGCATTAGCTCTGAAGTCGGCGCACAACCTACTGAAAGCGAAGAGGTAATCTCAACAGCCATGGGCGGCGATTGGGAATTCCGAGGAATTCGTACGCCATCAAAAGATCTCTATCCATCTACTGTCGTTGAGTCAAAAGAATAAAGAAAGGAAAAGTAAATGATTAAAATCCAAGTGGATATGGAGAAGTGCCAACACTACGGCCAATGTGTTTACGAAGCCCCTAACATTTTTCAGCTTAATTCAGAGGATAAACTCGAATACATTGCCACAGCTGATGACGCTGAACTTAATAATGTTAAAGAGGCTGCCGATGTCTGTCCTATGCAAGCCATCACCATAGTCCAGTAATTCACCTCAAATGCTAGAGATCGGATGGGTGGCTGTTGAGTAAGGTCCTCATCGTCGGTGCAGCCATGGGGGGCCTGCGAACTGCTGAATCGCTACGGCGATTCGGATATTCCGGAGACATCACAATTGTCGGTGGAGAAAAGCATCTTCCCTATAACCGACCACCACTTTCTAAAGATCTGTTGGCCCAAGGCAAGGATTTTGATGCTGTTGCATTCCCAATAAAAGATTCGGAATTGAAGGCAGAATTCATATTGGCAGATCCGGCAACCTCTCTTTCATGTCATGAAAAGAGAATTTATCTTGCCTCTGGTCGCAATCTTGAATATGACTATTTAGTAGCAGCAACTGGACTTCGATCTAGACAAATGCACTTTCCAAACAATCTTAAACTTGGTCGCTACAACTTACGCACTTTCGATGATGCCAAAGCGATTGGCGCAGCTGCGACTCCGGAAAAGAAGGTAGTCATACTTGGCGCTGGTTTCATTGGCCTTGAGTTAGCAGCGACTCTTAGAACCCTTGGGTGCAGCGTAGCCATAGTTGCGTTGGAAGCAATTCCACTTTCTCCAATTCTTGGAGATGATTTCGGACTAGCAGTGCAGAAACGCCATGAGAAAGAGGGTGTCCAATTTCATTTAAACAGAAGTGTCCAAGATTTAATTGGTGATCAAAGAATCTCTGGGGTTCTCCTTAGCGATGGTGAAATTCTTGAATGTGATCTCTTAATTGAAGCAGTTGGCTCCCAAACCAACACCGAGTGGCTAGAGGGAAACAACCTAGAAATGGGCAACGGTGTGCTAACCGATAACAGTCTTCGCGCCATGCGAATAGATAAGAGCAGGGTCGAGGATCTATTTGTCGTAGGCGATATTGCGCGCTTTCCCTATTTAAATATTGCTCTTCCCGCACGGCGAATTGAGCATTGGAATATTCCTGTTGAGTGTGGCAAGAGGGTTGGACGAGAGATTTCGGCCATAGAGGGGTCAGAGAGCTCCTCCGAATTTAAGCAAGGCGAGCACTTCAATCCACTGCCCTCCTTCTGGAGCGATCAATTCAGTATTAGCATCCTTTCCTATGGGGAGCCAAAAATCGCTGACACAATTTCACTTTTGGAAGGAAGTTTGGATAGCGAATTTATATTTGAATATCGAAGAGAAGGAAGTGTGGTCGCAGTAGCAGGAATTGGTATGCGCCGAAAAATAAGTGCTTTGAGAGAAGAGATACGCTTATGAGCAATTTTTTTGATCTTGACATTTCGTTTGAAGATGATGGGGAAAAAGTTGACCTCTCTAAGATTGCAGCCAAGGATCTTCTTGCTGCGATACAAACTCTCCCTGAGCCCCTTAAAGAAGTTGCGCTGGGAATTCTCTACCAGAGACGGACTTTCTCTGATGTATCTCAAGATTTGGGTATTCGACAATCAGAATTAGTGACTCGACTACATCGCGCTCAACTTGCCATCTCTATAGAGTTGATGAGACGTTAATGGAGCGAATGCGAATAGGTCAAGATCGCCATCTCGTTTTGGATTTTCTAGCAGATGAAATGGAGAGAATCTGGAGCAGTTTTGATCGAGCGCGTGATAAGGAACCTGAAGTTACAAGTGAAATGAGTGAACTTCTTGCTGCTAAATTGCCCCGTCATGCCAGTGAAATTTTAATTGTTCTAAGGGAGTCAATTGACATCCTTGATTCCTCTATCGCTCAATCCCGACCCAGATTTCTGGCCTATATTGGATCTAGCGGTCTTGAAGTGGGGGCGATAGCAGATTTTCTCACCTCCTCTTATGACATAAACCATGCAATTGACTCGAAGGCTTCTACTCTTTTGGAAGAGCAGACGGCAAAGTGGGTTTCAGAGTTCATTGGCTACGGCGAGGCAATTGGATATTTCACTTCCGGTGGAATGGTTAGCAACTTAACTGCGTTGGCAACAGCTAGAAGTGCTGCGCTTCCCAACTCTAGAAAAGCTGGAAACTATGAGAAAGTAGCTATCTATGCCTCTAGCGAATCACACTACTCAGTTAGCAGAGCTGTTGAAGTACTGGGAATTGGTACGGATGCCCTCCGCCTGATACCAATTGACGAAAACCATCGTATGTCAGTTAAAGAATTAGAGAAACAAATTGAGAGAGACTTAGTCGAAGGTGTTATACCAATCGCAATTGTAGCCACCGGTGGCACTACCCTGACTGGCGCAGTGGATTCAATAGATAAAATCTCTGAGGTAGCAAGAAGCGAAAAGATTTGGTTGCATGTCGACGGTGCCTATGGTGTTCCTGCTGCAGCCACTCATCGCTCCAATCTATTCGTTGGAATCGATCAAGCTGACTCAATTACGATTGATGCACATAAGTGGCTATTCGTTCCAAAATCTTGCTCACTTCTACTTGTGAAAAACCAAGCGATGCTTGCTACAACTTTCTCTCACCACGAGGCTTACATGCCTCATGAAGAAGAAAAGTACAATCCGGTTGATCTAACTCTTGAATATTCTCGCCCACTTCGCGCCCTTAAGCTGTGGGTAGCATTCAAAACTCATGGAGCAAATGCATTTAAGGAAGCCATAGAAAAGAATATCGAACTTGCAGAGTTGACCTATCGAATTGCGTCAGAACGTCATAACTTTAGAACTCTTGCAAATCCACCCCAGCTATCAATTACACCAATTCAATTCGTGGACCCAAGTCACTCTGATTCCAGTGATTTTAATGAACGACTCTGCAAGAAAATTTTGGATGATGGCCGTTTTTACTTATCAACTGCCAAGATTGATGGTCAAACTTGGCTGAGACCTTGTTACACAAATTTTAGAACTACTAAAGAAGATGTGCTGTCACTCTTTGACGTAATTGAGGAATTGGCCTCCTCTCTCTAACTCAGCATTGACTAGGTAATGGGCCTATCCATTGGTCTCTTTTTGAATAAAGCTATTGCTTGCTCTACTTAGAGTCTTAATGTGGGATTGCGTTGCAGCTAAAGGCGCGCTTACGTAAGCAATAAAAAATCCCAGGACCCCTCGAAATCCCAGGATTAATTATTTTAGGAGTTAACCCATCTTGCCGGTTACGTAAGCCTCGGTTCTTTCATCATCTGGAGTACTAAACATCTTCTTGGTTTCATTAAATTCCACAAGTTTTCCAGTGCGGCGATCTGAAGTTAGATTCACCTCGGTGACATAAAAGGCAGTGTAGGAACTTACGCGAGCAGCCTGCTGCATATTGTGAGTGACAATAACAATGGTGTATTGCTTCTTAAGCTCTGCCATCAACTCTTCAATGCGCAGCGTGGCAATTGGATCAAGTGCCGAGCAAGGCTCATCCATCAGGATAACCTCTGGCTCAACTGCAATGGAGCGAGCAATACAGAGGCGTTGCTGCTGACCGCCTGAGAGGCCAAGTGCTGATTCGTTTAAGCGATCTTTAACTTCATCCCAGAGCGCGGCTGATTTAAGAGACTTTTCTACAATGTCATCTAGCTCTGACTTCTTCGGTCTGCCATTTACTTTTGGGCCAAATGCGATATTTTCATAGATGCTCTTAGGAAATGGATTTGGCTTCTGGAAAACCATACCAATGCGCCTTCTAACCTCAACTGCGCTAGCACTTGGGTGATAGAGATCTGCATCATGGTAGAAAAGTGAGCCATGCACTTTTGCGCCAGGGATAAGGTCATTTGTTCTATTCAAAGTCCTAAGAAGTGTTGACTTGCCGCATCCAGATGGGCCGATAAAGGCGGTGATGTCATGAGATGGAATCTGCATATTTACATCACTTACTGCAACAAAGTCGCCATATGAGACTGCAACATCTTTGAGAGTGAAGACTGGGTCAACGAACTTCAAAGGCTCACTGGGTTTTCTAGTAGCGCTGCTGTTCATCGGACTTGACCCTTTCTTAGGTTCTTCCTTAGAGACTTTATTTGCCTGAGATTGCCTAAAAATCATTGACATTAAATATTCCTCTTTCTCAAAGTGTAATCGCGAAGCAAGATTGCAAATAGGTTCATCGCAAAGAGAATTGCCAGAAGAATCAAGCTTCCAGCAGAGGCTAGAACTTGGAATTCCTCGCGTGAGTCTGAGGCGTATTTAAAGATCGCAAGCGGCAGGATGGTGAAGCCACTATCAAGCCCAGTTGGATTAAAGGTGACAAAGGAGAGAGCTCCTAGAAGAAGTAGGGGGGCTGATTCACCGATTGCGCGGGAAACCGCAAGAATTGTTCCCGTGGCCGTTCCAGGAACAGCAGATGGGATAACTAACTTACTAACAGCCTGCCAATGTGTGGCGCCAAGTGCTAGCGCACCCTCTTTATATGAAGGAGGAACAGCTCTAATGGCTTCGCGAGTGATGATAATGATCACCGGAAGAATCAACATCGCAAGAACGATGGCAGCTGATCCCACAGTAAAGCCCCAACTAAGTGGGCCGCGAGCAATGAAGGCAAGTCCAATTAATCCAAAGACCACCGCTGGAACACCTGCAAGGTTTTGAATATTTAACTCAAGCAGTGCGGTAAAGCGATTTCGCTTTCCAGCAAACTCTTCTAAATAAAGAGCAGTCATCACCCCAATAGGAACTGCAAATAAAGTGGCAAACCCAACTACCCAGATGCTTCCCATAATCGATGATTGAAAACCTGCAGTATCAATGTCGTAGGAAGGAAAAAATGTAACCAAATCCCAGGAGAGTAAGAATCCAGCATTGTTATAGAGGCGATAGATGATATAAAAAATAAATGCAAGAGAGGCAACAATGCTAATCGAAAGAAATGTAGTAAAAGTAAAATCTTTAATTCGGCGATCAAGTGATACGCGACTTTGAAGTGAAGTGCTAGTAGTTGCCATCACTCATAAACCTCTCTAAATCTTGCGATAAATCTATTTCCCAAGATATTTAGAATCAAAGTAACTGTAAATAAGACAGTTCCAACTAGGAAAATTGTGTTATAGGCAGATGAACCAACTTCTGCGTCGCCAATTCCAGCAAAACCAATAAAGGATGCCATCGTCTGCATGGGATCTCCTGGATTTGCAGAGAGCTTTGGATAACTTCCAGCAACCATAAGAGCGATAGTGGTCTCGCCAAAGGCTCTGGCAAAGGCCAAAATCAGCGCAGCTACCACTCCAGAAAGACCGGCATTTAAAACTACTTTTGTCGCAACTTCTCGCCTCGTTGCACCTAAGGCATATGCCGCCTCGCGCATAGCTCTTGGCACAGATGAGAGCGCATCATCAGCAACTGAAGCGATGATTGGAATAATTAAAATGCCAGTCATCAACCCTGCACCAAGGGCGGTATATGCCAGTGGCTCACCAATCGGCCAGTACTTTTCAACAAATTCTGGGTTTACTACATAAAGGCCAAAGAGACCAAGAACAACTGTTGGAATCCCAGCCAGGATCTCAAGAATTGGTTTAACTATTCGGCGAAGATTAAGAGTTGCATAATCACTTAGAAATATTGCTGAGGCAAGTCCGATTGGAATTGCAATCACCATGGCAATTGAAACGATAATAAAAGTTCCAGTTAATAAAGGGGCCATGCCATATTGAGATGGAGTAAATAACGGAGCCCAGACGGTACCAAATACTTGAGTGGTTATTTCCTTGAGAAGTCTAAATGTGGTGGGAATCAAGGAGAGAACAATTCCAACAGTCACCAGCACTGAAACTAAAGTGGCTGAAGCCATAAATTTTGTAATTAATAATTGGATTAGATTTCTTCTGCGAAGGTGGGTAGAGGGAGCTAGCGACATTCCGGCTCTGCCGGATTGTGCTGTGGCGCTCATCCTCTACCCCTCTTCGTTATAACTTTTTAAAGCTTTTTGCTACTAATAAAACCTTACCTTAGTTGGCAAGCTTTCTTAGCGCAGCAAGATCTGCTTCCAACTTCTTGGTCTGCTCAGCAGTTAGGGGTAGGAACTTCGCCTTCTCGGAGAGGTTCTTTAGATCTGCTGCGTAGAACTCAAGGAATGGAATTATTGCAGGATTCTTCTTTACCTGGTCATTATTGACATAGATAAATAGTGGACGAGCAAGTGGGGTGTAGGCGCCACTTAGCACATTCTCTAGTGATGGTTCTGCGCATCCCTTACCACCATCAATCGCAATTGCCTTATTGATGTCGGTGTTCTCTTTGTAGTAAGAAAATCCGTAGTAGCCCAGGGCGCCAGTTGAGCGCTTGACACCATTTACGGTGACGTTGTCATCCTCTGTTGGGGTGTAATCAACTCGTGAGCGCTTTGCAGGGCGACCATTGATCTGCTCTGTGAAGTATTCAAAAGTTCCTGAATCTGTTCCCGCGCCAAATAGTGGCATCTTAACTCTTGGGAAATCGGCACGAACCTGGTTCCAGTAATTGACCTTGCTTCCTGGCTCCCAAATCTTCTTTAGCTCAGCAACTGTTAGGCACTTTGCCCAGGTGTTCTTAGGATTTACTACAACAGAGAGCGCATCAGTTGCTAGGCGAAGTTCGGTGAACTTAATTCCAGCATCTTCGCATTGCTTACGCTGCGTTGCTGAATAGGCTGCTGATGCATTTGCGATATCTAGCTCGCCCTTACAGAAACGAGTCTGTCCTCCGCCAGTTCCGGAAATACCAACTGTGATCTGAGTCTTTGAAACTTTCTGGAAAGCTTCAGCTGCTACACCAGTAAGTGGTGCAACTGTGCTTGAACCATCGATCTTGATTGATCCACTGACATTTGCATATTTCTTTGTATCAATTGTTGAAGTTGAAGTTGAAGCGCCAGCGCCTTGCTTACCGCCGGTCTTCTTCCACTTTAATCCACCGCCTGCGATGGAGCACTTATATTCAATTCCCTTAGCATCATATGCAATCTTATTTCGTGAGCTGCACTTTCCAAGATTTGTTACTGGACCATCTGCTTCCTTGGCAAATGCTGGCGCGCTCATTAGAGATAGTGCAAGTCCCGTCGCTGTAAACATTGCGAGGATTCGCTTCTTTGAGAACATTTAAGAAAACCTTTCAATCAAAGTAGGTGCCGAAGGGCTTCGGCGTGAGTGAATCTGACCCTCTCTGGGTAAATAACCAATGGGTGCTAGGTGAACGGGAGGTGAACTCTGACCTAGAAGTTGGGGGTATCGTGCCTGCGTGGCCCAAGAGAACCCTGCCTTGATTTGGATTGATTGTGAGATGACTGGGCTGAATCTAGCCTCAGATGCCCTAATTGAAATTGCAGTCTTGGTAACCGATAGCGAGCTAAATCTGCTTGGAGATGGAATCGATCTAGTCATCGCAACGACTCCAGAGAAACTAGCTTCAATGAGCGATGAAGTAAAGAGAATGCATAGTGAATCGGGATTAATAGAAGAAGTAGCAAATGGAGTTAGCCTCTCTATTGCTGAAGAGAGGATTCTTGAGTATCTAAAGCAATACACAACAGAGGGAAAGTCTCCACTGGCTGGTAACTCAGTAGGTATGGATAGAAACTTTATTGCTAGGGATATGCCGCTACTAAATAGCTTTCTCCACTATAGAACTATTGATGTCTCATCAATAAAGGAGCTAGCAAAGAGATGGTATCCAAAAGCTTATTTCCAAGCTCCAAAGAAATCAGGAAACCATAGAGCCCTAGGCGATATTCAAGATTCAATTGCAGAGCTTGCCTACTACCGCTCTGCTATCTTTATTTCAGATAAGTAATATCTCAAATATCTATTTCACTAAGCGCCTCTGCTAGATCTTTGCTTGGAGAAAGCTCAATTAGCTGATAATTACTAGCTTCCTTTATCTTGTTAGTGATTCGAAATAACAATTGCCTTGCTCCTAGTTGATCTGCAACGAGTGCGAGTAAGAATCTTTTTGGAGCCATTCGGGCAAGTAAATCCCCTCCCCTAAGTTCGCTATTTAAATCTCTTGCTACTTCCAGCAATTGATCATCATTTAGATCTTTTAGATTGATAGCAATTAAGGTCACTGGGTTATCATTTCTCTGCGCCCAGGACCTTAGGCGAGATAAGGATTCATAGAAATAGACCGGGGTCATAAGGCCGGTTAGTCGATCAAATGAGCTGCTATCAAAGGAGGTCATAGTTAGTTAAGCCTTACTAGCTTTTTTGATAATAACTAGAGCTGCCTCATCCCCTATTCTTAAGGGCATATATGAAGCTCTTTGGCTCGAAGGTCTATCTAATAGCTGCAACTCTGGTGCGCCTTGAAGCGCTATTTCTTGCTGGCCTTGCCAGCTACCTTGCGATAAGAACTGCTACAAGCAAGGTCGAGGAGCTCGATGCCATTTTGGCAGAGATTATTTTCTTAAGCATAGCCAGCACTGGACTCTTCTTTGCTGGCAAAGGATTTATTGCAAAGCGAAACTTCGCCCGCGCTCCAACTGTTCTTGCTAATTTAATAGCCCTCGGTGTTGCTTACTACATGATTGATGGTGAGAGAGATTTGCTAGGAATTGGTCTTGGAAGCTTTGCTCTAGTTACTCTACTTGCCGCACTAGCTGCGATCCCTCACCAAGGCACTACTTCTTGATCCTCCCAAAGTAATCCAGTCTGATCTCCTGGGTTAAATGTTCTAGTCGCAAGCCAGATTGCAGTTGCCGCTCCTTCGGCGGCGCTTCTTGGCGCATCAGCCCCGCCCATATCAGTTCTACTATGGTTAGGACATATTGCATCAACTAAAAATCCTCTAGCGCCATGATTTGTTTCATGAGCAAGATTTCTCACAAGCGCATTTACTCCAGCCTTTGAGATGCGATAGGGAGCAAGTCCACCTGCATTTCCAGGACCGCTCATTCTTCCGAGACAGGCAGAGAAAATTATTACTCGTCCATTTCTTGCCTCAGCCATTGGGGCTGCAATGGAATTCACTAAAGTAAAGACTGAGTTGAGATTTATATCCAAAACTCTTGCCCACTCTTGATCATTGGTCTTAAGCGTCTTTGCCATCTTCTCGCTCATTACCCCATGGGCAAGAACTAAAATCTCCGGAGTTCCATAATTGGCTAGTAGCTCCTGGCTAACGCTTCTAACTTGAGAAATCTGCTGGCAATCCATTAACTCAAAGGCAATCCCGAGTTCACTTGATGCCGCCTCGGCCCGCTGGCGATCTTTACTTATACCTATTACTTCATCGCCTCGAGCTTTTAGAGCCTTTGCCACCTCATAGCCCAGACCCCTGCTTGCCCCAGTAACAAATGCCAACGCCATTTCGTAAGCCTGCCCTAGAGCAGAGCTTTTTGCATCGCCAAAGTGTGGCCAATAACGCCACTTGGAGGTAGGAAGGCAGAGCGCAACAAAGATAGGCTTACTTTCTGTGGCAGGCATGACTCCTGAGAATAAATTTGGTGGCTCATTCGGCTCTAATGAATGGCTCGTCGATGAGATGTATGAGCGATACCTAGCCGATCCAAATTCAGTTGAAGCCAATTGGCAGGAGTTCTTCTCTGGATATAAACCAGCAACAAATGGCGCAGCAAGCCCAGTGGCAAAAGCAGCTACCCCGCCAATTCCAAAACGCCAGCAGGTTAAAGAAGCTCCTGTGCAAGAGATTAAAAATACGCCGCCACCTATTCAAGAAGTTGTTCGAGCAAATCCTGCTCCAATTCCAACGCCAGCAGAGGTAGTTAAAAAATCTGCTCCACAAGTTGCAACCCCAACTGCTGCAAGAGTTGAACCACTTAGAGGAGTATCTGCACGAGTTGTAACAAGTATGGAAGCTTCGCTAACAGTTCCAACTGCAACAAGTGTTAGAGCAATTCCGGCAAAATTAATGATTGATAATCGCACTGTAATTAATAATCATTTAAAGCGAGCCAGAGGTGGAAAGGTTTCATTTACCCACCTAATTGGCTACGCAATGATTAAGGCGCTTCGCGGAAATCCAGAGATGAATACTTTCTTTACCGAGCTTGATGGAAAACCGGCAATTGGATATCCCGATCACATCAATCTTGGAATTGCTATTGATTTAACTAAAGAAGATGGATCTCGCCAATTACTTGTGCCATCAATTAAGGGATGTGAAGGCCTTGATTTTGGAAACTTCTGGGCCTCTTATGAAGCGTTAGTAAAGAAAGCTCGCTCTGGAGCACTTAGTGTTGAAGATTTCAGTGGCACAACTGTTTCGCTAACCAATCCTGGAACTCTAGGAACAGTTCACTCTGTGCCTAGGCTAGTAACTGGCCAGGGCTTGATTCTTGGCGTTGGAGCAATGGATTATCCCGCCGAGTTTCAAGGGGCCAGTGAGGAAACCATTGCAAACCTTGCAATCTCTAAGGTAATTACTCTGACCTCCACCTATGACCATCGCATTATTCAAGGAGCGCAATCAGGCGACTTCTTAAAGAAAATCCATGAAATTCTCCTTGGGGCAGATAATTTCTATGAAGAGATATTTGCCGCCCTTCGAATCCCCTATGTTCCAATTACTTGGCATAACGATATTCCAGAGGGCAAAGAGCAGTTAAATAAAGCAGCACGTCTGCAGCAGTTAATTCAGGCCTACCGCACTAGTGGCCACTTAATGGCTGATACAGATCCACTTGAATACCAGCAACGCAGCCATCCAGATCTTGATGTAGTAACCCATGGCCTAACACTCTGGGATCTTGATAGAGAAATTGCAACTGGCGGTTTTAGTGGTCGCCCTTATGCAAAAATGCGAAATATCCTAGGAATCTTGCGCGACTCTTACTGCAGATCAATTGGCATTGAGTATATGTATATCGATTCCCCAGAGGAGCGCAAGTGGATTCAGAGCCAAGTTGAAGTTGGCTCGCCATTCTTTCCAAGGGAGGAGCAGCTAAGAATTCTTCGCAAGTTAAATTCTGCAGAAGCTTTTGAAACATTTCTTCACACAAAGTTTGTGGGACAAAAGCGCTTCTCACTGGAGGGCGGGGAATCAGTTATTCCAATTCTTGATGCAATTGCAAGATATGCCGCTAAAGCAAAATTAGATGAGGTCTGTATTGGAATGCCGCACCGCGGCAGGCTAAATGTCTTAGCTAATGTCGCTGGAAAGAATTATGGGCAAATCTTCCAAGAATTTGAAGGAAACTATCAAGAAAATGAGGTTCAGGGCTCAGGAGATGTGAAGTATCACCTTGGAACATATGGAGACTTCATAACTGAATCTGGCGATCAAACCAAGATATATCTTGCAGCAAATCCATCACATCTTGAGGCAGTAAACCCTGTTCTTGAAGGAATTGTTAGGGCCAAGCAAGATAAGAAGAATGTAAGAGATATCTATAGCGTTCTTCCAGTATTAATTCATGGCGATGCTGCATTTGCTGGCCAGGGCGTGGTCTCAGAGACGCTAAATATGTCGCAACTTCGTGGCTATCGCACCGGTGGAACTATCCATGTAGTCATTAATAATCAGGTGGGCTTTACTACCTCACCAGATTCTGCTCGCACCTCTCGCTATTGCACCGATATTGCCAAGATGATTCAAGCTCCGGTATTTCATGTCAATGGCGATGATCCTGAGGCATGTGTAAGAGTTGCAAGAGTTGCCTTTGAATATCGCCAAAGCTTTAACAAGGATGTCATTATCGACATGGTCTGCTATAGAAGGCGCGGACATAATGAGGGCGATGAACCAAGCTTTACACAACCAAGAATGTATAAATTAATTGATGCCAAGCGCTCAACTCGAGTTCTCTATGCCGAAGCCCTAGTTGGACGTGGCGATATCACTCAAGAAGAGTCTGATGAAATCGCAAAGGAATTCCAAGGTCAACTAGAAGCAATCTTTAATATGGTCCATGACAAACTTCCAGAAAAACCTGCATTTAATAAGTTAGAAGAATTAGATCCGCTAAAGGCAAATACTGCAATTAGTGAAGAGATGGCTAGAAAGATTGCTGCTACTCAAGTTGCAACGCCACAAGGATTTAAAGTTCATCCAAAACTTGCTCCACAATTGCAACGACGCGTAACAATGCTTGATGATGGAACCATAGATTGGTCAGGCGGTGAGATGCTTGCCCTTGGCTCTCTACTTCTCGAGGGTCAAACCGTAAGACTTGCGGGTCAAGATGTTGGTCGTGGAACTTTCTCTAATCGCCATGCCGTAATTCGTGATTATGAAAATGGATCAGAGTGGATTCCACTTCGCGAGCTAATTAGTGGAAGTACTCATCTATTTGTAATTGATTCATTGCTTTCAGAGTATGCCGCCCTTGGCTTTGAATATGGATACTCACTAGAGCGTGAGGATGCTTTAGTTCTTTGGGAAGCTCAGTTTGGTGATTTTGCCAATGGCGCACAGACAATTATTGATGAATTTATCTCCTCATCTCTACAAAAGTGGGGCGAGAGATCATCGCTAGTGATGCTTCTGCCTCATGGCTATGAAGGACAAGGCCCAGATCACTCATCAGGCCGAATTGAACGTTTCTTAACCCTGGCAGCTGAAAACAATATGACTATTGCTCAGCCAAGTTCTGCTGCTTCTTATTTCCATCTATTGCGTTGGCATGTGAAAAACCCAGCCAGAAGGCCGCTAATTGTCTTTGAACCTAAATCAATGCTTCGACTAAAGGCTGCCGCTGCCCAGCTCACAGATTTCACCTCTGGAACCTTTACTCCAGTTCTAAGTGATCCTGCAATTAATAGCGCTTCAAAGATAGTTCTCTGCAGCGGAAAGATTTATTGGGAGTTGGTAGCAGAGCGAGCAAAACGCTCAGATAACGCAACGGCAATAATTAGGCTCGAGCAACTTTATCCACTTGCTATCGATCAAATATTGGCAGAGCTTTCAAAGGCGCCTAATGCGAAGTTAGTCTGGGTTCAGGATGAGCCAGCAAATCAAGGTCCATGGCCATTTATCTCAAGTAATCTTCAAGAGGCACTTGGGGCAAGAGTGCTAAATAGAGTTTCTAGAAAATCTGCTGCAAGTCCTGCTACTGGAAGTATCTATATGCATGAGGAAGAACAGAAAGCACTTCTTGCAGAAGTATTTGCAAGCTAGTTTTACTACTACTTGCCCTCAGAGATTAGTGAGAGCGCTGCAGTTCTAGCTAGAAAAGTTACTCTCTCAACAAGTGCGCGGCGCATTACTGATGCAGCAATCAACCGAGATCCATCATGAATCTCGCAGACAAAGGTAAGAATTGCATCTTCATAGCTAACACATGTTGCAGAGCCTTGAATCTCACTGCCAATACCAAGAGCATCGTGAATTTCAAGTTCCATATCAGTTAGCGTGGTCGTTTCACCATTTTCTAAAAACTCAGCAATAGCTGAATTGCAGGCGCTTTCCATCAAGGTGATAAGAAAACTTGATGAAAGTATTGGCATATCTCCACTGCCATGAGCAAGTGCGGTATCTCCAGGCCTAACCGCCATCTGGGATATACCAACAGCCCCAAGAATTAACTCTGCTTGCATAGAAATTAACTTAGCAGGGCGGAGTCAACTAAAAGGGAAAGTCGCGCCTGATTTCGTGAGAAGTTTCAATCTCGATTGAAGTCTGACCGTCAATTGTAATTTCAGTGCGGCGATATTGAGTGATGATCTCGCCCTGAGAAGAGGTGAGCATCTCTTGGTTTGCAAGCTGGGCAAGGCGGAGCGCAATCTGCTCTTGGAGGCTGGAAGGCGCGCTTTCACAACATGATCTAGTTAATAGAGATTGAATCAGGTTAAGAGCTGCTCTCTGGCTCTCCATCTCGCCACGACATCCCTGGCAATCTTGCAAATGAAAAGCAATTTCATTAAAAGTTGCAGAGTCATCGATTTCGTTATCGATAAATAGAACTAAACTCTCACAGCACTTATCGCATGGGATGCTCATTTCTTGCCTCCCTTCACATAACCAAGTTCACGGGCGTAATCAGTTAACTTCTCACGTAGTTGCTTGCGGCCTCTATGAAGTCTTGACATAACAGTTCCGGTTGGCACACCAACTATTTCAGCAATCTCTTTATAGGAAAATCCTTCTACATCGGCTAAATACACCGCAATACGAAACTCCTCGGGAATTTCAGCTAGCGCACGTTTAATATCACTATCCGGCAGATTCTCTAGAACAACATCTTCCGCAGACTTACCCTGATCGCTGGTATGAGATGAAGCATCCGCTATCTGCCAATCCTCTAACTCTTGATCTGATAACTGCGGCCTTCTCTGGTCTTTGCGATAAGTATTGATAAAAGTAGTAGTTAATATTCGATAAAGCCACGCTTTTAAGTTAGTGCCTGGCTCAAATTGATGGAATGAAACATAGGCTTTGGCATAAGTATCTTGAACTAAATCTTGGGCATCTGCTGGATTCTTTGTATATCTAAGAGCTGCTGAATAAAGTTGATTCATATATTGCAGCGCATCAGCTTCGAAACGCTTTCGTCTCTGCTCAACGCTTTCTTTTTCGCGATCAACGCGAACTAGCTCTCCAGCATCCCTGGAGCCTTGGTTTGAAATTTCGGTTGGCATTAAATCCAAGGTTATCGCCATAGCAGCCTAACCCGCATATCCAGAGCTTTATTCCCTGCCTAGAAGAGGGTCTCGGGCTCTCCTAATTCAATTGGCTCAATAAGCCCGGGCCCGCTGCCAGTAATCGAATTAACCGCACTTGATACTGGATGAAAGCGAAGATTTGCATCAGGAGTTGGAACATCCAAAAGAGATCTAATCTTTTCAACATCATTAATCTTGGGATTCATCCAATCTTGCCATCTCTGCCTTGGGAGAAATACTGGCATCCGGCTATGTACTTGAGCCAATTGGCCCACTGCCTGCCTAGTAATAATTGCAACAGATTGGATTACTCTTCCTGATGGAGATGTCCAACTTTGAAAGATTCCACTAAAGGCAAGTAATTTTTCATCATCTCTTGAAACATATATTGGTTGCTTAGTCTTATATTTTCCAAGCTCACTGGCCCATTCGTAGTAACCACTTGCAGGAATTAAGCAGCGATTACTTCTAAAGGCGCTTTTAAAAGTTGGTTTCTCATGAACACTTTCAGATCTTGCATTGATTGCACTTGATTGAGATTTTGCTGCCTCATCATCACTCTTTGACCAATGCGCAATCATCCCCCAAGAGGCAATTTCAATTGCTTGATTTTTAATGATGTAGACATCATTAGTTGGCTTTATATTCCAATCGGCGGGAAGGCTGATGCCTGGAGCGCTATTGGTAGAAAACTCTTCAGCAATATCGCTGATCATCGCCGATAGGGCATATCTTCCGCACATACTCCTAATCTAATACTTATGGCGATGAACTAGACTTTCAAGTATGTGGAGCGCACCCTTTAGGGCATCAAAGCCAATCTCGGGCGCCATAAATATTCCAGGGTCAAAGTCAGTTACAAATCGAGCTCTAGTATTAAGCGCACTTGCCTCATCACCATCTACTTTGCGAAGGGGCTTGCGTTCAAGAGACACAGATTTAATGATCAAAGCGCTATCTAGCCTAGGTATAAAGATTGAGATTGAGGAAGATCTTTGGAAGATAACTCCAGGGCCGCTAATGGGACCTACAGGAATTGATGTTGGAAATGCTGGAACTGTAATGAGATTTCTTCCACCTCTTGCAGCACTTGCTAAGGGATTGATCTCCTTTGATGGAGATCCGCGTTCCCACCAGCGCCCACTTGGCCCAGTCATCAAGGCGCTCGAAAGCCTTGGAGTAAGCATTGAGCATCAAGGTAGATATAGCCTGCCTTTGGTTATAAATGGCGCCGGCTATATAAATGGCGGAGAGGTTGAAATAGATGCCAGCGCTTCAAGTCAATTTCTCTCCTCGCTCTTATTAGTTGCACCTTTAATGAGGCAGGGACTTAAGATCAAAAATGTTGGTAAGAACCTTCCTTCAAAGCCTCACATCGAGATGACTATCGCAATGCTCGCCCAATATGGAGCAGTTGTTGATACCTCTATTGCGAATCAATGGAGCGTTATGCCAACTACATTATCTGGAGTTGATCTAGTAATTGAGCCAGATCTTTCTAATGCTGCTGTCTTTATGGCTGCGCCTTTAGTATGTGGCGGCGAAGTGATAATCAAAGATTGGCCAAGAAAAACTACCCAACCAGGAGATCAACTAAGGCAGATATTTTCAGAAATGGGCGGGGTAATTGATTTTGTAGATCAAGGTTTAAGAGTTCGATCAAGTGGCCAAATAAGAGGAATTGATATTGACCTTGGCGATGTTGGCGAGCTAACTCCAGTGATTGCAGCGCTGGCTTGTTTTGCAGACTTCCCCTCATACCTACGCGGTATTGGCCATTTAAGACTCCATGAAACGGATCGATTGAGCGCTTTAAAAAATGAGCTAACTGCTCTTGGAGCAGGAGTAATTGAAGAAGAAAGCGCGCTTAGAATCAATCCAAAGCCTATGAAATCTGGAGTTTTTCACACCTATGAAGATCATCGCCTTGCAACAGCAGGCGCGCTCATTGGCCTTGCCGTCGATGGAGTTGAAGTAGAAAATATTGAAACAACCAAAAAGACAATCACTGATTTTCCAGCGCTTTGGAGTCAACTACTAAATGGTTAGACGCCGCCCCGATGAGAGTGATATTCGTATTCGCCCGGCTAAATCAACGCGCCGGCGAAGTAAAGATAGACCATCTCATAGTGACTCAATTGCTGCACAAGTAATCACAGTTGATCGCGGCAGAACTCTATGTCGCATTGCTAGTGGGCAATTAGTTAGCGCAATGAAAGCTAGAGAGCTGGGAAAGAACGCTGTAGTGGTTGGAGATTTAGTAAATATCGTAGGAGATGTAAGTGGTGGCGCTGGATCTCTAGCTCGAATTGTTGCGGTGCAACCTCGACGTAATAGCTTAAGTAGAACCATTGATGATGCTGGGGCCTTTGAAAAGACAATTGCAGCCAATCTTGATCAGATGGTTATCGTTGCAGCATCTGCTGATCCTGCTCCAAGACAGGGATTTATTGATCGCTGTTTAGCGGTGGCATTTGATCAAGGCATCAAACCGATAATTGTTATGAGTAAGGCAGATTTAGCAGATCCTGATGAGTTCTTAAAAGCTTACAAAGTTTTGGAAGTTGATTACTTCAAGTTAAAACGTGGTGATGATTTAACTCAGCTGCATAAAGCGTTAGAGGCAAAAGTTTCAGTCTTAATTGGCCACTCGGGAGTTGGTAAATCTACACTTGTAAATGCACTCCTTGGAATAAAAAAGCGCGACACTGGAGATGTTAATTCAACAACTGGTAGGGGTCGCCATACCTCATCAAGTGCTATCTCTTTTGAATTACCAAATGGGGGCTGGATTATTGATACCCCCGGAGTTAGATCCTTTGGCCTAGAACATATTGATAAATCTCGAGTTATCGCCTCATTTACTGAATTTGCATCAGTTATTGCAAACTGTCCTAAGAATTGCTCTCATGATGAAGCAACTTGCGCTCTAAATGACTACGTAAAGACAAGTCCTCAAGCATCCTCGCGCCTAGCCAGCTTGAAAAGGCTGCTTGATTCAAGCAACCAAGAGATAATCTAGGGACTATGACCTATCCAGGAGATCTTCTAGGAGATATTGAGTTACTCAAATATCTCGCTGATTTAAGTGATGAGATCTCATCGTCTAGATTTTTAGCTCAAGACCTTAAAATTGAAAGTAAACCAGATCTCTCACCGGTTACCGATGCTGATAGAGCAGTAGAAGAAAAAATTAGAGAAGTTCTTAAAGCTCAGCGCCCAAATGACAAAATTGTTGGAGAAGAGTTTGGCAGCGCAGAAGATATCAAGGCGATGGATAGATATTGGGTAATAGACCCAATTGATGGAACAAAGAACTTTTTAAGGGGCCTTCCAATCTGGGCCACGCTCATTGGTTTAGTGCATAGCAATGAAAATGGCCAAGATCGGGTGATAGCAGGCATGGTCTCCTCCCCTGCTCTATTTCGCAGGTGGTATGCCGCAGAGGGTTTTGGAGCATTTACGGAAGTTAATTCAGGTACTGCAATTCAAATCAAAGTATCAAATGTGAAAGAAATATCTGATGCATCAATTTCATTTTCAGATTTAGTTGGTTGGGGACCAAGAAAGAATTCATATCTAGCATTTATGGATAGGGCATGGAGAGCTAGAGGGATTGGTGATTTCTGGTCACATATGTTGGTGGCAGAGGGAGCGGTAGATATTGCAGCAGAGCCAAGTCTTGCGCTCTGGGATATGGCGGCGGTTGCGATAATCGTTACTGAGGCTGGTGGAAGATTTAGTGATTTAGAAAATGTTGCTGGTCCTTTTGGTAAAAGTGGAGTTTCAACCAATGGCCATCTTCACCAAGCATTTATAAGCGCGGTGAATTCATGAGCGATACTCAAGTAGTAGATCTAGAGCAGATTGATTTAAGTATTTCTGGCATGACCTGCTCTTCATGTGTTGCAAGAGTCGAAAAGTCGTTAAACGAAGTGCCAGGGGCTAAGGCATCAGTAAATCTTGCTACCGATAGCGCTCATATCCTCATTCCTCGAGGGGCAAATCCGAAAGATCTAATAGCTGCAGTTGTTAAAGCAGGCTATAGCGCAAAGCTTCGCGGTGATGGTTATGAGAGTTTCTCTCATTCAAGGGCTATGGGCTTTCGATTAATTGTAGCGATCTTACTTACCATCCCTGTAATTACTCTCTCGATGTGGCATCAACTCCATATGCAGGTTGATAAATTTATTCTCACCCAATTAGATTCACTTAATATCGCAGCGCCTCTATATTCCCCAACTGGCTGGCTAGTAATTGCTCTTAGCGCTCCAGTGGTGCTCTTAATTGGTTGGCCAATTCATCGAGCGGCTATTAAGAACATCACCCATCCAAGTATGGATAATTTGATTTCATTAGGCTCCCTAACTGCCCTTATCTGGTCGATCTATGCCAACTCAACTGGAAACGGTGATATCTATTCTGAAGTTGGCGCATCTGTTGTCACCTTTATTGTTCTTGGAAGATATCTTGAATCAAGAGCCAAGAGAAAAGCTGGATCATCCCTTGCCCACTTGCTCTCCCTCACTCCAAAACAAGTAATAATTATTAGAGGTGGCCAAGAGATAACAGCGCCCATTGCTAATTTAGTAATTGGCGATCACTGCTTAGTCAAAGCAGGCCAAGCTATTCCAACCGATGGAATCGTGATTCAGGGATCAAGCGCGATTGATAATTCACTACTAACAGGTGAATCCCTGCCAGTAGATGTTCAAGCTGGAGCAAGTGTTATTGCTGGCGCTATCAATCTAAATTCTCCAATAGTTATTGAGGCAAAAAGAGTTGGAAGTGATACTGAGCTTGCTCGTATCACCAAGATGGTATTAACCGCTCAAGGTGAGAAAGCCCCTATCCAAAGACTTGCAGATCGAATAAGTAATGTATTCGTACCTATTGTTATTGCACTTGCGATTGCAACTTTCGCTACTTGGTATGGCTTAGGAAATTCGCTGACTGACTCCATCACCGCATCTGTTGCAGTATTGATTATCGCCTGTCCTTGCGCCCTGGGACTTGCTACCCCAGTTGCCCTCCTTGTGGCATCTGGCAAAGGTGCTACCAATGGAATTATCCTGCGAAAAAGTTCATCACTTGAGATTGCAACAAAGATTGATACCGCTATCTTTGATAAGACGGGTACCCTTACAACAGGTGTGATGAAGGTGCAGAACATCACAATTGCCGACCTTGGATTAGCTGGACCAAAGATTTCAACATCAGATCTGTTAATTGCAGTTCACAGCCTGGAGCATGAGAGTAGTCATCCGATTGCAGTTGCAATCAGTAAGAGCCTTAGAGAACAAGGAATTGCTAGAAAGAAGTTCGCAGAATATGTAGAGAGCGCGGGTATGGGAATTGCTGCTCGCATGCAATTTGGAGATGCGCAGATGCCAGTTCTTATTGGAACTCCTGCCTCAATCAGGCGAGCAACAGTCTCGCTACATCCACAATTAGAAGAAGCCATCTCATATGGGCAATTGCGAGGAAGTTCAGTGGCGCTTGTTGCAGTGGATGGCGTTGCTATGGCTCTCTTTGAGGTCGGCGATAGCCTAAGAGTTGATGCAAAGCAGACTATCGCAGCTTTGAAAGAGAGAGATATTGAAAGCTGGCTCATTAGCGGCGACAACCAGGAAGCAGCTAGCCAGATTGCAGAGCAAGTAGGTATTCCAAATAGCAATGTGATTGCTCAAGCAACCCCCGATCAAAAGATTGCTAAGGTCAAAGAACTGCGCAGCTCTGGCAAAAAAGTATTGATGATTGGCGATGGCATAAATGATGCAGCCGCCCTTAGTGAAGCTGATTTAAGTATGGCACTTGGCACTGGTACCGATACTGCGATTTCAAGTGCTGATATCACTCTAATGCGAGCAGAACTTGCTACTGCAATCAAGGCTCTAGATCTTTCAGCAAATTCACTTGGAATAATTAGAGGAAATCTTGGCTGGGCATTTCTCTATAATGTAATTGGCATTCCAATTGCAGGACTTGGTTTGCTAAACCCAATGTATGCAGCAGCAGCTATGGCTGCATCGAGTCTCTTTGTGGTTCTTAACTCCCTACGACTAAATGGCGCGAGAGCCCTTCGCAGTTAGGAGACCTCGCGAGTAAAAATTGGTAGCGGGGGCAGGATTTGAACCTACGACCTCTGGGTTATGAGCCCAGCGAGCTACCGAGCTGCTCCACCCCGCGTCGGTGGGCTTAGCCTAGAGGCGTAAGCCCTTTTGAGCCAAAACGATTATCGATTTTGCGCTGCAACTGCTGCGGCAATTGCTGCCTTTAATCGATCTTGAGCTTTGCCGTATGCAGCAAAGTCGCCCTTAGCAAGTGCAGCCTGCGCATCTGCAAGAGCTGCTTGCGCGCTAGCAAGCGCGCTTGCTAAATCACTATTCGATCCGGTGTTACTTCCCGTACTTCCACCACTTGCAGGCGGCAGATTAGTACTTCCAGAATCTCCACCAAATACTTGATCTAGAGCGCCTTTAAGTGTGTCATCAAAACCAATTTTCTCTCCAAATGAAACCAATACTTTCTGCAAGAGTGGGTATGCCGCAGTATTAGCTGTTGCTCTGACATAAACCGGTTGAACATAGAGCAGACCGCCGCCAACTGGAAGAGTTAGAAGGTTTCCAAGGACAACATCAGATCCACCTTGGCGAAGAAGTGATAGCGATAGCGCAACTGTTGGATTGGCCTCAAAGTTTGAAGCAACCTGTGATGGTCCTGCAACGTTTGTTGAGCGTTGCAGCTGCAGAACTGTGAACTTGCCATAATCATCACCAGGATCTGAATTCACAACAGCAAATGCTGAAAGGTTTTCTCGACCACCTCGTGGCACAAATGGAGTTGTTAAAGCAAAAGAGGCTTTCTTCTCACCAGGTAGTTGCAAGGTGTAGTAATAAGGAGGTTGGGCTCCAGCATTAGCGCCAAGCGTTGAAGGATCTCTTGGTACTCGCCAGAAATCTTGTCCACCATAGAAGGCATTTGCATTCTTTACGTGATAGAGCGAGAGCACATCTCGCTGCACTCTAAACAAATCCTCTGGATAGCGAACATGTGAGATTAAATCTTTACTCATCTCAGATTTTGCCTTAACAATTCCAGGAAATGCTTTCATCCAAGAGGCAAGAACAGGATCTTTCTCATCCCAGGCATAAAGAGTAACTGTTCCGTCGTAGGCATCAACTGTTGCTTTAACTGAATTTCGAATGTAGTTGATAGTTGAGTTAGGAATGGCAGTTAATGGATTGTTATTGATGTTTAGTGCATCAGTTGTAGCACCTGAAACATCAACTGTTCTAGAGTATGGATATCCAGAGCTGGTGGTATATCCATCGATAATCCACTGAACTCGATTATCAACAATTGCTGGATATGGATCGCCATCAAGCTTTAGCCATGGAGCAACTTTTGCCACTCTCTGACGTGGCTCACGGTCAAAGATAATCTTGGTATCAGCATTTATTAGATTTGAAAGCAAGATCCTCTGTTCTTGATACTTAATGGCAAAGAGCAACCTTGAAAAAATTGAGCCCATTGGGACTCCACCTTTTCCAGTGTATGTGTAATTCTTCTGACCATTTGCCGAGACATCATCTGGATAATCAAATTCCACTGCCTCACCATCTGTGGTACCACCAATGATTGAGTACTCAGGATTATTCTCTCCAAAATAAATTCTTGGCTGGAAATCTCCAAGTACGCCCTGTGGCGGGATGCCGCCTACCGAGAAGACTGGCTTTCCATCGATATCTTGAATATTTCCAAATGAACCAACAAATCCAAAGCCATGGGTATAAACCAAGTGATCATTAATCCAATTTCTATTTGGATTTCCATCAATATTTATCTCTCGAACTGCAACAACCATATCGCGAGTAACCCCATCAATGGTGTAGCGATCAATATCAAGTGATTCATTGAAGGTGTAATAGGGCTTTAGTTGTTGAAGTTGGCGGAAAGTAGCTGATAAGACATTTGGATCCATAAGACGGATATTTGAAATTGTTGCTGCATCATCTGCTAATTGCCCAGCTGATGTATCAACAATTGCCGAGTAATCCTTTACTTCAACCTTATCTAGGCCATATGCAGCGCGAGTTCCTTCAATATTGCGTTGAATGTATGGAGCCTCTCTTGATGACTCACTTGGCTTTACTTGAAATTGTTGGATTAACCCTGGATAGACCCCGGCAATTAAAAATGATGAGATGCCAAGAAGTGCAACTCCTGCTGCTGGAAGAACCCAGGAGCGGCGAATGATGTTGGCAAAAAATAGCAACGAACATAGTGCTGCAATTCCAGTAAGGATTGATTTTGCTGGAAGAAGGGCATTTACATCGGTATAGGTAAGGCCAGTGATGATTCCTTCATCAGAGGTAGCAAGTGCAAATCGATCTAGATAATAGGCCACAGCCTTAATTGCCACAATAAATCCAAGCAGGACTGAGAGCTGAACTCTGGCAGCAACTGTGGTGCGATCTTGTCTGACCTGAGGTCGAATACCGCCATAAACATAGTGAACCGCAAGGGATGCAATGGTTGCCAAGATCAGAGTTGAGATTGCCCAACCAACTATTGATTGATAGACAGGAAGCTCAAATGCGAAAAAGGAGACATCTCTTCCAAATTGTGGATCGGTAACTCCAAACTCTGTAGCGTTTCTAAAAAGTAACCAGCTCTCCCAGAGCCTTGTTCCTGCCATTCCTGCAAAATAAAATAGCGCAACTGCGACGCCGATTAAACCAACTTTTCGAAGTGGCTCAAGCTGGGCGCGATATCTTTCAAGGTTATCTGCCTCAACTGTTACTGGAGCATAGATTGGGCGTCGCTTATAGGCAATATAGATATTGGCAGTAATAATTAATGAAGTTAATAGTCCAAAGACGAAAAATAAGGTGATTCGAGTTGTAAGTAAGGTAGTCCAAACTTGGCTGTAATCAACAGATCTAAACCAGAGAAAGTCTGCATAAAAACCGCTTAAGGAAACCAGAATCACTGCAAGAACTGTCAGAATAATTACCGTTAGCGGCAGGGCTCCAATTTTTGGCCTGGCGCCACCATTTAGGTTTCTTGAAGGAAAGCGGAAGTTGCGGAAAGGATTATCTGGGTTATCTCCAAAGGTCATGGGTGCAGATTAGCCAAAAAGAGTTAACTTAACTATTCGGGCAGGAGCGAGGCACAAAGCTATCTGGAGCGCGAAGGGCGGCGATTGCCTCAGCTAATGTTGATACTGGAATAACCTTAAGACCTGCTGGGATATTTTTAATATCTGGGCAATTCTCTCTAGGTGCAATGAATACAGTTGCCCCGATTCGAGAAGCCCCAATCATCTTCTCTTCTATGCCGCCAATTGCTCCAACTTGGCCTGAAGGGGTAATAGTTCCCGTGCCAGCAACCTTTCGTCCTCTCAAGAGATCTTCATCGGTGAGTTTTTCAATAATGCCAACTGCAAAAATCAAGCCTGCACTTGGCCCGCCGACTCCTCGAATATTAAAGTCAATATCGATTGGAAAGCGTGCAGTGGTGCCCACCAGTATTCCTATGGCAGGACGCTTGGAGCCATCCTCATTAACTACCTCTTGGTTTTCAACCAGAATGATCTCATCAGTGATTCGCTCAAGCTCGCCCTTTGCATTCTCTCGATCTACTGCAATTAGCAGCGGGTCACCAATATCTTTCTCTGCATAAGAGGAGCGAATTTCCTCTAACTCTCCAATTACCTTGCCATCAATTTCCTTAATGAAATCTCCAACTTTAAATCTCTCTTTCGCATTGGAGTAATCTCTAATATCGCTAATAAAGTAGAGCTCAATAAAGTCATAGCCTAGATAGCGAAGCGCAGCAGCAGTTGCTGTGATCTTTGATGATTCCATCTCGCTTCTACTATCTCGCTGAATGACTTTTGCTGGCTTCACCGGTGGATAGACCGCATCTCTGGGCAGGACCACATTGGCACCGATTGCCCAATTAACAATGGTCTCCGCGCCAAAGACCGGAGAGTCTGGATTAGTAACCAAAATAGAGGTGATGTATAACTCACCATTTACTGGATAAGTTTTAAAATCATTTACTTGAATCAGTTTTCCAGTTACTTTGTCTGGCACCCCAGGCTTAAAGAAGATAAAAGGAATTGGCGCAAGCAGAGTTGCAATAGTTAATAGATAGAAGAAGAATTTAACTGGAAAAGACCAGCGATATCTAAGTGGGGAGATATTTCGCATTAGAGCTACTCTTTATCACTTTCACTTGATTTAAAAGATTTTTGAAAACTCTGAAATCTTCCAACCGATCTCTCAGTCTTATTCTCATATTTCTTTTGAAACTTTGTCACCCAGATGACATAGCCAGCAGCACCTACGGCAGCAGTGAGTGGAATAAGCCACCAGATAAGAGCAGATAGCGGAGCAGAGGCAGATTCAGCAGCCCACTTGATCGCCATAACTTCGCTCATGGCTCAAGCCTAGGCTAGGTGAGGCTAATTAGTAATTTGAAGCATCTCTGCCCCATGCCTTGGGAATAAAGCTGGGCTAGATTTGTTCTCCTAGAGAGATCAGATTTACTGGCCTTAGAGATAAGCCGTAATACTTAAAACTTATGTAGAAGGAGTTTTTTAAGATGCCAGGTTTTGGCTTTACGCCAGATAACGGTGATGAGGATGAGTCAAAAGGTAATAATCCCTTTGGCTTTGAAAACTTCGGAGAAATCTTTAAGCAATTCTCCGGAATGGGTTTAAATCTTCCAGCTCTTATGGCATCCCTATCTGGCCAAGCATCTCCTGCCTCGCTATCAAAGGAGATGATCCGCGATATCTCGAGAAAGTATTTAAGCGCCCATGGGGAAGTTCCAGTAACCGTTGAAGATCTCGCCCAGATTCAAGAAGCCATAAATATTGCAGACCTCTGGATTAATGAGGCCACAACCTTTCCAGCTCTGCCGCTAACAGATTCAATTGCGCTATCAAGAAGAGATTGGATTGATAGCACTTTAAATGGCTGGCAAGAGCTCACTAAGCCACTTGTTGATTCGATGTCAGCTGCTCTCTCATCGATGCTTGATAAAGGGCTAGGGGAACAGGGCGAAGATAATGGAATTTCAATTCCTGGTTTTGGCCCTATGTCGATCTCTAAATCAAGTATCAACGCCATCATGGCAACCTTTATGAGCTCACTAATTAGCACGCAATTGGGCCAGAGTATTGGGGCTCTTTCAACCACAGTTACTGGCGCAAATGATGTTGCTCTTCCTCTAAGTAAAGATATTAAGGCTCAATTACTGCCACAAAATGTTAGAGCATGGGGCTCAGGTCTTGAAATCCAAGAAGCTGAAATAAGAATTTATCTCGCTTTGAGAGAGATTGCTGCCGCCCGCCTCTTTAAACAGAGCCCCTGGCTTAGTGGATATATCGGTGAAGTAATTTCGGCATATGGCAGTGGGATTCGTATTGATATAAACGCCATTACCCAAAGCGCTCAAGATGCGATGGACTCTGGCGCAATTGATCCAAGTAATCCAGAATCAATGGCATCAGCTCTCTCTGGCGGTCTCTTTACTCCAGAGACATCTCCAGCTCAGAGCGCTGCTTTAGAAAAGTTAGAGACGCTACTTGCACTCATTGAAGGATGGATTGATGCAGTTGTTGTGAAGGCTGCAACAGATCGCCTTCCATCGCTAATAAAATTAAGAGAGACTCAGGTAAGAAGGCGCGCTACCAATTCTCCAACGCAACAATTATTTGCAACACTTCTCGGCCTTGAAGTTTCACCAAGATTAACTAGAGAAGCTATTTCATTCTGGGAAAAGCTTGAGAAAATCGATTCAATCTCTGCAAGAGATAAAATTTGGGAAGAGGCATTCCTACTTCCCAACGCATCTCAGCTACTAGATCCGGAAGGCTTTTCTAAGAGTAGGAAAATCCCAGATGATCTCTCAGGTTTGATTTAAGAGAAAAAGCGAAGACCCCGGTCGCACATTTCTTATCTGCCTTCCCCTTGCAGATATGAAAGAGTTTTCCGAGGTCTTCGTAGGCGCAAAGTACGACAGATAGATATAAATAATCAACTTCATCTAGCGAGTTTCCAACCCTAAAGACTCATCTACTCCTATAGAGTTTGCAGAAGTAATACCTCTTTAGAAAGGTTTCGTTGTGGAAAACTTCATCCAAGATGAAATCTTCAACGCTAACCTGCCTCAGATGCGAGATGACGGCCAGAGAGCAGCTTCAGTAATCAAAATTCCACCAACTCCAAGCTCTAATGGAGCCGAGGTGAAGGTAATTAGAAGCACGCGGCGAAAGAAATCAATTAGCGCCTACCGGCAAGCAGGAGCAATTGTTATCTCAGTTCCTGCTCGCTTATCTAAGAGCGAGGTTCGCCAGGTAATTCCTGAGATGGTGAGCAAAGTACTCTCACTTGAAGCTAGAGAGAAGATAGGCGAAGAAGATTTATATAAGCGCTCACTAGAACTTCTCGCTAAATATCTGCCAGAGTGCCCGGTAAAACCCGTCTCTGTTACCTGGCGCTCCATGAGCGAGCGTTGGGGCTCCTGCACCACAGTTGAGCGAAGCATCCGCATCTCAGACCGCCTCAATGGCGCACCTGGCTATGTTCTTGACTACCTTCTAGTCCATGAACTCATTCACTTGATGATTGCCGACCATGGTCCAGACTTTGAGGCCCTTCTAGCTAGGTTTGAGCTTGGAAAAGAGGCTAGCGCCTACCTTGAGGGCTATGAAGCAGGGGTTCGAGCGGGTAATTGAGCAGAAAAAATATCCCCATTGAGCGTGGGGAGGCCCTGAGTTGAGGGTATGCGGGGGTATGGTGAGCCTATTCGCAGGCTATCCCAGCGCTGCGAGGATCGGAGGATAGCTATGGCAGAGACATATAAAGGTGAGGCCTACTGCGTAAAGTGCAAGGCTAAGCGTGAATTCGAAGGAACCGTGAAGGTCTCCGAATCAGGCCGTCGCATGGCACAGGGCATCTGCCCAACCTGCGGAACTAAGGTCAATCGCATTTTAGGCAAGGCTTAAACCAGCTTTTAAAAATAGAGCGCTCGCAGCAATAGCTGTGGGCGCTTTATTTATTTTCGCATCTAAATACTCTTAGTAAGTCCCGGGCATACCAAGTTACTTAGATACAAGCGCCCCTGCCCAGATCAGCGCCGCTGGCTTAACGCCTTCCCTCAATGGTTATAGATGATCGCCCCCTTATGGAATCAAGGCCTGCAATTAAGAGCGCGCTTAGCATCTGGCTTGGCTCAAGCGGGGCTGAGGTATTTATCGGCTCGCCCTATAAATCCATCTGCCTGCCAAGCCTCTGGTTTGGCATCTCAACGCGATTATTGCTGGAGAGTTTCAATGGCCAGTTATGCCTTGAGCAGATTGGCAAGAAATGCGCTCTTACTATCTCTCAACTCCAAGCACTCGTTGCTGAGCTGCAAGCCCATGACTTAATCGATCTAGAGCGAACCGCTATCTCATACCTAAAGCGATATGACCCAAGAGTCAAAGCAATTACTCCTGTTACAGACCTTGAAGACTTTAATGAAGACCTCGCTGCTCAATCCTTTATCAAACGAATGGAGATTGAATCTGAGGCGGCATCTCTTGAAAGAGGAGATATCGATGGAGGAAGAAGCGCAGTTATTAGACGTCGTGATTTCTCAATCCTAATTTTTGGCTACGGAAAAATTGTTAACTCGCTAGTTGGATCACTTAGCGCCTCCGGATTTACTAAGGTCTTAGTAATTAATCGGCTGCAGCAGAGATCTAGCGCTTTAAAGATTTTAGAAAGTGATCTCTCTGGCGGATATATCTCAAGAGCTGATATCGGTGCATCAAGGAAAGAAGTCTTGGCAAAAGCTCGAAGTTCATCTGCGCTCTTTACTGAGGCTACGCCAGTAATTTATCGACCAAGGCTAATAATTAGCGTTGGTCCGCCAGCACCAGATGTATTACAACGTTGGATCTCTGAAGGAAGTAACCACTTAATCATTGAGCCCCATTCATCAGCCGAAGTTCGTATCGGGCCATATGTAATCCCAGGAAAAAGCCCTTGTTATCGCTGTCTACAAATATCTAGTGAAGAGAAGTTCAGTTCAGTAGAGAGAAGAGAGGTGGGATCAGCTCTTGCTCTAGCTACTGCTGCGATAACCTGCCTTGAGGTAATTAGCCTTGCCTCAAGTGGGATAAGCCACTTTCTTGGAAAATCTATGATTTATTCCAACTCAAATTTTCACAACCCAAAGTTGGAGAAGTGGTCAATTAATCCTGGCTGCGGCTGCAGCTGGCGATAGTTTCAATTCGCGCTATATCCCAGGCTAGATAAGAATATGTCGGTGTCAGAGCAACTCCCCCAGGGAACTAGCAAACGAAGCGCCAAGATGGCCAGCATCCCCTTATCTCTTGCTGGCCGCGGAGCCATGGGCTTTGGTCGTCAATTAATTGGTCAATCACCAGATTTTGCCTTTGCTGATTTGCAAGAAAAGACCGCTGAGCAGATCTTTAAAGTATTGGGAGAGTTAAAGGGCGGAGCAATGAAGTTTGGCCAAGCTCTATCTGTCTTTGAGGCAGCACTTCCTGAAGAGATTGCAAAGCCATATCGCGAGACGCTTGTGAAGCTGCAGGAGGCTGCCCCCCCACTTCCAGCAAGAGTTGTTCACAAAGTATTAGCAAAGGAGCTTGGCGAGCATTGGCGAGATAATTTTGCAGAATTTAATGACACCCCAGCAGCTTCAGCATCAATTGGACAAGTTCATAAAGGCATCTGGAAAGATGGCAGAGCAGTTGCAGTAAAGATTCAATATCCTGGAGCTAAAGAGGCGCTAATTTCTGATCTCAATCAGATTCAACGCTTTGCAAAGATTTTCCAATTGCTTCTCCCTGGCGTTGAGATGAAGCCATTACTAGAAGAGCTCAAGGCAAGAATTATCGAAGAAGTTGATTATCGCTATGAGGCAAGTGCGCAGAGCGCCTGCTTTGAGGCCTATAAAGGCGATAGTGATATTGCAATTCCTGAAGTAATCATGGCAACTGATCGAGTACTTGTAAGCCAGTGGCTCGAGGGAACTCCGCTATCAAAGGTAATTGCCGATGGCACACAAGAAGAGCGAAATAACGCAGGTATCCGTCTTGCTCGTTTTCACTTCACCGCTCCAATGAGAGCAGGTTTATTACATGCAGATCCTCATCCTGGAAACTTTAGGGTCTTAAAAGATGGTCGTCTTGGCGTTCTAGATTTTGGCGCATGTAATCGTCTTCCTAATGGATTTCCAGAGCCATTTAAACGCTTACTTCGAAACGCACTTGAAGGTGATGCAATTGCTCTATATAACGGCTTTAAAGAAGATGGCTTTATCCTCGCCGATGTTGAGGTCAGCCCTGAGCTGGTTTTAGATTATTTACTTCCGCTAGTTGAGCCTTTAAGAACTGACTATTTCGCCTATAGTCGCGACTGGCTTAGAACTCAGAGCGTGCGAGTGGGGGATCCAAGAAATCCAACTGCAAAGATTGGTTTCCAATTAAATCTTCCCCCAGAATATGTCTTGATTCATAGAGTCACTCTTGGAACTACTGGAATATTTTGCCAATTAAGAGCTGAAGGAAATTTCAGGGATGAAGCTCTCTCCTGGTTTCCTGAGATAACCCCAAGTCATCTGCAGAAGAGTTAAGAGATTAATTCTGCTTTAGACAGGGCGGGTTAGATAAGATTCTCAAGATTGCATCTTTCTCTGCTCTTGTTAGCCAGAGGTTATATTTAACTTTTATCTCAACTTGTCTTGAAACATAATTACAACGAAATGGCTTATTTGGTGGTAGCCAAGTTGCAGCATCACCATCGCCTTTCTGGCTATTAAGAGAACCTTTAACTGCTAGAAGATTTAGCGGATCATTTGCAAAGCTCTTTCTAGTAGCAAGATCTGACTTAAAGATTCCGGTCTGCCAGGCATTGGATAGCGCAACCACGTGATCAATCTGCACTAGAGCGCTTGTTCTTTCTCCCCTTTGAAAATTAATACTTTCACCTGAGAATGGATCTAAAAGCACTCCACTTTCTACAACACAATCTTTAGTTTTTGCTCTGAAGGTAATTTGAGTCAAATCTCTCTTGAGAATGTCGTTTCTAGTATCGCAGCCATTTCTATCCACATCTGCCCAGGCAGGACCAAAGGCTGATCTTGAATATCCCGTCTTTGGCGCTCGTCCTTTCACTGCCAGAGTTTCAATCGCTTTAATTGGATCAAACTCTGCACCACTAGCTGAGGCAATTTGAAGTATTTCAATCTGATATTTCGAGCTTGGCGATACAAGAGAGAAAGAAGTAAGAGCAATACTTCCGATTAGAACTATCGCGGTTGCTTGTGAAGAAAAAGCTGCACTGTGTTTCAGCTCTATTTTTGACTTCAAGAGGCTGAATATGGCTTTTTGCCAATTAGACTTCATGGCTTCATTCTCATCTATTTGGCTTAGAGATTGGTATCTAAGGCAGTACTGGTTATAGTGTGCTCCGCTTGATCACGACAAATGGTCAACGGGTTGTTAGCTCAGTTGGTAGAGCAGGTGACTCTTAATCACCGGGTCGTAGGTTCGATCCCTACACAACCCACTTCTGTAATGGTTCACCTTGAAAAAGTGATGAATTATCACCTCGCTCGACGTAATCTAGAGTTTATTTCAGATACCCTAAAGACAGTTATGAAACGTCTACTAGGACTTACAAGATATGCAGTGGTCATTCCAGCCCTTGCCTCGATTCTTGGGGCATTACTTCTTATGGCTCAAGGATCCTTTGCTATGGTCTTAGCTGTCATTGATTCAATTCAGAATCAATATGGTCTTAAGGAAACCATTGTTGAAGTCCTAACTGCAATTGATGCCATCTTGCTTGGCACAGTGCTCCTGGTGATTGGCTATGGCCTCTATGAACTATTTATAGATACCGATATTGATGTGCCAATGTGGCTTAGAGTAGAAGATCTTGATGATTTGAAATCCAAACTAATAGGTGTAGTTGTAGCCATTATCGCCGTGGTCTTTGTAGGTGTATTTGTTGATTCAAATCGAGCCGATGACGTTATTGCATACGGCGTTGGCGCAGGTGCTCTGGTTGCAGGACTTGCTCTCTTTGCTTTTGCTACTGGAAAAGCAGGAAAGAAGAGTAGAGAGAAGATTTAAAGAGGGGTTCTCTTAGAGCGCTCTCGAGCGTTTTGCTAGGCGCCAGTGCATAAAATAAATAGGTCCAGCAATGATTAAGGTGGTTAGTGAATTAACAATTCCTTTGACTGCTTGGCGCTGATTATTCTCAGTCAAGTTCTCTTTAATCTGATCAGGGCTTAAGGCTGAATCTTTAGGAACAGAGTACGGGTCAAAGTAGCCAGGATCTGGATAGAGGGCATCAACAATTCCCCTAACAACGCTTACCAATGAAAATAGGCAGGTTAGTAAAGTGACTAGGCAGACCGCGTAAATATAAAGTGAGTACCAATCAATTCGATCTTCCCTTTTTACGATGGGTTCATTTCTAGTTAGAGCGGGAGCAGTTGGCCTTGAGGTTACGCTTTTTCGTTTTGCAACCTGCTTACTCTTGGAAACTTTACCTGCCATACCTTGATTCTGACCCTTAAAGGCAAAGTTTTCAATCTGCCGAGCCGATATTAGACTTCGTTATATGTTGCCAAAAATCATTCTCTATTACGGATTTGCCCCGGTTACAGATCCTGAGGCGCTAAAGCTCTGGCAGAAAACTCTGGCAAATTCTTTAAACCTCAAGGGTCGAATCATCATAAGTCGCCATGGCATTAATGGCACCTTAGGCGGCGACATGAATGATCTTAAGAAATATGTAAGGGCGACAAAAGAGTATCCAGGATTTAAGAAGATTGATTTTAAGTGGTCAGAAGGCACCGGAAGTGACTTTCCAAAACTGAGCGTTAAGGTGCGAGATGAGTTAGTTACCTTTGGAATTCCTGAAAATCTAGAAGTAAATGAAGAAGGCATTATCGGAGGAGGCGAGCACCTCTCCCCTGAAAAAGTTAATGAGCTAGCTAAGCAATTAGGTGAAAATCTAGTTTTCTTTGATGGCCGCAATGCCTATGAAGCAAAAGTCGGTCGCTTCAAAGATGCAATTATCCCAGATATTAAAACTACAAAGGACTTTGTAGCAGAGCTAGATAGCGGTAAATACGATTACTTGAAAGAAGAGACTGTAGTTACCTACTGCACTGGCGGAATCCGCTGTGAGATATTAACGAAAGTTATGAAGGAACGAGGATTTGATAAGGTCTATCAAATCGCTGGCGGGATAATGCGCTATGGAGAAAAATATGCAGATAGTGGTCTCTGGCAAGGATCGCTATACACCTTTGATAAGCGAATGGTGATTGATTTTTCAGAATCACCAGAATTAATCGGAAAGTGTGATGCTTGCAATAAGCCAACCAAGCAATTTCATAATTGCGCTAATGTCTTTTGCCACAATCTATTTCTGCTCTGCCAAGAATGTGGCAAGGATAGAAAGAATCTGGAATGTACCCATGAGGGCGTTGTTACCTCAAGTAATCAGTAAGGACACTGCCACTCCTTGAGCAAATCGCACTGGGCTGATTAGATAGCGCAATGGCCGAGTTCATCCCCAATCCCGCTAGAGGTAAAGAGGTCTACGACCTTGATAGAAAGTATGTATTTCACTCCTGGTCTGCTCAGGGTCAAATCACACCACTTCCAATTGCAGGCGGCAGTGGTTCATATTTCTGGGATTTTGATGGAAAAAAGTACTTAGATTTCTCCTGCCAACTAGTCTTTACCAATATTGGATTTCAACACCCAAAAGTAATTGATGCAATAAAGAAACAAGCAGAGCTTCTAACCACTATTGCCCCACAAGCAGCAAATGAAGCCAGAGGTGAAGCTGCTTCAAGGATTGTCAGCCTTGCAAGTCCAAATCATGAAAAGGTTTTCTTCACTAATGGCGGAGCAGATGGCATAGAAAATGCGATCAGAATGGCTCGTATCCATACCTCACGCCATAAAATTCTCTCTTTCTATCGCTCCTATCACGGCAATACCACCTCTGCTATTTCAGCAACAGGAGATCCAAGAAGATGGCCAAATGAATTTGGCTATGGCCATGTTCACTTCTTTGGACCATACCTTTATCGAAGTGCTTTTTGGGCAAAGAGCGAAGAGGAAGAGTGCCAGAGAGCCCTTGAACATCTAGAGAGCGTTATTGAATTTGAAGGACCGAAGACAATTGCAGCTATCTTGATTGAATCTGTTGTTGGCACCGCAGGAGTCTTAATTCCACCAAAGGGATATCTAGAGGGAGTAAGGCGCCTCTGTGATAAGTATGGAATTTTATGGATAGCCGATGAAGTGATGTCAGGATTTGGAAGAACTGGAAAATGGTTTGCCTACCAACATTCAACTGCTCATCCAGATTTAATCGTCTTTGCTAAAGGAGTTAATTCTGGATATGTCCCACTTGGTGGGGTTGTAATCTCAAAAGAAATTGCAGAGACCTTTAAAGATCGAGTATTTCCTGGCGGCCTTACCTACTCCGGCCATCCGCTTGCTTGCGCAGCAGCGGTTGCAACTATTGATGCTATGAAAGATGAAAAAATTGTTGAAGCTGCAGCCACAATTGGCGAGAAGGTAATTGGCCCAGGTCTTCGTGATTTAGCTAGCAAGCATCGAGTCATTGGAGAAGTTAGAGGCCAAGGAACCTTCTGGGCTCTTGATTTAGTGACAGATCGCATAAGCAGAGCGCCACTTGCCCCTTATGGCGGATCATCTACTGCGATGAATGAGCTAGTGGGTGAATGTAAAAAGCTTGGTTTAATGCCTTTTACCAACTTTAGTCGCATGCATGTAGTACCACCTTGCAATATCACTGAGGCAGAATTTAACGAAGGACTTGCAATACTTGATAAAGCATTTACTCAGATTGATAAGTACTACACGGGGGCATAATAGAGATGAGTGAAGTACGAAGAATTACCCATCACATAGATGGCGCCTATTGGAAAGAGAGCGCTGCAAGAAGTGGTGATGTCTATAACCCAGCAACAGGAAGATTTACTGCAAAGGTAGATTTTGCTTCCCCAGAACTTATTGATCATGGCGTTAAAGTTGCAAAGAAAGCTCAAGAGCAATGGGCTCAAGCATCCCTTGCCAAGAGAGTGCAAGTTCTTTTTGCTTTTAGAGAAATATTAAATGCTAGAAAAGAAGAGGTAGCGAAGTTAATCACCGCTGAGCATGGCAAAGTCTTATCAGATGCACTAGGTGAGGTAACTAGAGGACTTGAAGTGGTGGAGTTTGCCTGTGGAATCCCCCATCTATTAAAAGGTGCATACTCTGAAGGAGCTTCAACTAATATCGATGTCTATTCAATTCGCCAGCCACTTGGTGTTTGCGCCATCATCTCGCCCTTTAATTTTCCAGCGATGGTGCCTATGTGGTTCTTCCCAATCGCTATCGCTGCAGGAAATGCAGTCATTATCAAGCCAAGTGAGAAAGATCCATCTGCTATTAATCTCGTTGCAGAATTCTGGAAAGAGGCAGGTCTTCCTGATGGAGTATTTAATGTTATCCATGGCGATAAAGTTGCAGTAGATAGTCTGCTCGCTCATCCAGATGTTGCATCAATTTCTTTTGTGGGATCTACTCCGATTGCTCGATATATCTATGAAAATGGCACTAAAAATGGCAAGCGAGTTCAAGCACTCGGTGGGGCAAAAAATCATATGTTGGTCCTTCCTGATGCAGATCTTGATCTAGCAGCAGATGCTGCAGTAAATGCTGGCTTTGGCTCAGCTGGTGAGCGTTGTATGGCAATCTCAGCTCTAGTTGTTGTTGAACCTGTTGCTGATGAGCTAATTAAGAAAATTTCAGGGCGCATGACAGGACTCAAGACTGGAGATGGCAGCGCAGGTTCAGATATGGGACCTCTTGTCACCGCAGTTCACCGCGACAAAGTTGCCTCCTATATCGATGCAGGAGTAAGTGCCGGAGCAAAGTTAGTTGTCGATGGTCGTAATCCAAAAGTTAATGGAGCAGCAGAGGGTTTCTGGCTAGGGCCAACTCTCTTTGATCAAGTAACACCTGAGATGAGTATTTATAAGGATGAAATCTTTGGACCAGTTCTCTCGGTGATTCGAGTTTCTAGCTATGACCAGGGCCTTGAGTTAATAAATAAACATCAATATGGAAATGGAACTGCAATTTTTACCAATGATGGTGGAGCTGCTAGAAGATTCCAAAATGAAGTTCAGGTTGGAATGATTGGGATTAATGTGCCAATTCCTGTGCCAACTGCTTATTATTCCTTTGGCGGCTGGAAGAACTCACTATTTGGTGATACTCACGCCCATGGAATGGAAGGCGTTCATTTCTTTACTAGAGGCAAGGTAGTTACGAGTCGCTGGCTTGATCCAAGCCATGGTGGGATAAATCTAGGATTTCCTCAGAACAGGTAAATCTCTCTTCACTCTAAGTAATTCAAGTGCTGCAACTGCTGAATCAAAGCCTTTATCTTCCTTGCTTCCAGCAATCCCGCTTCTTGCAATTGCTTGCTCAACAGTGTCGACAGTTAAAACTCCAAAGCCAATGGGCTTAGATCTTGAAAGAGATACTTGCATAATCCCCTGCGTTACTCCCTGGCAGACATAATCAAAGTGTGGAGTCTCACCTCTTAGAACAACTCCAAGCACAACGGAAGCATCAAAGCCGCTATCAAGAGCTAATTGAGCAGCAAGGGGTAATTCAAAAGAGCCAGGGACATAGATGACTGGTTCTGGCTTAATTTTCGCCGAATCTAAAGCTTTTCTAGCACCTGCGATCAAATCAGCGCAGATCTGCTCATGCCAGCTAGCAGAGATTATTGCAACCCTAAATTGGCTCAAGTCACCAAGTGATATTTTTGGAACTACACCCGACATTATTTATGCCCCAGTCTCTCTTTTTTAGTCGCTACATATTTTTCATTAAAGGTATTGATGTCTCCGGAGAGAATTTGAAGGCTTGCTTTGATACCACTTGAAGTAAGAGTTTCTAGCTTTTCAGGGTTATTGCTCAACAAGATTACCGAATTGATTTTCAAAGAGTTAAGGATTTCAGCTGCATCACCAAAGTCTCGTTCATCGATATTGTGGCCAAGAGCTAGATTGGCATCAACAGTGTCAAGGCCTTGATCTTGGAGTTGATAAGCCTTGATTTTTTCAGATAGTCCAATGCCTCGTCCCTCTTGATCTCTCAAGTAGATGATTAACCCAGATCCAGAGCTTTCAATCTCATTCATCGCCCGCTCTAGTTGTGATCCACAATCACAGCGAAGTGAGCCCAGTACATCACCAGTTAAACACTCTGAGTGAATTCGCACTAGAAGTGGCTTAATGGCATCAATACTTCCAAATTTCAATAACGCATGATCAACTCCGCCTCGACCCAGGAAAGTTGCAATCTGCCACGGCTTAATTTGGCCAGAACTACTTCGTGGAAGATCTGCCCAATTAAGAAGAAAATCCTTCTGGCTATCTACTTTATTTGAACCTTCTAGGGCGCTCATAAGCTGGGCAATGCTTAGGATAGGAATGCCTTGTTCGCTGGCGAATCTAGTTAGATTTTCGCCGCGCATCATCGAACCATCTTCATTGACTAACTCACTAATAACTCCAACTTGATTTTCACCCACCAGCTTGCACATCTCAACGATGGCTTCGGTATGCCCGCGTCTTGCAGCAAGACCACCTTCATGAGCAATGAGCGGGAAGATGTGGCCAGGTCTTATGAAGTCCTCTGCTGTGGAGCTTAAATCTGCTAAAGCTCTAATTGTGTTTGCGCGCTCTTTTGCGCTGATTCCAGTGGTTATCTCATGCCTAGCATCAACTGTTACGGTAAATGCAGTTCGCTTGGTATCTTGATTCTGTTTAACCATAAGTGGGAGATGCAACTGCCTTGAGCGCTCCTCGGTCATCGCTACACAGATAACTCCAGAGGTATAGCGAATCATAAAGCCAATCTTCTCTGTTGTGGCAGCGCTAGCAAGAAGGAATAGATCACCTTCATTTTCTCGATCTGCATCGTCAGTAACAATTACAAAGCCACCATCCCTAAAGGTTTCTAGCGCTTTATCTCTTGAATTATTCACGACTGACCTCTATTCAAAAGGCGCTCAACATATTTAGCGATAACATCAACTTCAATATTTACAATATCTCCACTAGATTTCTGGGCCAGATTAGTTCTCTCAAGAGTCTCTGGAATAAGCCAGAGCGTTAGTAAGTCATCCGATATCTCACCCACGGTAAGTGACACTCCATCAATTGCAATGGAGCCCTGATTTACTATGTATTTGCTTAAGTTTTTAGGAACTCTGACTACAAACTTGTTCCACTTCTCACCTGGTGAGTTCTCGATAACACTGCCAACTCCATCGACATGTCCTTGAACAATGTGTCCACCAAGTCTTGAATCTGCCCTTATGGCTAGCTCCAGATTAACAAAATCACCTTCGCTAAGTTCTCCAAGGCTTGTCACCCTGAGTGTTTGAATCATCACATCAGCCTTAAAACTATTTGAGTTTAATTCAATTGCAGTCAGGCAAGTTCCATTGATGCTCACTGAATCCCCTACCTTTATTTCAGGGGTAAGTACGCTCTCAATTTGAATTACAGCAGATTCTGAGCCTATAGCAATTGAAATTACCTTAGCTTTATCAGCAACAAGACCTGTGAACACTATTTGCTCACCGCCAATAGATGAAGCCTTAGATTCTTTTCCTTATCTCCAAGTAAATCCGCTGAAAGAAGCTCAAGATCTAATCTTTGATTAAGGGTTTTAATCTCAAGCTGACTAGCGAAATCAAGGCCTGATCCAAGAAGAGTTGGCGCTTGATAGAGAAAAACTTCATCAAATAATCCAGCTCTAAGGAATGCGCTAGTTAAGGTTGGGCCGGCCTCAATAAGTATCTGATTCCAGGCGCGCTCTTTTGCCAATTCCATCAGCTGGCCTAGATCATTTCCCTTTATTTGAATAGTTTCAGCGCTCTTATGTAAAACCTTTGAATCAAGCGGAATCTCTCGTTTTCCAAGTATTACCCGCACGGGCTTGAACTCAAAGTTTTCGCGCTTGATATTTCTAACCGTTAGAGATGGATCATCGGCAAGAACTGTCCCTGTGCCAGTAACAATTGCATCACATTGACTGCGAAGAATTGCCACATCAGATCTTGAAATCTCACTTGTAATCCATTTTGAGCCTCCATCGAGCGCAGCAACTTTTCCATCAAGGCTTGCTGCAATCTTTATAGTTATGTAGGGATGCGAGCTCTTTATCTTTTTTAGCCATGCCCTATTGGTGAAGGCAACCTCATCTTTTAAAAGACCTTGCTGAACAATTATGCCTGCATCAGTTAATGCTTGCGCTCCCTTACGGGCTATCGGGTTTGGATCACTAACTGCAAAAACTACTTTCTTTATGCCTGCAGCAATTATTGCTTCAGTACAGGGCGGAGTTTTTCCTATGTGATTACAAGGCTCCAGCGTTACAAAAAGCGTTGCACCTCTTGCTCTCTGTCCAGCTTTACTAATTGCAACAACTTCAGCATGTTTTCCGCCATCTTGGCTGTGATGAAAACCTTCACCAATAATCTGGCTATCATCGCCAACAATCACTGCTCCAACAATTGGATTAGGTGTGCTTTTGCCAAGACCTAGTTTTGAAATTTCGTTGGCGCGACGCATCACAGATTCTGCATTTATCATTATCGCCACCCCCGAATAGTTTTCCGGGGTGCGCAAAAGAGTGCGCGCAAGGATGCACGCAATTTGTTTCCTCTCATCCGGACTTTAACCGTCGGTCTTGGAGTTTCACCAAGTCCACCGCTAGCTGGATGCAAGCGGGTCGCAGACTTTAACTGCCGGTTCGGAATTACACCGACCCCGGAAACAACAGGGTGATTCTAGCCGAGAATTACTTTCCGTCCCAAGCGGCCATTTCACGCTTAAACGGATCAAGGCCCATAGGTCCAAGATTTAATACATAAGAGTGGAACTTCTTTAGATTAAAGGTAGCTCCAAGCCTCTTCTTTGCATCCTCCCTTGCCTCCATCATGAAGCGCTCTCCAACTTTGTAAGAAATTGCCTGTCCTGGCCAACCAAGATAGCGATCCACTTCGCTTCGTGCAGAGATTTCATCAAGTAAAGCTCTCTCATGGAGAAGTTTAAATGCAGACTCAGCGTTCCAAATCTCACCATTAAAGTCTTTATAACCACAGTGCATTCCAATATCAACAACGATGCGTGCCGCTCTTAGCCCTTGTGCTGAGAGATATCCCATCTCATAACCTGGATCTTCAAATGCGCCAAGTTCATCCATCAGGCGCTCTGCATAAAGCGCCCAGCCTTCGCCATATCCTGAGACCCAGACTCTATTGCGCTGGAAGCGATTGAGACGATCGGTGTTTATCTTTGTAGTTGCAACTTGCAGGTGATGTCCTGGAACTGCTTCGTGATACCAAGTTGAAACGATATGCCACCATCCAAAAGTCTTTCTTCCCATGGTTGGATACCAAGTTGTTCCAGGTCTTGATAAATCCTCACTTGGTCCCATGTAATAGGCAGCAGAAGCGCCGCCCGGCGGAGCAAGGCGTGCTTCGCAGTTTCGAATTCTAGGATCGATATCAAATTCTTTTCCATCAAGTCTCTCCACAGCAGCAGCTATGAACTCCTTAAGTTTTTTAAGTAATTCTTCTTCGCCGACAACGGTGTATCTCGGATCTGCTTCAAGGCGATCTGCAACTTCCCTAAGAGTTTTTGCATCTGGATAGAGCTTCTTTGCTGCGCCCCACATCCGCTCATTAATAATCTCTAGTTGTTTGATTCCCCACTCATAGGTATCACGCAGGTCAAGATTTGCTCCGGTGAAATGGCGAGCCCACATCTTGTATCGCTCCTCGCCTACGCCATCAACTGCCGGACACTTAGGCGCATAAGAATCGCGCATCCAAGATGAAAGTGAAACGCAAGCAGCCTCAGCGCTCTTTGCTGCATCCAGTAAAGCTTGATTATCACCGGCAGGGTTGAATTTCTTGGCAACTGCAGTAAATGCACCTTTTGAAAAAGACTCTAACTGACCAGCGGTTGCTAGAACTTGTCTACGGGAATTGAATTTTCCTTTATCTGCCGCAAATTCCAAAGATGATTTCCATCCCGCAAATGCTGCCTCAATTCCATTAAGGCGCTTTGTGACATTTGAAACCGTTTCTGCTTGATCTGCCTTCATCATCTCAAAAACCTGACGAATGCTTGTCACCGGAGATGAGATGAGATTAAAGAGAATACGCGCCTCAAAGGTGTCATTGAGATTTAGTTCAGAGGTTAGGCGCTCTACTGCCACATCTTTGGCGATTCGATCAAACTCATTAATCGGAGTTTCATTCTTTATTGCCTCAAGGGCTTTTCGAGTTAGCTCTGCTCGCTTCTCATTGCCTGCCATTGAAAGGTCATCTAATTGATCATCAAAACCAGGAACCCCAAGCATGGTTGCTCCAATTGGCGATAGCTTGATTCCCTCCTCTAGAAAGTTATCGAGAATCTTTGATATCGCACTGGTTGCCATTTATTGACCCTTCGTCTCTGTGTTTTTCTGATTTTCAATTTCTACTAAATCAAAGTTTCCCTTACCAATCTGGCCCTGGTCTCGATACATTTCAAGCTTCTGCCTAGTATCTGCAATATCTAGATTACGCATCGTCAATTGCCCAATTCGATCCTCTGGTCCAAAGGCTGCTACCTGCGTTCTCTCCATTGAAAGTTTCTCTGGGTGATAACTAAAGTTCTCACCTTTTGTATCAATAATTGAGTAATCATCGCCTCGTCTAAGTCTTAAGACCACTTCACCGCTTACAGCCGATGCCACCCAGCGAGTTAGTGATTCTCTAAGCATTAACGATTGTGGATCGAGCCATCTTCCTTCATAAAGAAGGCGCCCAAGCTTTCTTCCTGATTGATAATAATTAGCCAGAGTCTCTTCGTTGTGAACTGCGCTTAGCAGGCGCTCATAGGCAATAAATAGCAGCGCCATTCCAGGTGCTTCATAGATGCCTCGGCTCTTTGCCTCAATAATTCGATTCTCAATTTGATCTGACATTCCAAGGCCATGTCGGCCACCGATCAAGTTAGCTTGCTTCATCAACTCAACGACATCACTGAAATCTTTATTATTTATTGCAACTGGTCTTCCCGACTTGAAGGTTATCTTCACATCTTCCTGGGCTATTGCTACTGCTTGATCCCAGAACTTGACTCCCATAATTGGCTCAACAATCTCAATAGAACTATTTAGCTCTTCAAGTTTCTTAGCCTCATGAGTTGCTCCCAAGATATTGGCATCTGTTGAGTAAGCCTTCTCAGCACTATCGCGATAAGGCAAATTATGGCTCTTAAGCCAATCTGACATCTCTTTTCTACCGCCAAGCTCTGCGACAAAATCGCTATCAAGCCATGGCTTATAAATCTTTAGCTCAGGATTTGCTAGCAGGCCATAGCGATAGAAACGCTCTATGTCATTTCCCTTATAGGTTGAGCCATCGCCCCAGATCAAAACGTTATCTTCAAGCATCGCTCGAACTAGAAGTGTTCCCGTAACAGCTCTTCCAAGAGGAGTGGTGTTGAAGTAAATTTTTCCAGCGCTTCTAATATGAAAAGCACCAGATGCTAAAGCAGCAAGGCCCTCTTCAACTAAAGATTTCTTGCAGTCAATAAGGCGAGCAATTTCTGCTCCATAATCTTTTGCTCTTGAAGCGATACTTTCGATATTGCTCTCATCGTATTGACCAAGATCTGCGGTGTAAGCACAAGGAAGGGCTCCTTTCTGCCTCATCCAGGCAACTGCAACAGAGGTATCAAGGCCCCCAGAAAAAGCAATTCCAACTTTTTGCCCAACTGGAAGTGAGGCTAAAACTTTGCCACTGGATTGCTTTGAGGACATTAGCCAAGCCTAACTGAGAGCTCATCTTTAAGGCGAACCATTAAGGCAGGCTCAATCTTCCACTGCGTAATGATCTGCTCTAACTCAGCAATATCAGCCCTCTGCGCCGGAGCTCCAGTTTTGAAAGCGCGAATCATCAGATTTCTTGGTGTGTGCTCCCCCGCAACAAATTCGATGATATCGCTGCGATATCCCAAAATCTTTAACACGCCTGCTCTTATTGAATCGGTGAGAATATCGCCAACTCGCTCATGAATAATTCCATGTTTAATAGCAATATTCCATGGAGCTGGCGCCTCTTTCATCTGTCTTTGAATATCATGATGGCAGCAAGGGGCAACCAGAATCATCTCTACTCCACTTTTAACTGCCCAAGAAATCGCATCATCACTTGCTGTGTCACAGGCATGAAGTGCAATTGCAATATCAAAGTTAGCTAACTCTAGGTTTGCTATTTTCGTTGCCTGAAATGTAATTTCTTTACTCATTTTCAATTTCTCAACCAGAGCTACATTTCGCTCTCTACTGTCTTGCCTCTCATCAATACCTAAGGTTTTCACCTCATGCCCCTGCTTCTTTAAATACTTATGGGCTGCAAGGGTTAGATAGGCATGGCCACATCCCAGATCAATTACCTTCAGCTCTTGGTTCTTATCTCGCTTCTCATCAAGGCTATGACTCAAAATCTTTAGAAATTCTTGAACCTGAATGAACTTATCGCTCCTGCTGGGCTTTAGTTTTCCATTATGGTCTGAGATGCCCAGCTCGATAAATATTTCATCATCTGCGCTCAATAGCCGCTCTTTAGACCTATCGTGAGCTAGCTCAGCTGCATCTAGCTCAACTCGCTTTATTGAAAATTGAGCCTCACCTGACTTTGTTAAGCGAAGATTTATCTCCTGGCTTGTACTCTCAATCAAAATGTTTGCATAACCTAATTTAAACAACCTGGCTAAAGAGAGCTCACCTAGAGCAAGATTCTTTGTTGTGTCGCGCTTTCCATCATGGCTTACTGCCTGCCAATGTAGCCCTGCCTTAAGAGCAACTGGGCGAATATCGATCCGCACTTGCTCTGGTTGTTTGCCCTTAGCCTTTCCAGAAATGCAGATCCGCCTGATTGATTCTGGGCTAGTTAACACTTCTTGCGCGCGTGATAGCGCTTTATCTAGATCTTCAATCACGCGCTCTGCCTTCCTAAAATGAGGAAAAGTTAGAAGATAAGTCTAAGGCAGCACTTACTTGCTATTAGCAATCTTGCTAATTCTTTGCACCACGCAGCTTTCGAAGACTAGTCCGATCAATGTCTTTGCTTCGCTCGTGGCGCTTTCGTAGTTGAAGTTCAACAGCTTCGGCTGCCTCATCAAATGCTGCTAAATCATTAAAGCCGGAGCCCTCTGCTCGAAGAAGTGGCCCACTTCCATGGGAGGTGAGAATTACTCGATGAGAGCTCTTTCCAAATCTTGGGTTTGCCTCATGTTTTACATCGACATCAATTCTCTCTATTGGAATACTAAATCGAGTTAATCTCTCTAAGCGTTCAACTGCAATCTTTTGAAAATCTATCGCTAACGTTTCTCCATGGTTGTGAATTATTATCTTCATCGCTCTCCTAACGATCGCTAGAGCATAATCAAGCTTGTAACTATGCCAACGTACTCCTATCTCTGCAGCGCAGGCAAGAGCTATCCTCAGGAATTAACTGAGAATTAAGCCTGAATTTTTTACAGCAGCAGGAGAGTAATTGCTCCAGTTAGGCCTAGCGCTAGCGCTGTTGCTTGAGCAAGGATTGAAAGAGCGGTTTTGCGATCAGCAGCTTTATCTTCTGGATTTGCGACCTTTGAAATCTGACCGAGTTTTCCCAAGTTGAAAGTTCCAGCAAGGCCATAGGCAAGACAGAATTTTCTTCTGGATTGAATAAAGCCGACAGCAAAGACCATAAGTGGGGCAAAGAGAGTTAAACCTGAGGCTTGAGGGGCAGAGCTAGCAATTAAGCCGGTTGCCAGAATCAATGTTGCAACAAGACCAACAAGTGCAACTATTTGGCGGCTACGAACTTCGGCTTTGCCTAGATTACAAGTTCCAGGAATATAAGTATCGCTCACTAGAAAGCTTCTTCTAAATCCTCGTCTTCGGACCAAACCGCTTCAACATCTTCTTGTTTTTCAACCCAAGATAAGAATGAGAGAGCGCCTTTTATAGCAACAGCAATTAAAGCAACGAGCGCTGTAATTCTTCTGATTGCTTTAAACATGGCTTAATTCTATGGCAGCTTTGCTAAAGTTTCCAACGCAGCCATAGCAGCGTTATGTCCAGCAATTCCACTAACCCCACCGCCACGAAGCGCACCAGCACCGGCTAGGAAAATTCGCTCTGAATTAGTTTCAACTCCCCACTTTCTGCTATCCGCATCCTGCTTCCAAGGAAATTCGAGATCGCTATGAAAGATATTGCCTCTGGGTAGTCCAAGCTCTTTTTCTAACTCTTGCGGGGTTTTAACCTCAATACAGAGATGGCCGTCACTATCTTTAGCTAGATAACTCTCAATTGGCCTCTCCAGGTACTGGCTAAAACCATCCAAAATTCTCTTACTCACCTCAGCCTTAATCCGGTCATGCTCGTTATCAAAGAGTGAGGCTGGAAGATGCAAGGCAAAGAGAGTAAGGCTTTGATATCCAGCAGCTATCAAATCTGGATGAAGAATTGTTGGATCAGTGAGGGTATGACAGTAAAGCTCGGAGGGAATGACATCTGGAATTTGACCAAGTCTTGCTTGAGCAAAAGCCTGCTCTAATTCAAAGTAGCTCTCATTTACATGAAATGTTCCAGCGAAGGCTACTTTTGGATCAACGCCACTTTTTAGCTTTGGTAGCTCTTTCAAAACCATATTTATCTTCACCTGCGAACCATCTCGAAGTGGTGGCGCCTTAAAGTCAGTGATCTTCTCTAATACCGTAGGGGCGCAATTTGCTAGCGCAACTCTTGCTTCATAGCTCTGCCCATCTATCGTCTTAATCAGTAGATGATTATCACCTTGAGTAATTGAAGTAACCTCTTGGCTAGCAGCTATTTCAACACCTAGTTGCTTGGCCCTAATTAGCAGTTGATCCACTAGAACGCCCATCCCGCCTTTGGGAACTCGCCACTGCCCGCTTAAGTTTCCAATAACATGATAGATAAAGCACTTATTAGCCAGGTGATCATCAGCGCTAGTAAAGGTGCCGATAAGCCCATCGGTAAGGACTACACCTTTTACTAAATCATCGAAGAAATTATCGTACAGGCTCTGAGCTAAGGTATTTTCAACGAGCTCTATCCAGGTAAGTGGATCTACCAACTCCTTTATCTCTGACTCTGTTGGTACTGGCTTTAACATAGTTGGGGCAACTACTTCAGCAAACTCCTTAATAGATTGATAGAAGTTCTCCCAAGCGATTGCTTCATCATCACTTTCTGTTAGCTCAGAGAGTGAATCTCTACTTTCTTGATCAAACTCTGAATTAATCAATAGCCCCTTATCACTCTCACCATCAAAGTAGGGGGTATAGGAAGATACTTTTCGGCCAATAGTTTCAAAATCAAGTGATAAATCTTTAACGATTTGATCTGGTAGTAGTGAGACTAAATATGAATATCTAGAGAGTTTGGCATCAACTCCTTTAAATGCCTTAACACTCGTTGTTGCTCCCCCGAGTGAGGCGCTTTTCTCCAGAACTAAAACGCTCTTTCCAGCTTTCGCTAGATAGCAAGCTGCAACCAGGCCGTTATGACCACTGCCAATGACTACCGCGTCATATCTCTTCATAGAGATTTAAGGATGCGATCAAATGCCTCAGTAATAATCTCAGGGCTGGTTCCAAAGTTAAAGCGAATATATTGCTTATGGTTTGGCCCATACATATAACCACCTTTGAAAGCTACCTTTCCTCTCTCCAAAAGATGCTTGGCCGGGTCATCTCCTAAATTAAGAGCAGAGAGATCAAGCCAGGCCAAATAGCTAAAGTCAGGCTCTCGATAGGTAATCGAGGGAATCTTGCTATCAATTAGATTCCTGATCAAAACCTTATTCTCCTCAAGTGTTGCAATGACACCATCTAACCAATCAATTGATTGACTAAAGCCAGCAGCTGTTGCAACTGCTCCAAATATTGAGGCTCGATAGCCAACAGATTCAGGCATTGCGTTAATTCGCTGCTTTAGCTCATCTGATCCTGTAATGATTAGAGCGCATTTAAGTCCAGCTAGATTAAAGGCTTTTCCAGAGCCAGAGATAGCCACACATACTTCGCGGGCATCATCACTAATGGCCATAAAGGGTTGAAAATCGCGTCCTTTATAGACAAGTGGTGCATGGATTTCATCGCTTAAAATTACAACACCATATTTTTTAGCCAATGAAGCAAGCGTTACTAGCACTTCTTTTTCAAAGATAACTCCTACTGGATTGTGTGGATGGCAGAGCAGATGAACTTTTACTCCAGCTTTATATTCTCGTTCAATACCATCTAAATCAAGCCAGTAACTCTCTCCCTCTTGCTTTAGTGGAACATCAACTAAGGTTGCACTAACTTCTTTAGGCCAGGTCCAGAAATTTTCATAAACTGGAGAATTAACCATCAGTTTCTCGCCAGGCTTTAATAGAGTTCGAATTACTTCAACTGCTGCAACTCCAGCATCAGTTGCGGTGCGAATATGTGCAGGATCAACTTTCCATCCCCAACGCGTATCTGCAAACTTAGAAAATGCTTCAAATAGCTCTGGCATCGGACCTAAATAGCCCGTATCAGAGCGATTAACCATGTCATGAAGTGCTTGCTTAATTGGTTCTGCTATCGGGAAATCCATTTCAGCAACTGGTAGGGGCAGAACATCGCTGGGGAAAAATCGCCACTTAGCGCTCTTGCGGCCTCTTAGCTCATTTAGCCCAGGGGCTCTAACAACTTCGGCCATGGGTAGCAGTATGCCACTGCAATCAAATTAAATAAAAGGTGCTATCCCTTAACAGATCCAGCGAGCAATCCGCGCACAAAATATCTCTGTAGCGCAAAGAAAACAGCTACCGGCACCAATATAGAAACGAAAGCGCCTGCTGTTAATAACTCCCAATCTCCCCCTCTAGTTCCAGTCATCTCAGCAAGTCTGACCATAAGAGGAGCAATTTCACGTTTGCCGCCACCAAATGTAAGAGCAACAAGTAAATCATTCCAAACCCATAGAAATTGGAAGATTGCAAAGGAGGCAATTGCTGGAATGCTAAGTGGCAGCACTATTTGCCTAAAGAGTTTGAAGTAATCTGCGCCATCAACCCTTGCTGCCTCCATTAACTCTCTCGGCAATTGCGCAATAAAGTTATGGAGCAGAAATATCGCCAGCGGAAGTCCAAACATAGTGTGAGCTAGCCATATTGGAATAAAGGTTCCAGTAATGCCAAAACTTGGAATTATAGTAACGCTTCCAATATGAAGTCCTCCTGAAAAGAGCTGTAGCAGAGGAATTAGAGACATCTGAAGTGGAATTACTTGGAGAGCAAAGATTCCAAAGAAAATAAAATTTCTTCCCCTAAAGTCAAACCAAGCAATGGCATAAGCAGCAAAGATTGCAATTGTTATTGGAATAATTGTTGATGGGATAACAATGGCAAAGGTATTTACAAAGTATTGACTCAAAGGAGGAGTTGCGCCGCGACCTTCAAATAAGACTCTGCTGTAATTCTCAAGAGTAAATTCTGGCTTGGTAAGTACAGTCCACCAACCAGATGAGTTGATTCCTGTCTGAGGTCTTAAGGATGTAACAAATAGACCAAAGGTAGGAATTGTCCAAAGAACTGCCACCAAAATCGCTACAAAGCTAGCCCAGGGAGAGCTTAGATGGCTTTTAACTACTTCTACTTTGCCTTGCTTTATCGCCTTTGCCATCACCGCTCCGATCTCTCACGTCGCAGATGCATCACGTTATAGGCAACTAATGGAATAACTCCAAGGAATAAAATGATTGCTAGGGCGCTTCCAGTTCCATAATTAAGCGCTCTAAAAGACTGGTTATACATCTCATTGGCTATAACGCTGGTTTTAAAGTTTCCACCAGTCATAGTTCTGATGATGTCAAAGACTTTAAGAGCCCCAATAGTAATTGTGCTTAACACCACGATGATGGTTCCTCGAATCATAGGCACTGTTACTTTTCCAAATCTCTTCCAGCCGCTTGCTCCATCAAGCATCGATGCTTCCAATATCTCCTCAGGGATTGCCTTGATTGCGGCAGAGAGAATCACCATGGCAAAGCCAGTCTGAATCCATACAAATACCACGATTAGTAAGAAGGTGTTTAAGGGCGCGGTTAATATCCAATTCGTTGGAACAAAACCTAACCACTCAGCTATCTGGCTAAGTAGACCAATTTCAGCAACTCGATCATTTGGTTGAAATTGATAGACAAATTTCCAGATAATTCCGGCTCCAACAAATGAGATTGCCATTGGCATAAAAATCAAAGATTTAACTAACCCAGGCCTCTTCATCCGATCTGTAAGCACTGCAATGGTTAATCCAAGAGAAGTTGAGGCAATGGGAGCGATAACCATCCAAATACCCGTATTTCGCAAAATCTGAAGAATTTCGGGTTGGGTAAAGGCCCAGATGTAATTCTCTAAACCAACAAAGTTATCTCCTCTTGCATCCCTGAAAGATAGATAAAGTGTTCTGATAGCAGGGGCTATCAAGCCTATAAAAAGGAAAATTAGCGCTGGGGCAAGAAAAAGGAAGTACTTAACATATCTCTGAACGCGCTCTGAAGTTCTTTCTGCTAAGTAAAAAGCAAGGCTGACAAATATTGCAAAGACAATAACTGTAATTACAAGCCCAGTTAGCTTTGAGGCAGCCTGTTCGAGTTGAGATTGGCGTGCTGCTAACTCAAGCATCAAGCCTCAACTCCCCCTGAGTGATTAATCCCTGCCGTAATTCTGATAACTTCTATAAACATTATTGCAAAGCGCGATACTTTGCGTAAGGGGTGTAGCAACTTTTCTAAGTGCTACACCCCTTACAACTACTACTTCTCAGAAGCTTTTAGGCTCCTTGAGATACCGAAGTCTTTTTAAGACTTAGGCCAGGACTTCTCGATTGCATCAAGAACAGCCTTATCGGACTTGTTCTCTGCAACCCAAGCAGTCATTTCTTTCCAGAATGAACCGGCACCAACAGCTGCAGGCATTGCATCTGATCCATCAAAACGGAAGATGGTTGCATTCTTGAGAATTTCAACCGCATTCTTATTTACTGGATCTGCAACATTTGCAGTATCTAGACCCTTGTTAGCTGAGAACCAGCCACCAAGTGCTGCCTTCTTGTTATTCCATTCAGGAGATGTTAGGTAAAGCTGAACTGCTCCAACTTCACCGCGATCTGAGAATGCGCCAACGAACTCTCCGCCACCAAGGGCAGGGCGTTGATCAGCAGTCACACCTGGGAAGTAGAAGGTAGTTATTCCGCCTTCAACATCAGTGTCGTCTGGAGTAACAATGGTTGCGCCGTAATCAGCGGAGAGAATTCCACCGATAAATGAAGCTTGGCGGTGCATTGCGCAGGATCCATCAACAATTCCAGCTCCACCCTCTTGGAAGGTAGTTGTGGCAATTGCTGAAACATTTCCTACGTACTTAGCATTCTTTAGAACCTTACCGGCTTCTTTAAGAACTGCTGCGACCTTTGGATCATTAAATGGCATAGTGTGATTAACCCAAGCATCATATGTTGCTGCGTCATTAACGCGAAGCATGATGTCTTCCATCCAGTCAGTTCCAACCCAACCTGTTGCATCTCCAGAGCCAAAGCCAACGCACCATGGTTGAACTTTGCCTTCTGCTGCAATCTTGTCAGAGAGAGCGAGTAACTCTGGCCAAGTTGTTGGAATTGTCCATCCGTTATCAGCAAATGTCTTTGGTGAATACCAGACGAATGACTTTACGTTTGCACCAAGTGGAGCGGCATAGAAGGTTCCATCAACGGTTCCATATGCCTTCCAATCTGCTCCATAGAATTCATCTGCATTAGCTGATACATCACTTGTTGCAGGGAACATCTTTCCAGTAGCAACCATCGCCTTTAGTAGACCTGGTTGTGGGAAGACTGCAAGATCTGGAGCTGTGCCACCTTCAACACGAACTGGAAGTTGTGCTTCAAATTCAGCAGTTCCATTCCAATTGATTGTGATGCCAGTGCACTCTTCAAATTCGGCAAATGATTCTTGATAAATCTCTGCCTCTGGGCTACGGATTGAGGAATAAATTTCTACCTCTGTTCCGTCAAAGCCTTGATACGCTTCGTAGGCATCACAATTTGCGCCACCAGCAGAATCGTCTGAGCTGGAGCATGCGCTTAATACAAGTGATAGCGCTGCGAATAAAGAAGTCGCCAACAGAAGTCGACGACGCCGCAATGATGCGGTCATATAGTTTCCCCTTTCGAAAGGACCATAGAAGTTCCACAGATTTCTCTGAGGAGGTTAGAGCGCATCTTTCTCTGGGGCCCCCTGCCAAGCAATAGTTAGCCTCTGTAAACGGGCCGTAAATACTAACTATTTTGTTATCTTCCCCAGCCAGACGGTGCTCTCAGCGGGCAGGGTGAGCGTGTCTGACTTTAACTGAGCCTTAGCCGATGAGGAGAGGATGATCTGGCAATCGCTCTCAAGTTTAAGTTCAAGGCTCTGGCCTGTGGTGTTGGCATAGAGGAAAAAATCATCCCCCCGGCTAAAGGCTAGAACTCCCTTGGGGGTATCAATCCAAGTAATCCCATTTGATGGCGCTATCTGACGCGATAAAAGTTTTCTCATGTGAAGTGACTTGCGATAAAGAGTTAGATGGCTATCTGCATCTACTTGGGTTTCAACGCATTGATCTTGCCAAGTGCTTGGAATTGGCAACCAAGGTTTTGTAGTTGTGAATCCATAATTTGGTAATTGAGAACTCCAAGGAATTGGAATTCGAGCGCCATCTCTCCCTTTATCAACACCTTTGGTTCTAAAAAAGACTGGATCCTGGCGATCTTTATCTTCAAGGTTGCCATCTTCAAGCCCTAGCTCCTCGCCCTGATAAATATAAATACCGCCGGGAAGGCCATGAGTTAAAAGCGCCATCGCTCTTGCTCTCTGCCTTCCTAATTGCCCTCGTCCCAGCCTTGTTACAAGTCTTGGAGAATCATGATTTGAAAGCACCCAGGTAGGAGAGGCGCCAACTTGCCCGACTTCAGAGAGAGTTTTATTGATTGCACTTACTAGAAATTCTGAATCCCAGGGCGCGATTAGAAAGTCAAAGTTAAATATCTGATGCAATTCATCACTTCTTACATAACGCATCGCTCTTGAACTGGGATGAACCCATGCCTCGGCAACGCTCATCTTCTGACCTGCGTAGGAGTCAAGAATTTTTCGCCAACTGCGATAAATCTCGTGAACTCCCTCTTTATCAAAAAATGGAACATCAGCAAGAAGTGATTCGCGCTCAACTCTATCCATATCACTAACATCAAGGCGAAGGGCTCTAGTCAATCCTTCTGGATCCCTATGATCTCTAAAAATATCTTCCTTAACTAATCCATGAGCAACATCTATTCGAAATCCATCAACGCCCTTATCAAGCCAAAAGCGAAGCGTCTTTTCAAAATCTTTTTTTACCTCATCGTTTTCCCAATTCAAATCAGCTTGCGTGGAATCAAACAAATGCAGATACCACTGGCCAGGTTTGCCATCTACTTCCTTAACTCTGCTCCAGGCAGGACCTCCAAATATTGAGCACCAATTATTTGGCGGAATCTCTCCACTTTCACCTCGTCCATCATAGAAATGAAAGCGTGAACGCTCTAAAGATCCAGGCAGCGATTGAAGAGCTGCCTTGAACCACTGATGCTCTGTTGAGAAGTGATTCGGAACTAAATCAACGATGATTCTTAAATCAGATTTATGCGCTGCCTTTATCAAATTAACAGCATCTTCCATGCTGCCAAATCTTGGATCAACCGCTCTTGGATCTTGAACGTCATAGCCACCATCATTATTTGGTGAGAGATAAAAAGGACTTAGCCATATTGCATCGATGCCAAGTGATTTCAGGTAAGAAAGTCGTGAAATTACGCCAACTAAATCTCCCTCGCCATCACCATTAGTGTCTTGAAAGGAGCGTGGGTAAACCTGATAAATCGCAGAATTTGACCACCAATCCAATGCTTTTTGGCTATTAATTTCTATGCCTCCAAGCGCCTGGTGGAATTCCTTACTACCAAGGTAGTTGGAAGAGTTAGTGAATGTGATTCGCTCTTAGGAAGCTTTAATCGCTCCATAATCGACCATGCAGCCATCTCCCCCATTAGGGAGACGGGCTGCTCAATAGTGGTTAGGTCTGAAAACTCCGCCATTTCATGGCCATCAAATCCAATAATTGAAATGTCATCAGGAACTTTTAATCCATTTCTTCTAATTGCTTGTAGCGCGCCAAGTGCCATCTCATCTGATTGGCAAAAAATTGCTGTTGGCCTATCTGCTCTCGCCAATAAATCATCCATCGCTCTACTTGCGCCATGCATGGTGAAATCACCAAAGACTTCACGAGTTGGCTTAAATTCCAATCCACTCTCAGCTAGAACCTGCATAAATCCCTTACGGCGATCTTGTGGAACACTAAAACCAAATGGGTCATCGGGCCGGCCGGATAGAAGTGCAATCTTTTTATGGCCTAAATTAACTAAGTGCTGAGTTGCTGTCCTTGCCCCTGCAACATCATCAATAGCCACGCTAGAACATTGCGCATGATGCATTCCAACAAGTGCGATTGGAATTCCAAGGCTTAACATCGAATCAAACTCTTCCTCAGTTGGTGGAAGGCTGATCACAATCAAGGCATCTACCCGACCTTTTAGCAATTGATGTTGGAATAATCGCTCGCGCCCTTTCATCTGCGAGAAGTTATAGAGAAGCAGATCAAGGCCTGCCTCTCTAAGGGCTTGCTCTGCGCCATTAATAACTTGAGCGAAATACCATCTAGAGATAAAAGGGGCCACTACTCCAACGGAATTAGTCCTTCCAAATAAAGCTTTGGCAGAGCTTTGCGGGATGGGATAACCAAGTTTCTCTGCAGCATCAAGAATTTTCTTACGAGTTTCAGGATTAACATGATTTAAACCTCGAAGAGCTCGCGAAACGGTGGCGATAGAGACTCCAGCCTCAGTTGCGACTTCCTTAATACCGGCTGCCATGAAAACCTTTCAAAGCCCTTAATGCAAAGAGCTAAATAGAGATTGTAAAACTCTGTAAGCGGCTAAAAATAGACTGTAAAACTGAAAATGGCTACCCTGCCTTCTCATGGCAATCACGCTGGCGCAATCGCGAAAGATCGCCGCGGAGATCGCAAAGAAAAACCCCAGATTCAAACCCATAATCAAGCAATCTGGGCCTTGTCCTCTTGGTCTTAAAACAAAGAAACCCTTGGAAAGTAATTTTTCAACACTTGCTTCATCAATTCTCTCTCAGCAATTATCTACTAAAGCTGCCGCAACAATTATTGGAAGAGTTAAGAACCTATCTGGCGGCCGAATTTCACCGAGTGGGATTAGTCGAATAAGTAGAAGTGATTTAAGGCAAACTGGTTGCTCATCAGCCAAGGCGAGAGCCTTAGAGGAGTTAGCTCAAGCCGCCCTTAGCTCAAAGGTTTCTATGAGCTCTCTTCATCGCCTAGAAGATGAAGAAATTAGAGAGCAGCTTCTGCCGCTCTTTGGAATTGGAGTCTGGACTGTTGAGATGTTTTTGATGTTTCAACTAGGCAGACAGGATGTGTGGCCGGTGGGAGATCTTGGAGTCAGACGTGGTTGGGAGAAGGTTCATCGCATGAGAGGTGAGATAAAGCCAGCTGAGCTTCTTAAATTAGGTGAAACCTATAGCCCATATCGCAGCCATTTAGCTTGGTATTGCTGGCGCGCTACTGAAATTGCCTAGGAGTTTTTTGGTTCAAGTGTTAGCGCTACTGAGTTGATGCACCAACGTTGATCAGTTGGCACTGCATAACCTTCACCTTCAAAGACATGTCCAAGATGTGAACCACAAGAAGCGCAACGAACTTCTGTTCTGATTCGCGGAGCAAGTGAGCGATCCTCTAATAGCACCACTGCATCATCACTTTTTGGGGCATAGAAAGAAGGCCAGCCGCAGCCTGAGTGGAATTTAGTCTCACTTCGAAAGAGCTCTGCGCTGCATGCTTTGCACTTAAAAACGCCAATGGTTTCACTCTCATAATACTTTCCAGTAAATGCAACTTCTGTTCCAGCTTTTCGCAATACATCATAGGAGAGTGGATCTAGGCTTTTAGCTAAACTTTCATCATCTAATTGAACTGGAAATGCCTTTCCAGTCTTGGGATTGATTTTAGGAAGTTCAGATTCGCTATAAGACATTACTTTCTCCTTAAGCCTTTAGAGCTGGATATGCAATCCCAGTACTTGAGTGACAGTCATATCCATTGGGATTCTTCTCTAAATATCTTTGGTGGTATTCCTCCGCCAAGAAATATTCATGTCCATCTGCACTTTGAATCTGAGTAACAATTTCACCAAGTCCTGCGCTCTTAAGCACATCGTTATAAACCTGACGAGTTTTTTGGGCAAGCTCTAACTGCTCAGCAGTGGTAGTAAATATTGCGCTGCGATACTGGGTTCCAATGTCTCCGCCTTGCTTATTTAGTGAGGTTGGATCATGCATCACCCAGAACTCTTCAAGAAGTCTTTGATATGAAATTTGCTCTGGATCAAAAACTACCTCAACCATTTCAGCGTGATTAGTTTTTCCAGTGCAGACCTCTTGATATGTTGGTGATTTAGTAGTTCCACCCATATATCCAACTGAAGTTGTGATCACTCCAGATAGATTCCAGAATCTTCGCTCTGCTCCCCAGAAGCAACCAGTTGCAAAATACGCTCGTTCTTTCATGGGCCAATATTGGCAGAGGAATCACTGATAATCTTTTCCAAAGCGCCCCCGTAGCTCAGGGGATAGAGCACCGCCCTCCGGAGGCGGGTGCACAGGTTCGAATCCTGTCGGGGGCACTTGATCTAAGAAATATTCAAAATTCAATTTAATTACAGAGCTCTAGCGCTCTACCTCACTAACTTTCTGTGAAATCGCGGGGCGAGACTCTTGAGTTAAGATGTTTTGGCGGGGATAATATGGCAGTAATCGCGCCCAAATCTGGTTCGCATTACACCCAAAGACGCAAGAATGGTCAATCTCGGTTTCCCCGAACTGCCCCTTGCCTGAATATTGATGAGGTCTTATGAGCTTGGATTGGCGCCACCGCGCTGCGTGCCGCGATATTGACCCTGAACTCTTCTTTCCTGTTGGAAATACTGGGCCTGCGATTGCTCAAATTGAAGAAGCTAAAAAAGTCTGTATGCCTTGCATAGTTAGACAAGATTGTTTGCAATGGGCACTTGAAAGCGGCCAAGACTCTGGAGTCTGGGGCGGGCTATCTGAGGATGAAAGACGAGCTATGAAGCGCCGCGCTGCTAGAAATCGTGCACGTTTATCTGAAAATAACTTCGAGGAGTAATTCTTTAACGCTCTAGCGGAAAAGAAATCTGAACCTGAGTTCCAATATTTGGTTTAATAAACTCTATTTTTCCAGCTAACTCATTTTTAGTTAGAGTCTGAACAATCTGCAAACCGAGATTTGTGTTTGATTCAAGTGAGAAGTCCCCTGGAATTCCGGCTCCATTATCCACAACTGTTACAGTCATAGATTTTCCACTTCTATTAATTCTTAGCTCTACCAAATCACCACTTTGACTCAAACCATGCTCTAAAGCATTGTGGATCAACTCTGTTAATACCAAGGCAAGAGGCGTTGCAACCATTGAGGAGATAGGGCCAAATTGGCCGACCTTCTTTATCTGGATCTCATTTGGCCTGATATTTAACTCTGATGCACCTTGAATTATCTTGGTAATGACCTCATCAAATTGCACTAAATCCTGCGCGGTAGCAGAGAGAGTCTCGTGAACCAGGGCAATTGAAACCACCCTTCTAACCGCCTCCTCAATAGCAGCGCTAGCTTTTGGATCATCAATTCGCCTTGCTTGAAGGCGAAGCAGAGCTGAAACAGTCTGCAGATTATTCTTTACCCGATGATGAATCTCTCTAATGGTGGCATCTTTACTGATTAAAGCTCTATCTTTCCTTCTTAGCTCTGTAACGTTGTGAACAAGAACAACAGCCCCAATTCGATTATCACCTTCAGTTAATGGCATTGCTAAAAGATCCAGTACTCCGCCACTGTTTTCAAACTCATCTCGCCTCAATTGCTTACCACTCATAGTTATCTGCCAATTCTCCTCCCGTGGATTAAGCGGTGAAGATTGGCTAACAAGAGAATCTAAAACTCGACCAAGGTTCTGCCCTTCAAGGTCTTTATCCCAACCAATTCGATTGAATGCAGATCGAGCATTTGGACTAGCAAAGAGAACTTCTCCTGCAACATTTAGTCTTACCAAGCCATCGCCAACTCTTGGAGCAGCCTCTGCCAGATAGACATTGTCCTTTACGGGAAAGTTTCCCTCAGCAATCATTCGATAGATGTGGTTAGCAATCTCGCGATAATTTAATTCCAGCCGTGACGGCGTTCTCATCGTCTCAAGATTTCTATGACGTGAAATTACTGCTATTACTCGACCAGCAAAAAAGACTGGAATGCACTCAACCTTGATCTTTATCTCTCCAACTTGCTCAGCCCTACTATCTCTAACAATCTCACCACTTGATAGCGCTTGATCAATATCTGGTCTAGACCCCCATGCCACCTCATTGCCCATTAAGTCTTGAGTAAAAACTGTTGCTGCCGTCATAGGGCGAATCTGGGCAATAGTGCGATGTCCCTCCGGCCAACTCTTTTCATCTTTGCGCTTTGGAATCCATAACACTAAATCTGCGAATGAAATGTCAGCAAGCAATTGCCATTCAGCAGTTAATTCGCCAAGACGCAATACATCATCACTTGTTAGCGAACTCTGATCTGAGAGCAGATGGCGAAAAGGCATAGGCGAAAGAGTACTTCAGATTATTTTATGGAGATAAGTGGCTAACTCCCGGAGCGCTCGAGAGAGGCTACTGCGAGAGTTAACTTCAGATAAAGTGGCATATCGATTGCGTGCCCGCTCTAAATTGCCATACTCATAGGGCATAAAGAAGTGAGGCTTGCCGTCGATCTTGCTTCTAAAGCTTTTGCGAAAAAGGGGGCGGCTGGAGCTACTACTCTCTTTGTTGAGTAGATAAATCACATTTAGCTCGGATGAGAACATCTTTAATGACTCTTGGAATTGCTCTAATTGATAGAGGGCGCGGCTATCTTGATGAATTACGTAAATTAGATGAGAACAACTACTCAGGGCCTGCATAAAAAACTTTCCTCTTGTGCGTCGATCAGATACCGCTTGACTCATTACCGGCGCGCTTCCAACATCAATAAAGACGCTCTCATTTTCTCTAGATTCAATCTCATCAAAAGAAGCAATGCTCTGAAGGGATAGAGCGTTATTAAGAGAACTTCGCTGATAACTCATTCTCTCCCCCACCATCTGAGACAGACTCTGCTGGGAAAGATCTGCATCGATGAGCAACATCTGAGCTAATTTGGAGTATTCCTGGGCGGTATTTAGCGCAAGAGTTGAAATTCCAGGAGAGCCATCAGAGCCAGTAAATAAAACCCAAGAATCTCTACGGAATGAGTCTCCAGTTGGGAGAACCTCATTACTTACTCTTAAAGCCTGATTAGCTTGTTGCAATATCTCATCACTACTAAATCTCTTATCCACATCAAGAATAAGAATTGAAAGATTCTCATCAGTTTCTCTTCTTATCTCGCGCCAATCTAATCCAAAGTCCCTATCCGAAATTATTAAGATGCGAACAGCAGAGATGCTTGAAATTAACTTTGAATCAAAATCTGATGGCGACAGTAGGCGCTTTTGGAGCAGGAAGTCATGTTTTAGCAGAACTTCAATAACTTGGTCTTCAACTTGATGAGAGCTTAGTGCGGTGATTAAATTTATTTTCACCGATTTCCCACCAGAATAAAGTCGTAATTTCCCATATCCTCAATCAGGTTTGGAATTATTGGCCTTGGGACAAGCAGCGTTAATACTAAGTCCCCTCCTAGAGTATTTGCCTGGTTATCTATTTGATCTATGACCAAATCACTTGCAATCAAGCGACTTTTATATCTGCCAGATTCAAGGCTTTGCGAGCGTATTTCAGATTTAGTGATTCCATAAATATCAACTCGTTGTCCACTGCCAATATCTTTTGGCACTTGAGAAAAGGCGATAGCAATCGGAACCTGCTGGAGCTGCTGATCTACCTGGCTACTTAGTGCATAGGCTGGTATCAATTCGTCAATTCCAATTTCTCTAACTACAGAGCTTCCAATGATTGAGACCTGTCCATCGATATAGTTTCCAGCATTACCAGGTAACAAAACTTTGCTGATAACCACATCTTCTGCCGTAATTACCTCTCCTTTGTCAAGGTCAACCGCTGCGCTCCAAACTGTGATCATCCGGCTCGATGAATTGGAGATGACTAGAGCTGAGATAAATGAAGCAGCGATTAAGCATCCACCTAAAATCGTTTTAAGATAACTACGGACAGAGAAGTTAAAGGAATTTTTCTGAAGCTTATTGGTATTTTTCATTGGCAATGAATATCCAATTTCTTGCCCTCATGAGCCCCTACTTCCACAACCAAAATGCAGGTATTAACAAGCTGTGGACAATGCCTCATCCTTTTAGATGATAGTTATTTCGCATTTAATAACCATGCTCACTCTATGAAAAATGAAGCAGGAATAAGAAGTAAAAGATTTGATCTGTCTGATTATGATTTATTGGATCATCCGGCATTAGAGCTATTTGAGCAAAATAGCTTTTATTCAACTCCTCTTTTTGGAAGAGATGTAAGCCAGGAAAGCAACAAGCTCTATCTAATTCCAACTAGCCATGGCGAGAACTATGAAGCAGATTTTGCCCCCACTCCTTCTACTCTTGCAGAACTTCCCAATGCCACGCGCTGGACTCTGACTTATCTAATTACCACTCTTGAGATTATGGCTGCAAGGCGCCCCGCATCTCAAGTTGCTCGTACCACACACCGCTACACCTATAACTCACTTCTTACTCAAGTAGGAAGCTTGAAGGAGGTTCCCAAGATCAAAAGTGTTAGAAGAAGCCAGCCAATAGTTGGAGTCGTTGAACTAAACGCAACATTGATTTTCAAAGAGAGAATTAGGGCTGTTGTTGCACGCTTTGAAGGGGTCGATCATAAATGGCTCTGTACTGAGTTAAGCCTGATATAGAAAGCTATGCAGCTCCATGGCAGCGTTTATATTTCTTTCCAGATCCACATGGGCAAGGTGAATTTCTAGATACTCCGCCAATTACTGCCGGCGATGAGCTTGAAGCCTGACTACTTTCACTTGGCGATGAATAACGAAGCTCTTGCTTTGGAGCAGCTGGAGTAACGCCCTTTGCTTCGACGTGTTCATTTTCAACCTTGACTTCAACATTAAACAAGAATCCAACTAGCTCTTCCTTAATTGCATCCATCATTCCAGAAAATAGCTCATATCCCTCTTTTTGATATTCAACAAGTGGATCTCGCTGCGCCATCGCGCGAAGACCAATTCCTTCTTGAAGATAATCCATCTCATAGAGATGCTCGCGCCACTTTCTATCTAGGACAGAAAGGAGAATCTTTCGCTCAAGTTCACGCAGGACTTCAGCACCTAGCTCTTGCTCCCGTTTTGCATAGGCAGCAAAAATGTCGTCTAGGACTTTAGCGGTGAGGAAATCAGTATCTAAGCCAGTTCTGCCACCAACTTCAGCTTCAATATCTTCAACTTTAAATGAGATGGGATAAGTTGCTTTCAGAGCGGTCCAGAGTTGATCTAGATCCCACTCTTCAGGAAATCCTTCATTAGTTGCTGCTCCAACATAACCGCGAATCGTATCTTCAATAAATCCTGTAACTTGCTCCTTGATATCAGCACCCTCTAATACTTCTCGTCTTTCGCGATAGATAACCTCGCGCTGACGGTTCATCACATCGTCATATTTAAGAACGTTTTTACGCATCTCAAAGTTCTGTGATTCAA
>VGAJ01000003.1 GCA_016870795.1 Actinomycetota bacterium | reverse complement strand
ATCAGATTCTTCAAGAAGTTAATAGCGATGTAATCACTCTCCAAGAAGTTGATCTCAATCAAAATAGATCATCTGGAGTTAATCAGGTAAGTCATATCGCCAAATTAATTGGCGCAAATTATTGGGCCTTTGCTCCCTCACTAATTGGAACACCAGGTGAGAAATGGAGCGCAGTTGATAGCAATCTGATTTACACCCAAGATTCACTGATTCCAAATCAGGCCATGTATGGCATTGGAATTGTTTCAAAAGTGAAAGTTAAATCCTGGCATCGAATAAATCTTGGAAGATCTGCTATCGGTATGCCACTTTTAGTTCCAGGCGAAAAAAGAGCGCAATTTATCTATGTCTCAGATGAGCCAAGGAGCGCCCTAGTTGCAGAGCTTGAAAATGGTCTATCAATTAGTACTACTCATCTCTCATTTGTGCCAGGAAAAAATGTTGCACAGCTAAGAAAGATAATTAAATGGCTTACAAGTATTGCTGGAAAACATATCCTCACCGGAGACTTTAACCTTCCATGGGGAGTAGCAGCAAAGATCTCTAGGTGGCAAGATCTTGCTCCAGGTGCAACATATCCATCATGGAAGCCAAATATCGAATTTGATTACATCTTAAGTAAAGACATTAATGCAGATCAGGTTGAGCCTTTGATTCATAGGCACAATGGCTTAAGTGATCACAGAGCTCTGAGTATTACTCTGAATTAAGCAACTTCAGATTTTTTACTTAAGCTCTCTCGATGACTCTTATAGATTGAAAGTAGTTCATTTCGCTTAACTTCAGGCATATTAAAGCTTGCAGCATAGGCAGACCAGGCTTTTAATTGACTTAACTCAGTGCAACCATGAAGCTCTCTGATTAGCCGCTCCCAATCACTCTTATTTAATACCTTTCCAGAGCTACCTCTGGCAGCCTTTGCCATCTCCTCCCTACTTGGGCGCTTTCCCTTGGCGGCAAAACCTAAATTAGCAAGGCAGCGACCAATACTTGAAGTTTCGCAATTCTCGCTGGCATTAGCGCGATTAACTGGAGAGGTGCCTTCAATCTCTGTAGCAAAGCCAGTTGACTGCGGGCGAATATCTTCAGAGTTGGTATATGCCTCGCTTCGACAGATCCATTCAATCCTGCCATCGCTGCGCTCAGTTCTCTGCAAATCAGTCAAGATTCTTCCATTTGGATATTTGAGCCAGAACGCTCTAATACGATTTTCAACTGGTTCGTAATCACTTAAATTAAAATAGCTCATTACTGCCCCACCGCCATCTCTAGCTCTTCAGCCATAACAGAACTTGGAGAGAGTGAGCCACTTCTAAAAGCTTGGCTTAAAACCTCACGACCACCGCTTAAAAATCTTGTTGAGATATAAGAATCGCGGCTATTAAAGGTAATGAAATCAAGGATCTCACCGCTTCGCTTGTAGATTGCTTTGCCATCAACATTTTCTACCGAGTCCATCACATGCTTTCTAAAGGACTCTCTAATTGATTCGATGATTTCAAATTCATAGTTAGATTTAACCCAATCAACAAAGGCTTTTTCATTTAGAACCTGCGGGGTATTTTTAGGTCTAATTAGTGAGACCTTAGCAATCTCCTCACCTTCAAGTGCGGCTTTGGCGGAATCTGCGCCAACTTCCTCAAGAGCTTGCGCAAACTGCCTTCTTAGCCTGTCCTTGGCTTCTTTAGCAGCATCAGCAATAAGTGTTATTGCTGAGAGTTGAAAGGCTAGCTCTCGTAGATTCATCTGTAATACCTCCGGCTTATTTGCTTATGGAGGTGATTAAAGAGGCAGCCACTGACAATGGGGCAAAAGAGCCTATAAATCAGCGTGTTTAGCCCTTATTGGTTGGCTTTTTTAGCCTTTGAGGTAAGTCTTGATCGCTCGTTCTGATCAAAGATGACTTTTCTGATGCGAACCGTATTTGGAGTGACCTCAACACATTCATCTTCGCGGCAATACTCAAGTGCCTGCTCTAGATTTAATAGCTTTGGTGGAATTAACTTCTCTGTCTCATCGCTACCTGAGGCGCGCATATTGGTTAGCTTCTTCTCGCGCACCACATTAACATCCATATCTTCAGGCCTTGAGTTCTCACCAATAACCATTCCTTCATAGACATCAGCGCTTACTTCAACAAATATTGTTCCGCGCTCTTGCAGACCAAAGATGGCATATGAGGTGGCAGTTCCTGATCTATCAGCAACAAGTGATCCAGTATTTCTAGTTCTTAACTCGCCATGCCATGCTTCATAGCCATCAAAGACATGGTGAAGAAGTCCGGTGCCACGAGTCTCGGTTAAGAACTCAGTCCTAAAACCAATTAAGCCGCGAGATGGAACTTTGAAATCCATTCGAATCCAACCAGTTCCATGATTAACCATCTGCTCCATACGACCTTTGCGAAGAGCCATTAACTGGGTGATAACACCTAGGTAATCCTCTGGCGCATCAATGGTTAGCTGCTCCATCGGTTCATGAAGTTTTCCATCAATCATCTTGGTAACAACTTGAGGTTTTCCAACGGTTAGCTCAAAGCTCTCACGCCTCATCATTTCAACGAGCACTGCAAGTTGAAGCTCTCCTCTTCCCTGCACCTCCCAAGTATCAGGACGCTCGGTTGGAAGGATTCGGAGTGAAACATTTCCAACCAGCTCTTGATCAAGACGGTTTTTGACTAAGCGAGCTGTTAATTTCTTACCAACTCTTCCTGCAAGTGGGGAGGTATTAATACCAATAGTCATAGAAATACTTGGTTCATCAACGGTAATTAATGGCAGTGGATATGGATTTTCAGGATCAGCGAGGGTTTCACCTAAGGTAATAGTCTCAATTCCAGCAACAGCGATAATGTCTCCAGGGCCAGCTTTTGTCGCTGGAACTCGCTCCAGTCCTTCAGTAATCATAAGTTCTGAGATCTTTACCTTGCTCTGCGTTCCATCAGTTTTAATCCAGGTCACCATCTGGCCCTTATTGATCTCACCTTCATGGACCCTACATAGCGCAAGGCGGCCAAGATAAGGAGATGAATCAAGGTTAGTAACGTGGGCTTGTAGCGGAGCTCCAACGTGATACTTAGGAGCTGGGATAGTTTTAAAGATAACATCAAAGAGCACATCAAGATTTTCTTCATCTGGCATGCCGCCATCACTTGGCCTCTTTAGCGAGGCCCTTCCAGCTTTAGCTGAGGTGTAAACAATTGGAAAATCAATCTGTGATTCATCAGCATCAAGATCTAGAAAGAGGGCATAGGCCTCATCAACAACTGCTGCAATTCTTGCATCAGGGCGATCTACTTTATTAATAATCAAAATAACTGGAAGGTTCTTTTCTAAAGCTTTTCTCAAAACAAATCTTGTCTGCGGAAGTGGCCCCTCTGAGGCATCAACTAGAAGCGCAACGCCATCGACCATTTCAAGTCCGCGCTCTACTTCGCCGCCAAAGTCTGCGTGCCCTGGAGTATCGATGATATTAACGATGCTATCCCCGCGCTTTACTGCGGTATTTTTAGCAAGGATCGTAATTCCTTTTTCCCGCTCTAAATCCATCGAATCCATCAAACGATCTTGGGAATCTGCTTGGGCTTTATGGGCAGCAAAGGCTCCTGATTGCCATAACATCGCATCAACAAGTGTTGTCTTGCCATGATCTACGTGAGCAATAATGGCTAGATTTCTTAGCTCTTCACGGCTCTTTACCTCAAGGCCATTTAAGTGGGCAGATTTAATTACTCTAGACATTGAACCTAAATTCCACGACATCTCCATCAGCCATTACGTAATCCTTGCCTTCCATGCGAACTTTGCCCCGCGCCTTGGCTTCATTAAGTGATCCAGCCTCAACTAGATCGGTAAATGAAACTACTTCGGCCTTAATAAAGCCTTTCTGAAAATCACTGTGAATTACACCGGCTGCCATAGGAGCGGTGTCGCCCTTATGAATGGTCCAAGCCCGAGCCTCTTTAGGACCTGCAGTTAGATAGGTCTGCAACCCAAGAGTTGCAAAACCAACACGAGCAAGGCTACTTAACCCAGGCTCTGATAGTCCAATTGAGTTTAATAGCTCTAAAGCCTCTGCCTCATCTAATTCAATTAACTCAGATTCGGTCTTTGCATCAAGAAAGATCGCCTCAGCTGGCGCAACTAGCGCAGATAATCTAGCTTTTAACTCGCTATCTTGCAGCTCGCTAGCATCAAGATTAAAGAGATAGAGAAAGGGCTTTGCAGTTAATAGCTGTAGCTCTCTGATGAGTGTTAAATCAATCTTTGATTGAGATATCAACCCACCTGATGAGATTACCTGCTCTGCCTCTTTTACTGCTTCTAGAACTATTGCTCTCTCTTTTGCCTGCCTTGCCTCTTTTTCAATTCTTGGAATTGCTTTTTGAATGGTCTGCAGATCTGCTAATTGCAGCTCGGTATTGATAGTTTCAATATCACTCTTTGGATCAACTCTTCCTTCAACATGGACTACATCGCTATCGTTAAAAGCTCTAATTACTTGACAGATCGCATCACACTCACGGATATTGGCAAGAAACTTATTGCCAAGTCCTGCCCCCTCTGATGCTCCTTTAACAATTCCTGCGATATCAACAAAAGATAGGGCTGCTGGAATTATCTTCTCTGAGGAAAATATCTTGGCAAGCACTGCCAGGCGCTCATCTGGAAGGCCAACTACGCCAACATTTGGCTCAATGGTTGCAAAGGGATAGTTGGCAGCTAGAACGTTATTTTTCGTTAAAGCGTTAAAAAGGGTCGATTTTCCGACATTGGGTAGACCCACGATTCCGATGGAGAGGCTCACAAGGGGTAGAGCCTAACTGCCAATGTCACCTCCTGATGCCACGATAGCGCCATGAACACAGCGATCTATCTGCTCATCGGCTTAACTCTCGGTATTGGCCTAGGTCTTCTTATTGGATACTTCCGCCTTAATAGCGAGCGGGGCAAAGTCTCACTACTTAATGGCCAGATAGAGGCGATGCGCCAAGAGGAGAGTCGGTTAACAACTCTTAATGAACAGCTAAGAAGCGTTACTACCTCAATGACGCAGTTAAATACTCAGAGCCAAGAGGCAGAGATAAAGAGAACAAAAGCTGAATCTGAGATGAGAGCTCAAATTGAGAATATGAAGCTAGGAAATGAGACGCTACTTAGAGAGACAACTAAATTAGCTGGAGCACTTTCCAATTCTCAGACCCGCGGAAAATATGGCGAAGCACAACTTGAGACCCTCTTAGAAAATGCTGGCCTAATAGAAAACGTTCACTTCTTTAAGCAAGATTACCGAAGTAGTGGTAGCGAGATCACCAAGCCTGATATCAAAATTGCTGTCCCTGGTGGCAGCGAGCTATTTATCGATTCAAAGTTTCCCTTTGATCGCTTCCTTGAAGCAATAGTTGAAAAAGATCCCTTAGAGCGCACCAGGCTGATGCAAGCCCACGCTAAAGATTTGATGGGCCATGTCACCTCTCTTGCTAAAAGGGGCTATCAAGAAAGTAATAACTCACCTGATTATGTAGTCCTCTTTGCTCCCTTTGAATCAATTCTTAGCGAAGCCCTCGATGTTGACCCACAACTTCTTCATAAGGCATTTGAAAAAAATGTCACTATTGCAACCCCCACAACAATGATGGCACTCCTTAGAACTGTTGCCTATGTATTTAGTAGATCTGAGCTTGCAAGAAATGCCCAAGAGATTCAAGATCTTGCTGGCGAGCTACTTAAGAGAATCGGCAAAGTCCATAGCAAGATAGAGACGCTAGGCGACCGAATTAAATCAACGGAGCGAGCTTTCAATGATCTAATAAAGAGCGCTGAAGAAAATGTTATTAAGCCAGCTAGAAAGATGGTGAAGCTTGGTGCTCCATCTAGCTCTAAATTAAAAGCTATTGAAGATATCGATGATGAGGTAAGACAGATTGCGCCAAAGGAGATTGGCTCCACCGCCCTAGATGATGGCGATGATGATTTAGATGAAGGTGATAGCGATGAGAGATAGCCTGCCAACTCCTTCGATAAAGAGCCCAATAAAAGGTGCGGGGTTAACAAAGCCTGGAGTAGTAATTCTTCAATTCTTAGCAATTTCATTTGTTGCGCTAATTGAAATCTTCTTTAGATCAAATGTTGGCTTTCTAACTGGCCTTGCTATCTGGGCTTCTTACTATGGCGCGCTGATTTACGGTCGCGATGGAACAACCTATGTCGCAGTAGTTAATCCCCCACTTGCCTTTGGTCTTGCAGCAATCCTTCTTCTGCCATCAGTTGGCGGAGCATCGCTATCAATTACTCGCCTTGGAGTTGATCTAGTTTCAGGGCTTGCAAGCGTTGCGCCATTTCTAATCACTGGCTCAATCTTTGGCTGGTGGTATTACTTTAAAGAGCGAAAAAAACTACTTTCCAGCGGCTCTTAAATCTTTTCTTAGTTCAGGCGGGATAGCAAAGAGCAGGTGCTCCTCCATTGCAGTAACGGTCTCCACATCGCTATAGCCGCGAGCAGCAAGCTCAGTTAATAAGTCAGTTACTAAAATTTCAGGAACTGAAGCCCCACTTGAAACCCCAATAGTTTCAACCCCTTCAAACCAGTTATCTTCTAGCTGGCTGGCATAATCAATTAGATATCCAGCCTTTGCGCCATATTCCAGAGCAACTTCAACTAAGCGCACTGAGTTTGAAGAGTTCTTTGAACCAACGACTAGAATAAGGTCAGCTTGAGGCGCGATCTGCTTAATAGCCACTTGGCGATTCTGTGTTGCATAACAGATGTCATCAGATGGCGGATCTTGAAGCTTTGGAAAGCGCTCTTTAAGAATTGCCACGGCATCTAGGGTTTCATCAACGCTAAGTGTGGTCTGGGAGAGCCAAGCAACTCCTTTATTTGGATCAATCTCAACGCTTCTTGCGCCATCTAGGCCATCAACTAATTTCACATGATCTGGGGCCTCACCTGCTGTTCCTTCCACCTCTTCATGTCCTTCATGGCCAATGAGAAGAATCTGGAGATCATCTTTAGCAAAGCGACGCGCCTCTTGATGAACTTTAGTAACTAGGGGGCAGGTGGCATCAATAGTTTTTAGGTTTCGATCAGCTGCCTCTTTATGAACCTGAGGTGAGACGCCATGGGCTGAGAAGATAACAATTGAACCCTCTGGGACCTGGTCGGTCTCATCAACAAATATCGCACCTTTTTTCTCAAGTGATGAAACCACATGAATATTATGAACAATCTGTTTTCTGACATAGACCGGGGCGCCATAGAGATCAAGAGCCTTCTCAACGGTGATTACCGCTCGATCAACACCTGCGCAATAACCACGCGGCGCAGCAAGAAGGACTCGTTTGGCCATAGCCCTATCCTATTAGCATTACCCAATGCTCGAAACTTCAAGTGAAAAGCCTGCCCCAGTAAGGGTTATCTCTGAGGCGATTAGTGAATATATAAATCGCTTAGGACAGGTTTGGGTTGAAGGAGAGATTGCGCAATTAAATGATCGAGCTGGCTCTGGAATGGTTTATATCAGACTAAGAGATCCAAGCGTTGATATGTATTTAGAGGTCACCTGCCCAAGATCAGTTTTTAAAGCAGTAGCACCTCTTAGTGAGAATGCTCGAGTTGTAATTAATTCAAAAGTTAATTTCTATACCCCAACTGGCCGTCTCTCACTTAACGCTAAAGAAATCCGGCAAGTTGGTCTTGGTGAATTACTTGCTCGCCTTGAAGCACTTAAAAAAGTCCTTGCAGCAGAGGGGTTATTTGCACTTGAGCGAAAAAAGCCACTTCCATTTCTGCCAAATAAAATTGGGCTTATCTGTGGCCGGGCAAGTGCTGCTGAAAAAGATGTTAAAGAGAATGCTCGAAGAAGATGGCCCGCAGTTCGCTTTGAAACTAGGGAGGTAGCGGTTCAAGGAGCTGATGCTGTTATTCAAGTATCGGCCGCCTTGCGAGAGCTCGATAACGATCCAGAAGTTGATGTCATCATCATCACTAGAGGCGGCGGCTCATTTGAGGACCTGCTTGCCTTCTCAGATGAAGGGCTAGTAAGACTTGCTGCCGCGTGCAAAAAACCAATTGTCAGCGCCATTGGCCATGAGCAAGATACTCCGCTTCTTGATTTGGTAGCAGATGTTCGCGCCTCAACCCCAACTGATGCAGCAAAATTAGTAGTTCCTGATTTTCAAGAAGAGGTAAGTAAAATCAAAAATCTAAGAGATCGCTCCGATAGAAAGATTAATGACTTAGTTATTCTTGAAATGACCAAGATTGTTAACTTAATCCAAAGACCAGTTATGAAAGATCCGCTTATTATGGTCACATCTAGACAGGAGATAATTTCAGGCTTTATTTCGCGCTCATTTATGAGTATGAATTCCAAGCTGCTTAGAGCCTTTGATGAAGTCACCCATATTGCTGCCAGAGTTAGAACCCTCTCCCCGCAGGCCACTCTTGATCGTGGTTATTCAGTAGTGCAAAAAAGCGATGGAGTTATTGTCAAAGACCCTGCATCACTAGCCCGCGGCGAGAAGATTCAATTACGAATGGCTAAAGGTGTGGCCCTTGCGACAGCTCTTGGCAGCCAAGAAGATAGTAAAAGCGAGTAGATTACGAATATGGCCCAGCTAAGTTATGAGCAAGCTCGAGATGAGCTAGCAAGCGTTGTAGCAACCCTTGAAGCTGGCGGGGTGGGCCTTGAAGAATCTTTAAAACTCTGGGAGCGCGGCGAGGAGCTTGCTGCAATTTGTCAGCAGTGGCTCGATGGCGCACGCGCAAAATTAGAAGCTGCAAAATCTCAAGTAGAAGCTGAGTAAGCCATGCCGGAATTTATCTATGAAGATTTACTTCCGGTTGGCCCAGATACCACGCAATATCGCCTCATTTCAAGTGATGGCGTCTCAACATTTGAAGGCGATGGAAGGACTTTCTTAAAAGTATCTCCTGAGGCAATTAGAAACTTAACTGAAGTTGCTCTCCACGATATCTCGCACTACCTACGTAGCGAACACCTGCAGCAGCTAGCAAATATTCTTAAAGACCCTGAAAGCTCTGCCAATGATCGCTTTGTCGCACTAGATCTACTCAAAAATGCCAATATCGCAGCCGGTGGAATTCTTCCAATGTGCCAAGACACCGGAACTGCAATTGTTATGGGTAAAAAAGGCCAGCAAGTTCTCACCTCAGAACAAGATGAAGTAACAATATCTAGAGGAATCTATGATGCATTTACCAAGCTAAATCTGCGCTACTCCCAATTAGCACCTGTTACTACCTGGGAAGAGAAGAACACTGGTAATAACTTGCCGGCTCAAGTTGAGATTTACTCTGATTATAAGAATGCGCAGGAATATAACTTCCTCTTTATTGCTAAAGGCGGCGGAAGTGCTAATAAGTCTTTCCTCTATCAAGAGACAAAGGCAATCCTAAATCCAACATCTTTCATAACTTGGCTTGAGGAAAAGCTACGCTCGCTTGGAACTGCTGCTTGCCCTCCCTATCACCTAGCTATTGTTATCGGCGGAACCTCAGCTGAGTTCACGGCTAAGACGGCAAAGCTTGCCTCAACCAAGTATTTAGATTCACTGCCTACAACAGGTGATGCCAAAACTGGTAGAGCCTTTAGAGATCTAGAACTTGAAAAAGAAGTTTTAGCTCTCACCCAAAAACTAGGAATCGGCGCACAATTTGGCGGCAAGTACTTCTGCCATGATGTGAGAGTCATCCGTCTTCCAAGACACGGCGCCTCACTTCCTATTTCAATTGCAGTATCTTGCTCAGCAGATCGCCAGGCAAAGGCGAAGATCACTAGAGAGGGCGTATTTATTGAAGTATTAGAGCGCGACCCAGCCCACTTCCTGCCAGAGACTACAGATGAGCACTTAGATGAGAGCGTAGTAAATATTGATCTAAACCAAAGCATGGACCAGATCTTGGCTGAGCTTTCAAAGCACCCAGTAAAGACTCGTTTATCACTTAGCGGAACCATGGTTGTTGCAAGAGATCTAGCTCATGCGAAATTAAAGGAGCTAGTTGATTCTGGAAAAGAACTGCCAGAATATTTCAAGAAGTATCCAGTCTATTACGCAGGCCCTGCCAAGACTCCAAAAGGATATGCCTCAGGATCTTTTGGTCCAACAACTGCTGGACGAATGGATTCCTATGTTGAGTATTTTCAAGCGCTCGGCGGCTCGCTAATAATGCTTGCTAAAGGAAATCGCTCAAAGCAGGTAACTCAGGCATGTAAGAAAAATGGTGGTTTCTATCTGGGCTCTATTGGAGGACCTGCTGCGCGCCTTGCTCAAGATTGCATCAAGAAAGTTGAAGTTCTTGATTATGAAGAACTTGGTATGGAGGCAGTCTGGAAGATTGAAGTTGAAAACTTTCCAGCATTTATCGTGGTTGATGATAAAGGAAATGATTTCTTTAACGGCTCACTCAAACCGCTAACTATTGGGGTAAAACCAGAGAGCTCTTTTTAGTAGTATCTAGAGCGCTTAAATTTAGCTAGCGCTTTGCATGGCGTTTCATAGCGAATATCGATATATCTCAAACCCCATTGAATCTGAGTAACTGGATTGGTTCTCCAATCAGTTCCTACAACTTCCATCTTTGTGGCAGGAAGGGCTTGGGGAATTCCATGAGCGCCAGTTCTAGGATTTCTCGCCCTATAGTTCCAATTGCTCTCTTTGGTCCATAAAGTATCTAGGCAAGAGAACTGGTAGCTGCCCCAGCCATAACTCTCCTTGGCCATCTCTTTGCCAACTTTTCTCGCCCCCTTGGCGCTTTTGGCTAACTCAACTTTTTTAATCATCACCGAAACCAGCAACATATCCCAGGCCATAAGTGATGAGCGATCGCTCATCTCTATTAGCGTTGGCCAATTCGGCTCTAGATCTCCTGGCACGCTGACCTTAAGAGCCTCGGTTGAATCGGCAACTAGTAGCTCTAGGCGATCTGGCTGGAGGGGTTGGGCATGGGAGATCTCAAGCGAGGAGATAAAGAGGGTCGCAAAGGCGAGGGCAACGATCGCGCGCCGGTTTGGCAACATCTTTCTACCTCCTTAGCGCTGAACAAGTCAGAGCCAGGCTCGTGGGTATTACTGGGGGGAATTGGGCTTAGGGTTACAAAGGAAGGGGTGAGGGGCAAATTTTAACCTGCGAGTGGCGCAAAAAGATTAAATTCACAGCAATTGTGGATAAGAAAAGTGCAGTTCAGCCCCTATAAAGTCCGTTATGCCCTATTTGTGCTAAAACCTCAAATTTTAGGCATAGAGCTGGACTGGATCTTCAAGAAGCTCAGTTATCAAAGCTGCGATCTGAGAGCGCTCCGAGCGGGTCAGTGTCACGTGGGCAAAGAGAGGATGGCCCTTAAGAGATTCCACAACAGCAACAACGCCATCATGGCGACCAACCCGCAGGTTATCCCTCTGGGCTACATCATGGGTGAGAACCACCCTTGAGCCCTGTCCGATTCGAGAGAGCACAGTTAATAAAACTCCGCGCTCTAGCGATTGCGCCTCATCGACAATGACAAAAGAGTCATGCAGTGAGCGGCCACGGATATGGGTTAGGGGCAGAACCTCAATAAGTCCGCGATCTAAAATCTCTTCAATTACCTGGGTAGAGACCACAGCTCCTAGGGTGTCAAAGACTGCTTGCGCCCAAGGAGACATCTTCTCCCCTTCACTTCCTGGCAGGTATCCAAGCTCTTGTCCTCCCACTGGATAGAGCGGACGGAAGACAATTATCTTTTTATGGAGGCGACGTTCAAGAACTGCCTCAAGGCCGGCGCAGAGAGCAAGAGCAGACTTTCCAGTTCCAGCCCTTCCTCCCAGGGAGACAATTCCAATTTCATTATCAAGGAGCAGATCAAGTGCTATTCGCTGCTCAGCAGATCTGCCATGAATTCCAAATGCGCTCTTGTCTCCCCTAACAAGTGAGAGAGTTTTATCAGCGTTGACTCTTGCAAGAGCGCTGCCCTTTTCAGAGTGAAGAACTACTCCGGTGTGAATTGGAAGATCTTTAATTTCAGGATCGCTTACTTTCTCGCCCGAATAGAGAGCATCAATAGTTTTGCTTCCAACGCTTACCTCAGCCATTCCAGTCCAACCGCTATTTGGCGCAAGTTCTGCGCGATATTCATCCGCACTTACTCCAACCGATGATGCTTTAACTCTTAACGGAAGATCTTTAGTAACTAGAACTACATCTTTTCCTTCACTTACTAGATTTCTAGCAACAGCCAAAATTCTTGAATCATTTGTGCCATCACGCAAGAATCCATGAGGCAGCGATGAAGTATCAGTATGGTTTAACTCGACTGAGAGAGTGCCGCCAGTTGCCGTAACTTTTAAGGGTTTATCAAGTCTTCCATGGGTAATTCTTAAATCATCAAGCTTTCTTAAAGCTGCTCTGGCAAAGTATCCAAGCTCAGGATGATCTCGCTTTGATTCAAGCTCTCCGATTACCGCTATTGGAATGATGATTTCATGCTCATCAAAGCGGAAGAAGGCGGAGGGGTCTGCTAAAAGGACGCTGGTATCTAAAACGTAGGTCTTGCGACCTTCGGAGCTAGCGCGGGCCACGGAACTCCTTGCTTATTCTGTTGTTATAGGGCTTTTTCCGCCTGAATTAGGCAGATTGGCCGGGGAAGTACCACGAGAAAAAGGTAAGTCCTAAGGGCCTTGAAATCACGCGACACGCTCAAGTTCAACTTGAGGTTTTAACTACCTGCCGAGGCGTCGCTCTCTCATCGAATAGGCGCGAAGTGCTCGAAGAAAATCTACCCGGCGAAAATCTGGCCAGTAAGCCTCACAGAAATAAAATTCAGATTGATGGCTCTGCCAAAGGAGAAACCCGCCAAGTCTTTGCTCCCCAGATGTTCTAATCACTAACTCAGGATCTGGTTGCCCTGCGGTGTAGAGATATTGATCTAGTGAGTTCACCGTTAATTCATCTCTTATCTGCGTTAAATCTTTTCCAGAACTCTTTGCTGAATCCAGATAGCTCTTAATCGCATCGACGATCTCAAGTCTTCCGCCATAGCCAATTGCCACATTAACTTTTAGGCCAGATATTCCTGCGCTCTTTTGCTCAATTGCCTTTAGCTGTTCTGCAAGTTTTTCAGGAAGTAGTTCAAGCGAGCCCAAAACCTTGATACTCCATCTGCCAGTATCGCCAAGGGACTCAACGCTTGATCCAATAATCTGCATCAAAGAATCTAGCTCTTGGGGGCTTCGATTTAAATTATCACTTGATAGCAGCCATAGCGTCACTACATCTATTTCAGTCTGCTCACACCAGGTGAGTAGCTCAATAATCTTGCTCGCCCCAGCTCTATGGCCATGGGCTGATGAGGTGTCACCATTAAGTGAGGGATTTTCTTTTGCCCATCTTCTATTGCCATCTAAAATCACAGCAATATGGCGCGGGGTCCTACTTAGATCAAGCTTTGCAAGTAAGCGCTTTTCATAGAGGGGATAGAGCGCTGACTTGATTAAAGTTTTAGCTCTCATGAGAGGGGAAATTGCCTCATAACTCGCCGCTCAGCAATAAATGAAGCTATTGGAAGGGTTCCTGCCAAGATAAATAAAATCATTCGCTTGATCGTAAAGCGAGCCCTTGCGGTGAAGTGAATAGCTGCAAGGACATAGAAGGCATAGATATAGCCATGGACAAAGGGAATCCACTTAACTTTTGACTCTAAATCTGGATTATCAAGGAGATAGACCACTGGAAGCTCAACAAACCAGAGCAGAAGCGACATGATTCCCGCTGCTACCGCCATGAAGCGGTATCTCTTAATTACTCCGTTCATAGCCCTGCCTCTTTCGTGATACTTGATAGAAGGGTAGAAAAAGTACTACCAATGCCATAAGCCACCAAATAACGACATAGGAGATATGTTGCCAGTAATAGCCAGGCACACTTGGCTTTGCTGGATCAAGCTCTGGGCGCTTTAAATCAATTTCTACCCCGTTAATTTTCTCACTTTGCGCTAGAACAAATCCATCGAAGAGTTTTTGCTCATAGCTTGAGACCAATAGCGCAGGATCAATTCTGCTCAACTTCGATGAAGCCTTCTCCGCTCGATCATCAAATTGTCTATTAAAGAGCCGTCCGGTAATTTCAACTCTGCCACTGGGAAGTTCTGCATTGGAAATACTTCGAACTACCAATATCGCTCCACCTGAATCCACTTCTAATAGACCAACAACCCATTCTGATTTAACTCCAGATTTATCTTCTTGGTTAGGGGCCATGTATTGCTCAAGATATCTTCCACTGAAGGCAACTATTTGATTAATTGAGTCATCACTTAGATTCTCACCAGGTGTTGCTACCTGCGATAGGTTGATTATTGGTCTTTCGATATAGGGCTTTTGGAGTTCTTGAAACTCCCCTGCCCGATCTAATTGCCAAAAGCCAAGTCTTATAAAAGTTGCACAGAGAATAAGAACTATAAAAGCTGCGCCAACTTTGCTCGGCAACTCCCTCTTACTTATTTTCATCATTTAGGCGACGCTGATCCATCCTTTTCCAGCGTTTATAGAAACTTCTAAGCAAGAAAACTGTGGCAAGAGTTAGAAATATCATCGTCATTGAGCCTGCAATCCCGGCGTCATAAACTGTTGCTTCCATGTAATCATTCTCCCATGAGTCAGCAGATAGGCAGCAACGAAGAGTTTCTTGCCCAGCGCTATGGGAAAAAGGGCTCAAATACCTGGCGCTATATCGCAGCGCTGCTTCTGCTGACAGCTCTTCCTTGGTTGATATGGAGCGCCTGGCATCACTCAAATCCACAGATTCGGGTTACTTTAATAAGTTTTCAAAATGAGCAAGATAATTCAATCGATATCACCTATTTGATTCAAAGGCGAGATCCATCTCTTGCCTTGAATTGCACTTTGATTGCCCGGGATTTTGATAAGAATGTGGTTGGAGAAGTTGAGGTAGCAATCCCTAGTTCAAGCCAAGGCTCCCTCAAGCGAGATGACACTATTCCCACCCGGTTAAGGGCGGTTAATGCCTCAGTTCTTAAATGTGATGCAATAGATCTAAAAGGTAAGTAACCTCATCTCCTTATGAGTAAGAGTTGGTTGACCCAAGAAGCTGCAGATCGTTTATCTGCCGAGCTTGCAAGCCTTGAAACAACTGGACGCTCAGAGATTATTAAGAAGATTGAATCAGCAAGATCTGAAGGTGATTTGAAAGAAAATGGTGGCTATCACGCAGCTCGTGAGGAGCAGGGAAAGATTGAAGCACGCATCCGACAACTAAAACACATGCTAGAAAATGCAGAGATTGGAACTGCGCCAAATAACGCAGATGGTTTGATCTCACCTGGCATGAGAGTCACTGTTGAAATCATGGGCGATGAAATGGAATTCCTACTTGGCTCAAGAGAGATTTCCTCTGGTGATTTGGATGTCTATAGCGAGAAGTCTCCGCTGGGAGCGGCAGTGATGGGAGCAAAGATTGGAGATACTAAAGCCTATAACGCGCCAAATGGGAAAACGATCTCAGTAAAAATCTTAAAGGCAGAGGTCTACACCTAATTACTTTGAGGCAGTGTTAATGTATTTACGAACACTTAAAGGAATGAAGATAGCCATAATAATCACCATATAAATCAAGGACATTTCCAAAGGATTCTGGCTAGGCCAAGAATTGGCAGTAACGCCAAAGATATTCTGTAGCCCAAATAACTCCCTACATCCAGCAACCATTGTTGAAACTGGGTTCCATTCCGCAAAGTACTGCAGCGCTTTTGGCATTCCAGTAGTTGGAGCAAAAGCATTTGAAAGGAAGGTAAGTGGAAAGACGGCAATAAAGACTGCAGCATTGGCAACTCGAGCTGAGCGAACTGAAAGGCCAATTAAGACCCCAACCCAAGCCATGGCAAAACCAAATAGCAGAAGGAATGCAAAGCCAAGTAAAACGTTGAAGAGTCCAGAAGATGGACGCCACCCAACGGCATATCCAGCAAGCCCCATAACTGCCAACACCACAATGTTGAGTGCGCCATCACCAAGAGTTCTCCCAAAGACAACAGCAGATCTTGAGATTGGGAGTGATCTAAAACGATCAATTAAACCTTTCTGCATATCTTCAGCAAGACCAACTGCAGTTCCTGCCAGGGTAAAAGCAACTGTTTGAACGAAGATTCCAGGCATAAGTAGTTGTACATAATCCACCCCAGGAATTCCAGTTGAGATGGAGCCACCAAAAACATATCTAAATAACAAAACAAACATTACTGGTTGAATAGTTGAGAAAATCAAGACTTCAGGAACTCGAATTAATTGCAGGAGTTGGCGCTTGGTGATAATTAGTGAATCTGAGACTGCGTACTTAATCACTTTCTCCTGCCTCTCTTTTGTGCTGCTTCTAACTCTTCAGATTTCTTCTCTTCCGCTACATGGCCAGTCAGTGCAATAAAGACATCATCAAGTGATGGTCTCTTAAGCGCAATATCTAGAGGGTGAATTCCTAAATCATCAAGCGAGCGAACTGCTTCAATTAAAGCTCTAGATCCAGTAGTAACGGGGGCTGAGACTTGGCGGGAGCCTTCCTCTACTACTACTTTTCCACCGCTGACTTTGCCAACAATTTCTGCCACTTGCTGTAAATCTTTTGCCTCAGCCACAATCTCCAGGCGCTCTCCACCAACTTCCTTCTTTAATTGATCTGAAGTTCCTCTGGCAATAACTTTTCCATGATCGATAACTGCAATCTCATCTGCTAGCTGATCAGCCTCTTCCAAGTATTGGGTGGTAAGAAGCAAGGTGGTGCCATCTTTGACTAGGCCTTGAATTACCTCCCACATTTCAATTCGCCCTCTGGGATCAAGGCCAGTTGTTGGTTCATCAAGAAATAGAATTTTTGGTTTAACGATTAGAGAAGCAGCAAGATCTAGTCTTCTTCTCATTCCACCTGAGTAAGTTTTAATTGGGCGTTTGGCAGCATCGGTTAGTGAGAACTGCTCAAGTAATTCACCTGCACGCTTCTTTGATGCTGAAGGTGAGAGATGATAAAGGCGACTAAACATCGTTAAGTTATCCCAGCCAGTTAACGTTTCATCCACTGCTGCATATTGACCTGATAACCCAATTACCTCACGTACTTTGCCTGGATCTTTAATTACATCAATGCCGGCAACGGTAGCTCTTCCTGAATCTGGAGTTATAAGCGTTGCTAAAATTCGAACCGTGGTTGTTTTTCCAGCTCCATTTGGACCAAGAACTCCAAGAACTGTTCCCTCTTCGACATCAAGACTAAGGCCATCAAGAGCTCTTACTTTGCCCTTGTCGTAGGTTTTGATTAGATTCTCTGCAATAACTGCCTTCACCTGCCCGATAGTAGTAATCTTCGCTCTCTCTTGCCAATTGCGCATCGCCAGAAAGGCTTGACTTAAAATTAAATTCAAATCACCCTTCAAGGACCTGCCTAAAGAAGTAGCGGTATTAACCTCAATTTCCTTTCTTGTAGCTGTTGGCTTTGGGTTAATAATCCCTGCTATTCCGATCTTTGCTAAATCATTTGGTGTTTCAAACACTTTAATTGGATTTATCATCTCTGCCTTTGCCATTATGAGATTTGTATCTAGCCTATTTGCAGGAAAATTAGTCGACCGATTTGGAGAGCGATTAGTGCTTGGTCTTGGCCTCTTTATGGTTTCAATATTTACTTTAATTTCAGGACTTGCTCAAAACTATGAGCAGTTGTTGATATTTCGAACTGCAGGCGGCCTTGGATCATCGATGTTCTCAGTTTCAGCTGGCGCCTTGATTCTTCGAGTGGTTTCAGATAATCAGAGAGGCCAAGCCCAATCACTTTATAACGGCGGTTTTATTGCCGGAGGTGTGGCGGGCCCCGCATTTGGTGGAGCTTTAATTGCGCTCTCTCCTAGAGCGCCATTTTTCATCTACTCTGGTCTTTTAATTGCGGCAGGAACTGTTTCATTAATATTTCTTCACGAAAGCAGATTGGGCGCAAAAGTTGAACAAAGTAGCCAGGAGCGCGCACTAACAATTAAAGAAGCTCTGGCAATTAGACCTTATCTCTACTCACTATTTCTAGCATTTCTTGGAAGCTGGATTCTCTTTGGTATGCGCTCATCTATCTTGCCACTTTTTGTTGTGGAAGATCTCAAAGCAAGTCCTTCGCTTGTGGGTTTGAGTTTTACAGTAGCGCTAATTGCTCAGGGTTCAGTGATGGTTAGAGCTGGAAAGCACTCAGATAAGAACGGACGAAAGCCAGTCATCCTTACTGGATTTTCTATCGTAATGGCATCGCTTGGAATCCTCTTTCTTGCAAATAATGTGACGGTCTATCTAATTGCAATGATTGTTATGGGTCTTGGCGCTGGCTTTGCTGCATCTGCTGGCGCAATTGTTGGCGATGTAATCAAAGGAAAGAGTGGAAAGGTCTATGCCTTCTGGCAGATGGCAGGAGATGCCGGAATGATGGTTGGGCCAGTATTACTTGGCTTTATCTCTGATGCTTTTTCTTATCGAACAGCAATAGGTGTAAGTGCTGCAGTATTTTCACTTGCAATTATGGTGGCGCTAAAAATCCCCGAGACAAATTCAGCCCATCTCGGGGATTCTAGGAAACCTCCTATGAATGAGGTCTAATTAATCATTTCCGCGAAGTATGGAAATCAAGCGCAATACCTCTAGATATAGCCAGACCATAGTCATCAATAGCCCAAAGCCAGCTCGCCACGATTCCTCTTGTGGCACTCCAGCTCTTACACCCTCTTCGATTTGATCAAAGTCAAGAATTAAGAAGAAGGATGCAATGCCAACTCCTGCCACAGCAAGTAATGGTCCAAAGCCGCTGAGACCATATAGACCTGCTCCGCCGCCAAGTCCAAAGAATGATCCAATTAAGCTTCCAAGTGCTAGAACTAGATAACCAATCGCAGCGCCAAGAAGCATTCTGGTGAATTTAGGGGTTACGCGAAGGCGTCCACTCTTATAAAGAGTAAGCATTCCAATAAATGCTGCAGCAGTTGCAACGATTGCTTGCTGAACAATTCCAGGATAGAAGAGTTCATAGGTTTTACTAATTATTCCAAGAACTAAACCTTGGCAGACTGCATAAGCTAAATAAACTCCAGGACGAATCGTCTTACTAAAAATTCCAATCATGGCCGTTACTAATCCACCGATAAAACCAAGAAGAAGTAAGCCGCCACCAAGATTGAAATACCAAGCAGCTGCGCCAACAAGTGCTGAGGTTCCAAAAAGCATCCCGCTTCTTGCAACAACATCATCCATGGTCATGCGACCAGTGCGAAGTGATGAAGCAGCAGGAGCGTTAAAGCTCTGCTCTAGATTATCTTGCGGGAAGTTATCCATAGCGGCATAACCTCTACGGCCCTTCTCGCCAAATGCCTTACCAAGTACTGGGTTGGAACTATTCATCTCTCTCCTTTTGTAGTCCTAGCTACCCATTATGAACTTTTTTCTTAATGCGTGCCCCCGGTGGGGGTCGAACCCACACTTGGACGATTTTAAGTCGTCTGCCTCTGCCGTTGGGCTACAGGGGCCACTTCCGCGTGGGCAAATCTACCTGCCTTTTTTACCACCGAATCCAGTTGGGAGCGCGTGAGCTTTCCCGTGAAAGTATTCTGCTGGCTAGGGTGATAACTACCGATGACCAATCTAGTATTCCCGTCGCGACCAAGAAAGTTGAAACTAGCCCCATGGCCAAACTTTGGGCGTTTTCTCGGCAATTCTTCACCTATCGCGAGCAAGGCATCGATCGTTGCCTTCCAGGCAATCTGACCCAGTGGCAGAAAGACGCGCAGAGTTGGCATAAGTAGTTTCATCTCTGCCTCAAGCCAGCTCTTACAGGTTTGCTGCTCAATTGTTGTTGGCTTATTTCCTGGTGGAGCGCAGCGAAGCGCGCAGGTGATACGAGTTTCAAATAACTCTTGCCCATCATTACTTGATAGCGAAGTTGAAATCTTTGCTAAACCATTTTTATGAAGTGATCTATAGAGCCAATCTCCTGAAGAATCTCCAGTAAAGACTCTTCCAGTTCTATTTGCCCCATGAGCACCAGGGGCAAGTCCGATAATTAATAATTTGGAATCACTTGGACCAAATCCAGTAACTGGTTTTCCCCAATAATCTTCATTGCGATATGCAGCGCGCTTAGTAATCGCCACCTCTTCGCGCCAAGAGGTCAGCCTTGGGCAGGCGCTACATTTGATAATTTCTTTATCAAGAACTATTAAGCTCTTAATGTCCTTGGCTATAACTCTGGGTTTACTTCGCAAGAAGAAGAGCCATTCCATCTAAAATGTCGCTCTCTGAGGCAACAAATTCACTTGCCCCACTAAGTGCCATAATTCTTGAAAGCACTAAAGATCCTGCAGCAATTACATCAACTCGTCCTGGGTGCATATAGCCAAGTGATGCAATCTCAGATCTTTCAAGTGCGAGAAAGCTCTGACAGGCTTGATGAGTCTTTTCTGCGCTGATTCGAGAGAGATGAATTATGTCGCGGTCGTAGCTTTCAAGGCCAAGTGCTGCAGCTGCAACAGTAGTTGCTGTTCCTGCAACAGCTACTAATGTCCTAGCACTTGCGATTGGAACTTTTGCAGCAGCATTTTTTATTGCGCTATCAATATCAGTAATTGCCAAATCAATCGCAGCTTTACTAGGCGGGGAGATATTTAAGTGACGCTCGCTCATTCTCACGCAGCCAATATTTTCACTCACCGACGCCTCAACTGCGTCCTGTCCATAGACAAATTCAGTTGAGCCTCCACCAATATCTACTACTAAATAGGGAGCGCCCATTTGATTTAGTTGATGGGTTGCCCCGATAAAGGAGAGCTCAGCTTCTTGTTCGCCGCTAATGACCTCAGGTTCAATTCCAAGTATTGCTTTTACGCCATCGATGAAGAGATCTCTATTTGATGCATCTCTTGTGGCACTTGTAGCACAGAACCTAATTACCTCAACGCCGCGCCTTCTAATCTCATCTGCAAATGACTTCGTAGCTTTTAGAGTCCTATCTATTGCATCGGGATTAAAAGATTTGTTCTTATCTACTCCTTGTCCAAGGCGGACAATCTCCATTCCTCGATAAATCTCACGTAGATTGCTTCCTGAAACATCTGCAATCAGCAGACGAATAGAATTTGTCCCACAATCAATTGCAGCTACTCGACTCACTGATCGCGCCGTTCTAAGCAATTTCCATTTAGCCACCACTTTGGAAGTAATGCGAGGGCTTCATCGCCTAAGGGATTTACTCCCTCTCCTGCTGCCAAGCTATGAGCAATTAGCGAATGCAAACACTTAACACGATCTGGCATACCGCCTGCTGAGATATCAACAATTTCTGGAACATCGATACCAAGGGCAGCTCTTGCTGCCAAATAATCATCATGGGCTGCTCGATATTGACCAGATAGTTCGGCATCGATTGCTAAGCGCTCATTCATCTCCTCCATCAGGGAAGAGTTTTCTAGAGTTGAGATAGCAGCAGTGAGATTGGGGCAGGTGGCGTAATAGAAGGTTGGAAATGGCGTTCCATCTGAAAGACGTGGGTTAGTTTCAACTACAGCTGGATGAGAGCAGGCACAGCGATAAGCGATGCTATGAACATCTCTTGGCACTCTGCCTAATTGAATCTCTATCGTAGATAGATCTTCATCACTTGCTCTCTCGCCCATAACTAAGTACTACGGCGTGGTTACGCCGACTCCGACTGAGGTAATTGATGAAATAACTCTGGAATACCAAGGAACTCCTAATGGAAAATCTTGATTGATTGGAGCAGCTCCTTGGGCTTCAGGGTCGATTGTTGGTTTTGCTCCCAAAATTATGTATTGCCGCTCACCTGGCAGAACAAAGTGGAGTCGATTTCTTGCCTCACTCTTTACATAATCTGGATCACGCCATCTTTGTAGCTCAGCTCTTGCTGCTTCTAATTTTTTATAGTTGGAATCTAGATCTGCTTCAAGGGCGCTTATTTGCGCTCTCTGCGCAAAATACTGCTGCGTTGGAGGGGCAAGAGTAACGGCAACAATAAATAGAACTAGAAAGAGAATCAATAATCGAGTTGAGATTCCTCGTTTTGCGGCAAAACTCTCAAGAGTCTTAGGAAGCGAGATTTTGCTGCGCTTCATAGCCTCTCCTTATTTGCTCTAAGTTATTGCTTAGCGCGAAGTAAAACGAGGAAATGCGTCACGGCCGGCATATTGAGCCTTTGAACCCAGTTCCTCTTCAATTCGCAGTAACTGATTGTACTTAGCAACTCTCTCACTACGAGCAGGAGCACCTGTTTTAATCTGACCACAGAGAGCTGCCACTGATAAATCTGCAATTGTGGTGTCCTCTGTTTCTCCTGAGCGATGACTCATCATCGAGCGATATCCAGCTTTATGGGCCATATCAACAGCAGCTAGAGTTTCAGTAAGGGTCCCAATTTGATTGACCTTAACAAGCAGGGCATTAGCGCAACCTTGGCTAATTCCCTGAGCTAGGCGAGTTGGGTTAGTGACAAATAAGTCATCGCCAACTAATTGAACGTTAGCTCCCATTGCCTTTGTTATATCGGCCCAACCACTCCAATCATCTTCAGAGAGTGGATCTTCAATTGATAATAATGGATAAGAATCAAGTAATCCTTGATAATAGTTAATCATCTCAGTTGCGCTTAGGTTTGAACCTTCAAAGTGATAACTACCATCTTTATAGAATTCAGTAGCAGCCACATCCATTGCAAGACCAATATCGCTTCCCATCTTGTAGCCGGCTTTCTCCACAGCTTCAATAATTAAATCAAGTGCGGCTCGATTACTCTCAAGATTTGGCGCAAAACCACCTTCATCGCCAATACTTGTGGCAAGGCCGCGCTTTTTTAATACTGACTTGAGTGATTGATATATCTCAGCTCCGTAGCGCAAGCCCTCTTTAAAACTTGGAGCGCCAATTGGTGCAATCATGAATTCTTGAATATCTACATTTGTATCAGCATGAGCTCCACCATTTAAAATATTCATCATTGGAATTGGTAGAAGTGTTGCTTTTTCTCCGCCTATAAATCTATAAAAGGGTAGCTTCTTGCTCACCGCAGCAGCCCTTGCAACTGCAAGTGAGACCCCAAGAATGGCATTTGCGCCAAGTGATGATTTATTGACCGTGGCATCAAGTGCAATCATCTTTTCATCTAAGCCTTTTTGGTCTAAGCCATCGTGGCCCATCAAGGCTGGCGCAATCTTTGTCCTGACGTTTTCTACCGCACCAGATACGGCCTTTCCTAAATATCTTGAGCCACCATCTCTTAACTCTGCGGCTTCAAAAGCTCCAGTTGAGGCTCCGCTTGGAACTGCTGCTCGTGCCCATGAACCATCTTCTAATTGGACATCTACTTCAACTGTTGGATTTCCTCTTGAATCAAGGATCTCTCTTGCGGTGATGGATTTAATCGCTGAATTTGTGCTCACAGGCGCGAAGTCTAGCCTGATTCTTCTTCACTCATTGCATCACGATATTTGAGTGCAGCCTTGCGCAGAGCAACCTCAGGATCAAGATTATTTGCTATCGCCCATGAGATTAGGGAGAGGAGTTGCTCACCTAGCGCGGTTTCATTAACTTCGATCTTTTCTTTCGGATGCTCTGGTGTTGAAAGGTCATTCTTGCTAGCCCGATAAATCAATTTGCTAGCAAGAGCTAATGAAGGTTGACCTGTTGGAACTCCATCATGAGCGCTGGTTCTAGATTTTTCTTTCCGCTTAATCTCTTCCCAATTTTCTAATACTTCAGCGCTGGAATCTACTTTGGCATCTGAGAAGACATGAGGATGGCGTGAGATCAATTTTTCTATTATTGCTTTAGCAACATCATCAATGTTGAAGGGCTTTTCTCCATGTTCTTCAGCAATCCTTGAGTGGAAATAAACTTGCAGGAGAATATCTCCCAACTCTTCACGCATATCTTCGCGATTATCGCTCTCAACAGCTTCAATAAACTCATAAGATTCTTCAAGTAAGTATTTAAGTAGCGATTGATGGCTCTGCTCACTATCCCAAGGACATCCCCCAGGAGATCTAAGGGTGTCCATCACCTGAGCAAGTCGAGCTAGATTTTCATAAGCCATCTTGAAGCGCTTTTCTAGTTAATCATTAACAGCATCGCCGGCAGGCTCTTTAGCAACAACAGTTAAACTCGTTGAATCCCAGGTGCCATATCGAGGATTAACCTCAACGTTAAGAGCTTTTGCTTTATTGGTGACAATCTTTTGGACTAAGTCATTAATCTCAGCTTCGCTAACACCCGATGCAATTGCGCCATCAGTTATCTTGCGAAGGATTAAATCCCTACGAAGGACATTATCTAGAGATGTTGAGGGAATTGAAGCGCTCACAAGTACATTCGGAAGGTTTTCCTCGCCTCCGATATTGGCATAGATCTCAATCTTGTAGGCATCAATTTCTGCCTGATCTATTTCAATCTTCTCTTCTTTTGCAACTTCATTAATAATTAAATTAGAGATCATGTAGGAAAGTTGTGCGCGAGTTAAAGCCTCTCCACTTTCAAGACTCATCTGAGTTGTATCAATACCTTCACGCTCTGCAAGGATTAAGTCCACTTGGTCTTGTAGCGCAGCAATTGTTATCTTCTCATCTCCAATAGTTGCTGCTGAATCGACCTGAGAACAGGAAGATAGAGCTAGCGCCAATATGGCGATAATGGGAGCTAGAAATTTCTTCACAGGATTCTCACTTTCCTAAGGGGCGCTCAAGAAGAGTTTTGGATAACTCAACCGCCCAATCAATGAGAGAAGTATCCCCCATTTCCTCCGCCTCTGATACCCAGGCAGCAGTTTGCGGACGAGCAATCATCACAACTTGGGTAACCGACTTCACAATTGACCCAGGATAAAGGCGCTGAATTTTCAACTCTAACGATTCACTCGGCACAAGTGGTGCGATCTTTACGTAGCGACCCTGTACTGCAAAGTCCTGAATTTTTCGCTCCTTTAAATAAGTGCGCAGTCGAGCTATGCGCAGCAAGTTCTCGGCCTCTTTAGGAAGAACGCCAAAGCGATCACTTAACTCCTCACCGATTTTTGTAATCTCATCCTCATCCTTTGTATCTGCAAGTCTTCGATATAGATCAAGTCGGAGCCGATCTGATGGAACATATTCAGCAGAGAGATGAGCGGTGACTGGCAATTCAACTTTACAATCAGTTAATTCTTGCCCGCCATCTATAAATCCTGTTTTGTACTCATTAACAGCATCTCCGACCATACGCATATATAAATCAAATCCCACATCTGCAATATGACCAGATTGCTCGCCGCCTAACAGATTTCCTGCTCCTCTTATCTCTAAATCTTTAAGAGCCACGCGCATTCCGGCTCCAAGTTCGGTGTTCTGAGCAATTGTGCTTAATCGATCAAGTGCCACTTCGCTCATGGCTCTATCGATTGGATAGAAGAAGTAGGCATAAGCGCGCTCTCGTGAGCGTCCAACTCTTCCTCGAAGTTGATGAAGTTGAGATAGTCCAAAGAGATCTGCGCGCTCAACAATTAGAGTATTAGCATTTGCGACATCTATGCCATTTTCAACAATTGTGGTGCAAACTAAAACATCAAATTCGCGATTCCAGAAACCTACAACCACCTGCTCTAAATTTGCTTCACTCATTTGCCCATGAGCGATAGCCACACTTGCCTGAGGCACCAACCGTCTAATCTTGGCCGCTACATCGTCAATTGACTCCACACGATTGTGAATATAGAAGACTTGGCCGTCTCGCAGTAGTTCTCGATGAATCGCTGCTGCTACTTGCTTTTCATCATATGCGCCAACATAGGTAAGAACTGGATGACGCTGCTCTGGTGGCGTAGCTATTGTGGACATTTCCCGAATGCCTGTAATGGCCATCTCTAGAGTTCGAGGAATCGGAGTTGCAGACATGGATAAAACATCAACACTTGCTCTCAATTTCTTTAACTTCTCTTTATGCTCAACGCCAAACCTTTGTTCTTCATCAACAATAATCAAACCTAAATCTCTAAAAGCAACATCATCTGAGAGCAATCTATGGGTGCCGATGACGATATCTACACCTCCACTAGCAAGGCCGGCTAGCGTTTCACTAATCTCCTTACTTGATGCAAAGCGCGATAGAGCTGAAACAGTTATTGGAAATCCACTATAACGCTGGGTAAATGTTGCCAGGTGTTGCTGAGCAAGAAGTGTTGTTGGGACTAAAACTGCAACTTGCTTTGCATCTTGAACTGCTTTGAATGCTGCCCTAATAGCAATTTCCGTCTTTCCATATCCCACATCGCCACAGATAATTCGATCCATTGGATAGGGACGTTGCATATCCTCTTTGACTTCATTAATAGTCACTAATTGGTCTGGGGTTTCAACATAGGCAAAGGAGTCCTCGAGTTCTCGCTGCCACGTGGTGTCAGGTGAGAATGCAAATCCAGGAGCACTAGTTCTTGCCACATAAAGACGAATCAATTCGCCAGCGATTTCCTTAACCGCTTTCTTGGCTCGACTCTTTGCTTTAATCCACTCTCCACCTCCAATGCGGTGAACTGCTGGAGCTTCACCACCGATATAGCGCGTGATCTGCTCTAAAGAATCAGTTGGCACATAGATACGATCTGCAGGATGGCCTTTCTTTGAAGAGGCATATTCAATTACCAAATACTCCCGGGAAATTCCTGCAACATCTCGCTGCACTAATTCAAGATATCTTCCAACACCGTGTTGTTCGTGAACCACATAATCACCGCTTTTTAGCTCGAGAGGATCAATGCTTGCCTTCCTCTTGGACGGCATCCGTGAAGTTGCTGCACGCAGGTCTTTATTTCCAGTGATGTCAGCTTCAGTAATAAAGACAATCCTCTGCTCTTGATCAATAAATCCATTGCGAATTACGGTGGATGTTAAATAGAGCTTATCCGGCGATAGATCAGAACTTAACTTTTCAACTAAAGCAACAGCGAGATCGCCATCTGCAAATATGTCTCGATAACGCTCAAGAATTCCAATGCCTTCTAAGGAGATGACCACTAAAAATCCTTGGCTAATCCATGTTTTTACTTGCTGGATTAACTTTTCAAAATTACTTTTAAATGGCTCTACAGCGATAAATTGATTGATCTGTAGATCTTCTGGAGTGCCGTATGAGTTGATATGGCGCCAAGTAATCCTATTATCTTCGGCGTATGCAGTGACTTCATCTAATTCTAAAAAGCCACCGGAAGATAGATCCTTGCGAAGCGGTGTGTTAAAGCTTTCGTCACCGCCTTGAGAAAGGGAAGCGCTAGACCAAGCAGCTTCAAGAAACTCTTCATTAGTGCTTATTAAATCTCTGACTCGTAGAGCAATTCGCTCTTGATCAAGACTTATTACTTCATAGCCCTTAGGAAGGAGTTCTAGTAGCGGCACCAACTTCTTGGATAAAACTGAAAGTAATGATTCAAGGCCTTGACTATAAATTCCCTCTGTAGCCCTATTACAGATTTCACTTATTTCTGGATATTTGATTGCTAATTTCTGTGCTCGTTCTGCTACCTCTGGAGTAAGAATCAACTCTCTACAAGGAATGAGATTAAGGCTTCCGTCTACTAATGCAAAGGTTCTTTGATCGCTAACTTCAAAATACTTAATCTCCTCTATCTCGTCACCGAAGAATTCAATACGCACTGGATGATCTGCAAGTGGTGGAAATAGGTCAATAATTCCGCCTCTTACTGCAAAGTCTCCGCGCTTCTCCACCATATCTACTCGGCTATAGGCCCGGTGGGTTAGCTCTTGAATCAGCTCTGAAAAGTTTTGTTGCTTGCCGCTTTGAATGCTTAACATCGGCATTTCAATAATTTCTTGATTAATTGGTTGTAGTAAAGCTCTTGCAGTTGTTACTACAACTCTAGTTTCACCTAGATTTATCAGGGTATCTATTCGTCTTGCCACAGTATCGCTGTTCGGACTTAGGCGTTCATGAGGCAAACTCTCCCAAGCTGGAAATTCTGCTACCTGATCTACTAGCTCCGATAATTGCAGAGCAATCTCTGATGCTCTAGAACTTGAATGAGTGATTACTAACTGCGGAGCTTTTTTACTTCTTTCAGCAATTAGGAATGGAAGAGCTGGTGCTGGAGCGATTACTGCAACGTCACTCTGCTCCAAGGCAAGCTCTGTTGTTTCAGATAGCGAGATAAAGCCCGCTAGCTTTCCACTCACTTTGATTTGCTCCCTCGTCTCTTGAATTACGCTCAACGCCGATTAGCCCCGATTTCATAGAGGGCAGGGGTGCTGCTTCCAAGATGAAAGGGGCTTATCTGTAAAACGCGGCTTAATTCTATCGTGCCATTATTAGCCCGTGTCCGTGCCTACTTCTGCCGAAGAAAATCTCTCACTTCGAAGTGATGTCCGCCGTTTAGGCGATCTCTTAGGCCAATCTCTAGCTCGCCAAGATGGTCAAGAGCTTCTTGATTTAGTGGAGCTGGTTAGAAAGTCAGTGCGCGAAGGCGGGGGCGAAGATCTCCTTCAATTAATATCAGCAGATCAATCAGTGAAATTAGTAAGAGCATTTAATGTCTACTTCAATTTAGCAAACGTTGCTGAACAAGTTCACCGCTCAAGAATTCTGGCAAAAGAGCGTATTAAGGGTGGCTCCTGGTTAAGTAGAGCTGTCGATAACATCTTGGCTGCGGGTAAAACTTCTGAAGGCTTTACAAGTCAAGATATTGAAAAGTGGTTGAAGAATTTTCAAGTTCGACCAGTATTTACAGCACACCCAACTGAAGCTGCTCGTCGCTCAGTTCTTGGAAAACTCTCGACTATCTCTGAGTTATTAGATAAAAGTGATAGCCCAACTCGTGACCGACGTCTTGCTGAATCGGTAGATCTTCTCTGGCAAACCGATGAGTTAAGACTTGGTAGACCAGAGCCACTTGATGAAGCAATAAATGCTCTTTACTATCTAGACGATCTATTCCGACTAACAATTCCTGAAGTTCTTGAAGACTTCTCTCGGGAAATTTCAAGGCTTGGGATAACAGTTTCGCCAAGAGATTCAGTTCTAAAATTCGGCTCTTGGATTGGTGGAGATCGAGACGGTAATCCAAACATAACTCCTGAGGTCACCAAAGATGCAATTGTGCTCCAGATGGGCCATGCCATAAGAGTTCTAAATGAAGTAATGGATGATCTTCGTCAGGCCTTATCTGTTTCAACAAAGATTGCTGGAACATCAAAGCAACTACTTGATTCTGTTGCAAAAGATTTAGAGAATCTGCCAGAAATTGAGCCTCGTTTTAGAAGAATAAATGTTGAAGAGCCTTACCGACTCAAAGCCACTGCAATTGGTCATCGCTTGCTTTTGACTAGAAGTAGACACCAAAATCGCACCGAGCATCAAGCAGGGCGTGATTATGCAAATACCAAAGAGCTGATTGATGATTTGATGTTGATGTATGACTCACTGATGCAAAATCGTGGCGAGTTAATAGCCAAAGGCTTACTGGAGCGCACCATACGAACAATCTCAGCATTTGGTCTGACTCACGCAACTATGGATGTAAGAGAGCACTCTCAGGCTCATACCAATACGATTCAATCACTTTTTAGCGATAGTAATTATTTACAACTCTCCCCTGAAGAAAAAGCTGATTTTCTTACCCATGAACTCACCCAAGCTAGGCGAGATAGTTCAAAATTGAGCGAGATTGATGGAAAGACTCTTAGAACTTTTGTGGCAATAAAAGAGCTACAAGCAAGTTTTGATCCATCGGTAATTGAAACCTATATAGTCTCAATGACAAAAGGCCATGAAGATGTCTTAGCTGCGCTATATCTAGCTAAGGAAGCTGGACTTGTAGATATTGAAAGTGGAAAGGCTGATATTGATGTTGCACCTCTACTTGAAACTGTTGCTGAACTTAGAGCAGCTGGAGATATTTTAGAAAAACTCTTAAATAACAAAATTTATCGCCAATATGTGAAATTACGTGGCGACATTCAAGAGGTAATGCTTGGCTATTCCGATTCAAATAAAGATGCAGGTATTGCTACCAGCCAGTGGGAGATCCATCAGGCGCAGCGAAAACTAAGAGACGTTGCTGGAAAATATGGCGTTAAGTTAAGACTATTTCATGGTCGCGGTGGATCTGTTGGGCGCGGCGGCGGACCAACTTATGACGCCATCATCGCTCTTCCTTGGGGAACTCTAGATGGACAGATTAAAATGACTGAGCAAGGCGAAGTCATCTCAGATAAGTACGCACTTCCAGCTCTTGCAAGAGAGAATGTTGAATTAACTCTTGCTGCAGCGCTCGAGGCAACGATACTTAATCGCTCTGCTCGTCAATCTTCAGAAGATCTTGCCAAGTGGAATTCAGCGATGGAATCAATTAGCTCAGCGGCCTTTACTAGATATCGCTCGCTAGTTGAAAACCCAGAACTAGCTAATTATTTTTATCAATCAACTCCTGTTGAACAGCTGGGAAATCTCTTTTTAGGCTCTCGCCCCTCAAGAAGGCCGGATGCAAGCGCCGATTTGTCATCACTTCGAGCAATTCCTTGGGTTTTTGGTTGGACTCAATCACGACAGATTGTCCCTGGCTGGTATGGAGTGGGAAGTGGCCTTAAGGCCGCTCGCTTAGCAGGCCACTCATCGAGCATGGCAGCGATGCTAAAAGATTGGCACTTCTTTAGAACATTTATAAGCAATGTGGAGATGACCATCGCTAAAACTGATTTAGAGATGGCTAGTAAATATGTTTCGGCCTTAGTTGATCCCTCACTTCATTACTTCTTCGATGACATCAAGGCAGAGTTTGAATTAACTGTTAACGAGATTTTGCTACTAACTGGCAAGAAAGATATTTTGGCCGATCAAGAAATTCTTGCTCAAACTCTTCAAGTTCGTGATGCCTACCTTGCTCCGCTTCATTTATTACAAATATCTCTTCTAAAGAAAGTCCGTGAGGGAAGTAGTGATCCCTTAAACACTAGAGCATTACTATTAACGATTAATGGCGTGGCTGCAGGACTTAGAAATACTGGTTGATTACTTATTGAAGGAGTTTTGAGCCTTCTCAATTCCTTGCGTAATAAGAAGCTCAACAGCATCAATACCTCTTTGCAAGAATAGATCTAAGTCTTTTCGCTCAGTAGATGAGAAAGGCTTTAAGACAAAGTCAGCTGGATCTTGCTCGCCGATTGGCCGGCCAATACCAAGTCTTATGCGATAGTAATCAGAACTAGAAAGTCCAGAGGTAACGCTCTTAAGGCCATTATGGCCATTATCGCCACCGCCGTACTTAATACGAATAGATTGAAACGGTATATCTAACTCATCGTGAGCGATGATTATGTGATCACTACTGACCTTAAAGAAGTTAGCAAGAGAGCTTGTTGGACCGCCAGATTCATTCATATAACAGCGAAGGGTTGCTGCAATTAGCAAGACTCGTTGAGCGCCAACTCCAATGCTAATCTCAGCAATATCTGCACGAGATTTGTGAGATGAAAACTTAACTCCAGCTTTCTTGGCATACTCTGAAACTACAGCCGCGCCAATATTATGGCGCGTCTTTTCATACTCTTTGCCAGGATTACCGAGGCCAATTAATAGCCATCGGTTAGGAGAAGCTCCGCCTTTATCCTTGTTTGATCTGCCAAACATGGAGCAAGGTTAGCCCTTTATTTTTCTTTACTCTCCTCAGCAGGTGCACCTTCAGCAGGAGCAGCAGCGTCAGCAGATGCAGCTTCACCTTCAGCTGGGGTAGCAGCGACAGCGACAACTTCTTCAAACGCCACGCGAACCGATAGATGGATAACGGTCATCTTTGGATCGCTCTTAAGAATTACGCCTGCAGGAAGAGTTACCTCTGATGCTGACTTTGAATCTCCTGCCATCAAGCCTTCAATATCAAGATCAAGTGATGTTGGGATTGAGGTGACATCGACTTCAACTTCAATCGTGTTATGTACGTGCTCCAAAATACCTTCTGGATCGTACTTACCATGGGTGTGAACTGGCACGTGAACTACAACGCGCTCACCACGACGAACAATAATTAAATCAATATGTTCCAGAGTTCCTTTAAGAGGATTACGAACGATTGACTTGGGAAGCACTAGCTCTTGCTTCTCACCTAAATCAACATTTAGAAGAACGTTCGAAGTCTTCATTGCTATTCCAACTTCGCGCGCTGGAAGGGAGATGTGTATTGGCTTCTCACCATGTCCATAGATAACTGCTGGAACGCTGCCATCGCGACGGATTCTTCTTGATGCGCCTTTTCCGAATTCATTACGGAGCGCGCCTTTGATTGAAACTTCAGCCATTTTCTTGCCTTTCGTCGATAACGGGGGATTCCCCCTCGCCTTAAGTGATGCGAAGGCTACCTAAAGGCAATTAGAAGCGCAAAACCGGGCTCAATTACCGCCTTAAACGACGAGTAATACGCCAGATAAGAATTAGCAGAATTACACCTGCTGCCAAATACCATGGTGTGAAAGCTGATTTTGCGTGACTATCTAGAACTGGATCGATCGCTCCTGCCATTCTTGGTAATTCGATAGTTGAAACAACTCCAGCATGATCTGAAGGGAAACAAATCTTGCTCCCACAGTTCCACACTCCAGAGCCATCTGGCCAAACATTGCCAATTATCTTTGAACTTACTGTGGCATAAACATTTTTAGTGAAAATATAATCAAGGCGATCTGTAAATCCATATTGATTACCAAGTTGCTTAGCAATCTTTGCTCGCTTCTTATCAGGGCCATCTAGAAGAGCTGATGCTCCCCAGGTGAAGTAGCGCGCGTTCTTTGCATCAGGTGAAGCATTCTCAAATCCGGCCTCAATCATTGTCGAGAAAGCGTTGCACTTAGCTCCACCAGAAGTTGGACAAGTATCACTAACAACTGGTTGCTCACCTGGGTTAGCTTCATCAACTCCTCTTGGATCTCGATAATCGGCATTGAAATCGCCAAGAATGATAATTGGCATCTTGGCATCTTTTAGATCAGCGACTAATTGCTGAGCCTGAATAGCAGAATTTGGAATCTTATTCTCATCCCAGATTGATTCAAGATGGGTTGTAATGACCCTAACCACTGAGTCCTGAACCTTAAAATCAGCCCAGCTATATCCACGATAGATCTTCATCAATACTGGAACTATGGAATAACTTGCTTCATATTCGCTATTTCCAACTTGGATTATCTGAGATTTCACATCGTCTCGCACTAAGAGAGCATCGCCAATAACAAAGCCGCAGGCCGCACTATCTTGACCAAATATTGGATAAAAAACTTCTGGATCAACTACTTTAGTTAGGTAGGGAATAGCGCCAATTGAATAGCCTGGATTAAAGGCTTTGACGCCGTTGGCAGAGGCTATTGAGTAAGAAATTCCTGCACTCTTTGTAGCAGCTAGCAAGTCATCAAGGAAGTTATAGATTTCAACGTCTGGGCCAAAGAAATCTTTCTTGCATCGCCAAGAAGTTGCCTCTTGAATCCCTATTATTTCTGGGCGATCTTGAAGGATTTCATTAGCTAATTTTGGAGCTCTAGCTTTGAAATTTGTCTGCTTCATCTGATCCCACATAAATTGAGCTGCGGCTGGAAAATTTGGAATCAAATCCAGTGCCACCCCAACATCTGCGCCAAGATAGATATTTCTTGACATCACTGTTATGCGATAGGGCTCATTTGATTGGGCAGGTGCAAGTGGGAGTAGAAAGAATGCGCAGAGAAGAAGAGAGAGCCAGCGCAGCCTTGCTCTTTTAAGAATGGCCATCAAAGAGGCTCGTAACAGAGCCATCTTCAAATACTTCACGAATTGCTCTACCTAGAAGAGGTGCGATAGATAGAACCGTCAAAGTTGGAAATCTCGACTCCTCAGGTATTGGAAGAGTATTTGCAACCACAACTTCTTTGACTCTGGAATTAGCTAGGCGCTCTGCTGCAGGGCCAGAAAAAACTGGATGAGTTGCAGCAACGATTACCTCTTTAGCACCGGCGTCATAGAGCGCATCTATCGCTTTAGTGATGGTGCCAGCGGTATCAATCATGTCATCGATAACTACGCAGGTTTGTCCTGAGACATCTCCAACTACACGTCCGGTAATTGCTTCATTTGGAATTCTTGGATCACGTGTCTTATGAATAAAGGCAATCTGAGCTCCGCCCAATAGGTCGCTCCATCGCTCTGCTACTCGCACTCGTCCTGAGTCTGGAGAGACGATAGTTAACCTTGAGCGATCAACTTTTGAACCAACGTAATTTGCTAGAAGTGGTAGCGCAAATAAGTGATCAACTGGACCATCAAAGAATCCTTGAATCTGTGAGGTGTGAAGATCCACTGTCATTAAACGATCGGCGCCTGCAGTTTTAAATAAATCTGCCATTAAACGAGCGGATATCGGCTCTCTACCTCTATGTTTCTTATCTTGTCTGGCATAGCCATAGAAGGGGGCGATAACAGTAATTCGCTTAGCTGATGCTCTCTTAAGGGCATCAACCATTATTAGTTGTTCCATGATCTGTTTATTTACTGGAGTGGTATGGCTTTGAATTACGAAGGCATCACAGCCACGAACGCTCTCTTCGAATCTAATAAATATTTCACCATTGGCAAAGTCATATGCAGATGTTGGGGTAATTGGAATACCAAGTTCTGCTGCCACCTCATCAGCTAATTCAGGGTATCCACGTCCGGTAAAGAGACGGAGACGTTTTTCGGAGCTGAGACGTAGTTCGTTACTCATTTCGACCCTTCTTTCTTGGCTGCCGCTTCTGCTGACTTACTGCCTTTTCTCCTCTTTAATACCCAGCCGAGGATATTAGATTGTCGAGCTCGTCCTATCCCTAGCGCTCCGGGAGGGACATCTTCGGTAATTACTGATCCAGCTGCCGTGTAGGCGCCATCACCAATACTTACTGGCGCTACCAACATGGAATCACTACCGATTCTTACATGATCACCAATTATGGTCTGATGTTTTTCAACGCCGTCATAGTTAACAATCACTGTTGCAGCGCCGATATTAGTCTCTGCTCCAATTATGGCATCTCCCACATATGAAAGGTGTGGAACTTTAGATCCTGATCCGATTGTTGAATTCTTAATCTCGACAAATGAGCCAACTCGAACCTGCTCTGCAAGCACTGTTCCACTGCGCAGATGGGTATATGGGCCAACTTGGGCAGATTCTCCAATTTGTGAGCTCTCACAATGTGATTCAAATACTCGCGCCTGCGCTCCTACCTCGCAATTAATCAGAGTAGTTCGCGGGCCAATGACTGCTGCTCTTCCAATTTTTGTACTGCCCTTAATCGCACTACCTGGCTCAATTGTCACATCGATATCAATTTCACTTGTTATATCAATCCATGTGCTCATTGGATCTGTAATTGTTACTCCACTTTGCATTAATGCATCACAAATTCGAGCATTCATTATAAAACCGGCCTGCGAGAGCTGGGAGCGATCATTTATTCCCAGAATCTCAGTGAAATCTGGAGTTTCAAAGGCTACGACTTTCTTGCCTTCAGACTTTAAGATACCAATCACATCAGTTAGATACTCTTCTTGCTGCGCATTATTTTTACCCATTTTGCCTAGCGCTGCTACTAAATCTGCCGCGGCAAAAATATAGACCCCTGAGTTAATCTCAGAGGTCTGCTTTTGAATCTCTGTGGCATCTCTTTCTTCAACTATCTCTGCCAGATCTCCCTTTGCTTCTCGCAATACTCGACCATATCCACTTGGATCCGGCATGTTGGCACTCAATACAGTTGCGCTTGCTCCCGTTGAGACATGGTGTTTAAGCAATCCTTTAAGAGTTGCTCCGGTTAGCAATGGAGTATCGCCAGCGCAGACTAAAACTGTTCCCGATGGATTGTTTCCAGCGAGCGCAATTTTTACAGCATGTCCAGTTCCGCCGCGAACTTCTTGATAGATTGTTTTAGCATTTGGTGAAATTTGATTTAGATGTTGGATTACATCTTCTTTATCTGCTCCAACTACAACTCTTAACTCTTTAGCTGCTAATGACTCGATTGCTTTGATGACATGTGCGATTAGCGATCGACCAGCAATTTCGTGGAGAACTTTGGCGCGAGAGGATTTCATTCGTTTGCCCTCGCCAGCAGCGAGGAGTATTGCGAGATCCAGCTGGTTCAACTCCCCACCTCTCTGCGCTCCTGGCCTTATTCTATTTAATTTTTGAGCTATCTCTTTCCCGCTTAATTCTTGCTCCTCCACCAGGTATCGATCCTGGACCCTGGGCTTCAAAGGCCCATGTGCTAGCCACTACACAATGGAGGAACCTGAATTCTATTGCCTCAGGCTGGATGCTCCATAACGCTCAATATTTAAAGGCTCTCTATCACCCGAGCTCCAGGTACTGGCCCAGATGCTCTAACCACATTACCTACTACTCCGCTTGAGGTCAGTGCAACAACAAGATCTAGCGCATGATCTTCATGCTCTGCCAAAAATGCCACGCTAGGACCTGAGCCAGAGACAATTCCACCAAGGGCGCCATAATCCAGACCAACATCAAGAATTAGACGAAGCGCTGGTTTTAGTGAACATGCTGCTGCTTGCAAATCATTACTTAGCGCTTTACCAAGTTTGTTGCTATCTCCAGAACTAAGTGCTTGCAAGAGCGCATCACTAATTTGTGGTGGAGCAACTTGCAGACCTTCACGGAGGCGATCGCATTCACTATAAACCGCAGGCGTTGATAATCCAGAGCTAGAGAGAGCAAGAACCCAACTATATGTTCCTCGAGAAAGTACTGGAGTTATCTGCTCTCCTTTGCCTGTTCCAATAGCAGTGCCACCGGAGATAGTAAATGGAACATCTGCACCAAGTTCTGCGCCAATTTTTTCCATATCGTTTCGTTTCAGACCAAGATTAAAAAGACTATCCATTCCAACTATTGCTGCCCCTGCATTAGCACTTCCGCCAGCCATACCACCAGCTATTGGAATTTCCTTTGTTAAGGTAATAGTTATTCCATCAGAGATGCTAAATTTCTTACGCATTAGTTCCACAGCTTTAGCAGCTAAATTCTCTTTATCTAGTGGTAGATGATTATTGGTCTTTCCTGTCGATTGGACCTGTACTAGCCCATTGTCATTTAGTTCAATTCTTAAATCATCAAAGATTGATACTGCTTGAAATACTGTTGCCACTGGATGAAATCCATCTTTTTTCAGCGGACCAACTGAGAGCTGAAGATTAATCTTTCCCGGAACTCGAACCAGAACATGGGCGCTCATGTGGTGAGGGTATTACTACGGCGCTATTAACGCCTATCTAATTGACGAGCAATTGCCAGAAAGTCATCAATTGTTAACGCTTCTCCGCGAATAGTTGGCTCAATTCCTGAAGCAATTAGCAGCTGCTCGGCCTGGGCTGATCCCCCGGCAAGATCTGCATAAATTGAGCGCAGCATCTTTCGCCTCTGCCCAAATGCGCGATCAACTAGTTCAAAAGTGAGCTTTCGTAGCCTTTCATCTCCTAAAGGCTTATGTCTTGTGAATTTAACTAATGAGGAGTCAACTTTAGGAACGGGCCAAAAAATTGAACGTGAAACCGAATCTGCCAATTTTAGATCAGCCCACCATGCAGCCTTAGCGCTGGGGACTCCATAGATTTTGCTGCCTGGCTTTGCTGCTAGTCGCTCGGCTACCTCACTTTGAACCATAACGATTCCTGAAGTAATAGATTCAAACTTTTCTAGAAAGTTCAATAAGACAGGCACAGAGATGTTGTAGGGAAGATTAGCCACTAACTTATCTGGCCTTCCCGCAATTTCATTTACTTCCAAAGCATCAGCATTAACGATTATCAGATTTTTCGAATTAGCCCCATGAGACTTAGCGGTAAGTTCTAATTGATCGGAGAGACGTTTATCTATTTCAATTGCTGTTACTTTACTGCTGGCTCGTAGCAGAGCTAGGGTTAAAGATCCAAGGCCTGGGCCAATTTCAACTACATGATCACTTGATGTAATTCCCGCTAACCGAACAATTTTCTGACAGGTATTGCTATCAATTACAAAGTTTTGACCAAGTGATTTTGTGGGGCGAAGGTCTAAGGACTCTGCAATCTGCCTGATCTCACCTGCGCCAAGTAAGGTGATGCTCATCTGATGAAGGATCCAAATACGCGCTCTGCATTATCGCTAATTGCTCTGGTAAGAGTTGTTAGATCCTCTCCCCTTCGCTCTGACATAAAGCGCAAAATGTGTGGAATTTGAGCAGGAGTGTTATGAGCTCCTCTATTTGGAGTTGGAGTTAGAAAGGGAGCATCTGTTTCTACCAGCAAGTTTTCTAGTGGAACATGCATTAGCGCTTCATGTAGAAGTAGGGCATTTTTAAAGGTCAGAGTCCCTGAAAAAGAGAGTAGATAGCCCTTAGCGACACACTCTTTGGCCATCTCAGCATCTCCAGAGAATGAGTGAAAAACAGTATGAGTTGGCGCACCTACTTCATCAAGAAGATCTAATACTGCTCGGTGAGAATCACGATCATGGATCATGAGAGCTTTCTTATGAGCTTTAGCAATTTCAATATGCTTTTTAAATGAGTACTTTTGTTTATCTCTAAGGCTCTCCTCGGTTCGAAAGAAGTCCATCCCCGTTTCACCAATTGCGCAGACTCTTTTTTCACCAGCTAACCGATTAATCTCCTCTAAATCTGATTCAAGATCTTCAATTAAAGGAGCATCGTTGGGATGAAGCGCTACAGCTGCTAAAACCTGAGTATTAAAATAATTGGCGCAATCTACTGACCATTGAGATTCCTTAACAGAGATACCGACTTGAACTACTCGATCAATACCAACACTTCTTGCATCATCTAAGACTCTCTTAACATCATCACTATCGGCTGCTGCACTAGTGACTATCTCAAGGTGGGCGTGAGAATCCACACAAGTTGTGGGCAGTGGCTCTGGAAGTGGGGCAGCTCTGCGATCACTTTCGCGACTAATTCGATCAGCCATTTGCTAAGTTTTTTAACTTTCTATATCCGGAAGACGGGGAAAGAGAATTTCTCCTTTAATTATTTTGCTTCCACCCTTTAATTGTCCCCATTTGGCAACATCTGAAATTTTCTGCGAACCAATTGGTCCAAGTGAGCCTTCGGCTCCTAAATATGACCATAGCTTGCTAGTTGAAAGTGGCATTACTGGATGGAGCAGAATTGCAAGGGCCCTTAAAGATTCTGCAGTGTTATATAGAATTGCATCAAGTTCCCTTTTTTTACTCTCATCTTTAGCAACAACCCATGGCTGTTGTGTCGTGACATAGCCATTAACAGCCTTACAGAAATCCATGATGGCATTTATTCCACCTTGAAAATCTAGAGCCACAATTGCTTTATCTGCGCTCTCAACAGTCTTTGATAGCGCGCTTGCCAGCTCTTCATCTTTTGCTGGATTTGGCAGAATGCCATCGCAATACTTCTCAACCATTGCTGCAAGGCGTGAGGCTAGATTTCCAAAGTCATTTGCTAGCTCACTTGTGTAGCGGGCAGCCATATCCTCCCAAGAAAATGAGCCATCACTTCCAAAAGGTATGGCTCTCATGAAGTAATAACGAAAGGCATCAACACCAAAGTGATCTGTGATATCTGAGGGAGCAATTCCAGTTAATTTACTCTTGCTCATCTTTTCGCCGCCAACTAAGAGCCAGCCATGGGCAAATACTTTCTTTGGTAGAGCAAGCTTTGCAGCCAAGAGCATTGCAGGCCAGATCACAGCATGAAAGCGCAGGATGTCTTTTCCAACTAGGTGAACATCAGCAGGCCAAGTCTTTTCAAAGAATTTACCACCATCACTTGATGGATCATCAGTTAAGCCAACTGCAGTTGCATAATTTAAGAGAGCATCAAACCAGACATAAACAACTTGCTTTTCATCCCAAGGAACTCTTACTCCCCAATCAAAAGTTGAGCGAGATACCGATAGATCTGAAACTCCACCTTCTAGAAATGAAATTACTTCATTTCTTGCGCTCTCTGGTTGGCAACTTTCCGGATTTTTCTTGTAGTGCTCAAGAAGAGGAGTGGCAAACTCTGATAACTTGAAAAACCAGTTTGTCTCGCTAAGCATTTCAACTGGCTTTGAATGGATTTTGCAATTTCCTTCAATCAGATCTCCAGGTAACTTAAATTCTTCACAGCCAACGCAATAGGGGCCTTCATATTTGCCTTCATAGATATAACCCTGCTCCATCAATCCTTGGAGAAATTTCTGAACTCTCCTTGTATGTCTTTCTTCAGTAGTGCGAATGAAGTCATCGTTTGCAATCTCTAAGTGCTTCCAAACCGGCTTCCATTCCTGTTCAACTAATCGATCACACCATTGTTGCGGCGCTGTGTTATTAGTTTCGGCTGTGCGCATTACTTTCTGGCCATGCTCATCAGTTCCAGTTAGAAACCAGACAGATTCACCCCTTTGTCTATGCCAGCGAGTTAATAAATCACCAGCAACAGTTGTATAGGCATGCCCAATATGGGGCGCATCATTAACGTAATAAATAGGCGTGGTCAGATAGAAAGATTTATTGGTATCTGACATGGGCTGAATTCTATCTACTTCTGTTCCACCATGATGTCAAAGACTTTTCGCTTACGTATGTGAAGCTCTTTGGCAGTCAAGGCAATTGCTTCCTTGCGAGTAATTCCAGATGCTTCATAGCGCGAGACAGTTTCAACTACTTCTTGATTGCTTACAACTTGCTCGCTTGGGTCATAGGGGGCAATAACTATGGTGAATTCTCCAAGCATCTCTTTACTTTCAGACCAGCTAAGTAATTCTACTAGTTCGCCGCGCACAACCTCTTCATAGGTCTTTGTTAATTCGCGACAGATTGCTGCCTGCCTATTTGGGCCCAAGCTCTTAATCATTGATTGGAGTGATTCACTAATTCGATGTGGCGCTTCAAATACAATCAGAGTTCGAGTCTCCGTAGCGCGGTTTTCAAAGAATTGATCACGTGCGCCAGAACTTCTTGGCACAAATCCATCAAATGCAAATGAATCACTAGCTAGGCCAGAGATAGCAAGTGCAGCAAGTGGAGCGCTAGGGCCTGGGATTACTGACACTTTAAATCCTTTATCAATGGCCATTCTCACTGCTCTATATCCAGGATCACTAACTGATGGCATCCCTGCATCACTTACTAATAAAACTTGGCGCCCTGATGCTAAATGACTCGCCACTTCATCAAGTCGTGAGCTTTCATTTCCTTCAAAGAATGAGAGAACTTCGGCAGTACATTCGATTCCAAGATCTTTACATAATCGGTTAAACCTTCGCGAATCTTCGGCAAGTACTACATCCGCACTTGAAATTGCTGCCTTCAATCTCGTTGAGGCATCACCAATGTTTCCAAGGGGCACTCCAGCCAGAATTAACTCGCTCACTGCCTCATTATGGCCCTTAGTATCCTTATCCATCATGAGTGCCTTAATGGCTAGGCCGATTTTCAACTATCGCAATCAGATTGCACTGGCAATCATTTTATTCTTCGCAGCAATTACACGTTTTGCCAATCTAGGTAGGCCAAATGAACTGGTATTTGATGAGGTTTATTATGTAGATGGCGCAAGAGACTTTCTTACCTATGGGGTAGAGAGCCAATCAGGTGAAGCAGAGTTTGTAGTCCATCCGCCACTTGGCAAGTGGCTAATTGCGATAGGAATTCAAACTTTCGGAGATAACCCCTTTGGATGGCGATTTAGCGCCGCTTTATTTGGCCTTGCTTCAGTCGCTCTCATCTATGTCATCACCCAAGCTTTATTTAAATCTAATTTTTTAAGTTTATCTGCCACAACCTTAATCTCACTTGATGGACTCCATCTTGTAATGTCAAGAACCGCGCTACTAGATATATTTTTATCATTCTTTATCTTGCTCACTTTTTATCTAGTCATTAAAGAAAAGTATTGGCAAGCTGGCATCACTATCGGCTTAGCACTAGCAACTAAGTGGAGTGCGCTCTATCTCTTATTGGCACTCATTTTATTTTTACTCTTTTACAAGAAGACATATCTAAAGACTGCCCTGCAATTTACAATTCTGCCCGCTTTAGCATATCTAATTACTTGGAGTGGATGGTTTTTAAGTGATATTGGTTGGAAGAGAGACTCGGCAAGTAATTCTGTATTCTCGCTTTTTAATTATCATCGCGAGATGCTAAATTTTCATACTAATCTAAAAACTGATCACTCATATGAAGCAAGTCCTTGGAATTGGCTAATTCTTGGCAGGCCAACATCTTTCTTCTATGCCACTCCAAAACAGTGTGGTCAAGAAAATTGCTCACAAGAAGTATTGGCTCTAGGAACGCCCACACTTTGGTGGTTAGGTCTTGTATCTATTTTTATTGCATTAGGTTATTTCATATATCAACGAGAATTAAACGCTGGCCTAATTCTGCTCTTTCTATTTGCAAATTATCTTCCTTGGATTGCATTTCCCGAGAGAACTACTTTCTACTTCTACTCCATTGCCTTTGAGCCTTATTTGATCTTGGCTCTGATTTATGTGATGGCAAAGGCCCTGGAAAATCAGGAGCTAAGGGGGGTTAGGAAGAGGTATGCCCTACTGACTATTGGCTTAATTGGCCTTACATTTGCCTACTTTTTGCCACTCTATGTTGGTTCAGTTTTGCCATACCAAGATTGGTATGCGCGAATGTGGTTTCCTAGCTGGATTTAACTACTGACCAGCGGCTCTATTGCTGCGAAGGTGTTCTTCGTATTGATCTGCAATCTCTTGATCAAAGATCTTATCTGCACTCGGCGCCAGTACTTCGCGCATAATCTTTTCTTGCGCCTCACTCCAAGCACCAGGAATAGTTAAATCAATTACGCGACGAGGAACTGCCTTTGATGAATTAGCATAATTTGGTGCAGGAACTGAAACTGGATCCCAGCTCTTATCATCTTTGTTTGCACTTCCTTTAGGTAGCAAAGTAATACTTCCACTATCTTGGTACGAAGAGAGTCGCTCTGATAATGGAAGCCACTGCTCTTCACTCAAACCTGAACCTTCAGTAATACTTGCAAGAGATGCTGCGCGCTTTGACCTTCCAATAATCTCTGCGTAATTTGCTGCAGATGATTTACTGGTAACTCTATTTGCAGAATTAACTCGCTTTACCTCTTCTTTTATCAAACTAATTTGATATCGAGTGTTAACAACATACATTAGAAAGACTGATCCTGGTAGAAGAAGAATTACTGGAGAAAGTAGGCCCACTAATGTAAATAGTGAAATAACAATTGCTAGGCCAATGATGGAGAAGAATTGAATTCTACAAATTGCAATCTGATGTTCGCGTTTCTTATTTATAGATTCAATATCTAGAGCAGTGTGGCCAGAAGTTATTCCAACAGCTTTCATGGCTTCATCAAATCGTTTAACAGATCTTCCGCTTATCTCTTCATGACTTGAAATCCAACGGGGCAGGAAGTAGGCAATCCACATGCCAACGATTATTAAGTAGATGAGCCCTGATCCCATGAAAGATAACTTTAAAGGTAAGGGTTGGACTTTTCTGGTATTTACCTAGTACTAAATTTAAGATTTTTGAAATTCCTATATTTCTAAATTCTAGGATTTTCTTTCACATAACAGAGGTGGTCGCGCCATGAACCATCAATATGGAGATAGCGAGGACGAAGTCCTTCAAAAACATAACCTGCCTTCTCGGCAACTCTCTTTGATGCTGCATTCTCAGGTCTTAGATTAATTTCGATGCGATGTAAACCAAGTTCCTCAAAGCCATAAGTAGTCAATCTCCTAACAGCCCTGGTGGTTATCCCTTTGTTGGAATATCGCTCATCAATCCAATAACCGATATGACCTCCGCGATATGCGCCATAGGAGATTCCCCCTAAAGTAATTTGACCAATTAAATTCTTTTCAAACCAAATAGCCAGAGTTAACGATCTTCCAGCTCTGCCCTCGCCTCGATGGTAATTAACCATCTCAAAGTAGCTAGGAAGATTCTTATTCTCATGGTTAAGGGGTGAGGTTGCCTCCCACTGGGAGAGCCAGGCTCTATTAACTTTTCTAACTGCTAACCAAGCTGAACGATCGCGCAATCTAAGTGGTCTAAGGGTTATCTGATCTTCTTTGAGAACTGTGGGCCAGCTATGGCTATAAATACTTGCCATAAAATCAATTAAAACGTCGCTCGAGAACTAGAACATCAACTTCAGCGCCAGCACTTGCGCCACTTTCACTCTCTGGAATAACTACTAGACCTGTGGCATCAGATAATCCAATTAAATCTCCCTGATTTTCAATTGGAGTAATGAGCCTTCGCTCTGGTTTATCACTGGAGAGAATCCCTCTTATAAAGGAGTGCTTTCCAACTTCACTTAATACATCACTTGTTAAAGTTGCTTTGATTACTGGTCGATGGATGTCATAAAGTCCCATCATGTTTCGAATCATTGGACGAATGAAAAGCTCTGCTGAGATATATGCAAATATCGGATCTCCTGGAAGTGAAACAACAGGAGTCTGATCCGGGCCAACTAAGCCAAATGCATGTTTACCACTTCCCTCAATTAAGGGAAGGACTTCACGAACTTTTCCAAGCTCATTAAGGACTGAATAGATCAGAGAAAATGACTCATCATTTCTTTCGCCACAGATGACCAGCAGATCAGCCCTCACCAATTGATCTTCAATTACATCCTTTAATTGAGCAGGATTTTCAGGAATGGTATGAACTCGATATCCCACAGCTCCAGCCTCTTTTACTGCTGTTGTTAATAGCCATGAATTAGTTTCATACTCATCTTTGCCGTCTCTAAGGGGTGATCCTGGTTCTACTAAATCATCTCCTGCCGAAACAATCACCACTCTTGGCTGCGGCCTAGTTGGAAGCCGATCTAAACCTAGAGATGCAGCTAGTCCTATTTGAGTTGCCCTAATTCTTGAGCCAGATTTGAGTGCAACCTGCTCACCAGAGCTCACATCAAGGGCCAAAGTTGCGCCATGGGCATCAAGTAATGGCATATCAAAGGCAGCAAGCGGCTTTGCTAGCGCTAGCAGTTCGGTAGCAAGTTCAGCCACCTTAATCGTTTCGCTCACGTAGTAACCCTACTTTGTATCTACGCTAATCCCGTGGATTCAGGCCAGAGTGCGTCATTAATTAAGTCAGAACTTCGAAAACGCTTTCGAAGTGAGAGAGAGTTTCTCATCACTGAGATTTCTTGGCAGCATTTATTAGATAGTGAGGAAATCAAAAGCGCAGAGGTTCTTGTAAGTTACTACTCCTATGGAAGTGAGCCAGAAACATCAGAGCTAAACAATTCCCTCATTCAAAGTGGTAAAACTCTTTTATTGCCAAGACGCCTTGCAGACAATGATTTGGATTGGATTATCTGGAGTGGCAAAGATGAAGATCTAGAAATTGATGGCAATTTAAAGTCACCAAAGGGTGAGAGCTTTAAGGGCGAGATTGATGTTGTGATAGTTCCAGCTCTTCACGTTGATCGCCAAGGAAATCGCCTAGGTCAAGGTGGAGGCTCATATGATCGCGCGCTAGCGAAGCTAAATTCATGGAAGGTTGCCCTGGTCTATAGCGGCGAACTAACTAGTGAGAGCCTTCCTATAGAGAGCTTTGATTGCAAAGTAGATGCTGCAGCAACTCCTGAGATCTTGGTTAGGTTTACAGCAAAGAATTAAGGTTTCGAGCCATTACCAATCGCTGGACTTGATTAGTTCCTTCGTAAATTTGAGTTAACTTCGCATCTCGCATCATTCGCTCCACTGGATAATCACTTACATATCCATAGCCACCAAGAACTTGAACTGCATCGGTTGTTACCTTCATAGCAACGTCAGTTGCATAACACTTTGATGCAGCAGAGAAGAAGGTCAAATCACTTGCGCTATTTTCACTCTTACTTGCAGCGGCATATGTCAGCTGTCTTGCAGCAGCAATTTCCATAGCCATGTCAGCCAACATAAATTGCACAGCTTGAAAATCAAAGATTGGTTTGCCAAATTGCTTTCTCTCATGTGCATATTTAGTTGCAACTTCAAAAGCACCTTGGGCGATGCCGAGCGCTTGGGCAGCGATAGTAATTCTGGTGTGATCAAGAGTCTTCATAGCAAGAGCAAAACCTGCACCGATTTCACTAATTCTGCGATCATCGCTAATTTCTACATTATCTAAGTAGACCTCACGCGTTGGAGATCCTTTAAAGCCCATTTTCTTCTCTGGCGCTCCAAATGAAAGACCAGGATCACTTTTTTCTACGATAAATGCTGTAATTCCCTTGGCGCCTTTTTCTGGATCTGTTGATGCTAAAACTGTATAGAACTCAGAGACTCCGGCATTTGAAATCCACTTCTTACTTCCATTTAAAACCCAACCATCGCCTTTTCTGACCGCTTTTGTTTTCATTGAAGCAGCATCTGATCCAGCCTCAGACTCTGAGAGGCAATATGAAAAACCTTTACCTTGAGCAAGCGGTGTTAGCCAGCGCTTTTGTTGTTCAGGGCTTCCACCTAAGATAAGGGGAACCGATCCAAGTTTATTAACAGCAGGAATAAGAGATGCAGAAGCACAGACTCTGGCAACTTCTTCGATAATAATTACTACGCCAAGGGCATCTGCTCCATCGCCGCCATATTCAGTTGGAACATGGGCTGCTGCAAGACCCGCGCCTTGAAGAGCTTCAAATGCTTCTTGCGGATATCTGGAATTAGCATCAACGTCATGAGCGAAGGGTTGGATTTTTTTATCAGCAAGTGAGCGAACACTTGCTCTTAAGGCTTGGTATTCCTCAGGAAGGTCGAAGAGATTTTCCATGGCGCAATACTACTTATCTTGTGATGAATTGTTCTTGCGAGAAAGTTGCTCAAGATAGGCGTTATATTCGGCAAGCTCTGTGGAGGAGCGACGATCTGCCCTCTTGGCTTCCCTGGCATCACTTCTTACCCACTGAATAAAAGTTGCAACAAGGGCAATAACAATAGGTATCTCTCCCATCGCCCAACCAATAGCAGCCCCCGCCTTTTGGTCACTTAGAAGATCTGTGGCCCAAGGTCGATCTAGGAGCTGATAAAAACCACCATCAATTAATTCATTAGCTGACATCAAAGCAACCGAGAAAAAGGCATGAATACTCATCGCTGCAAGAAGTATTACTACTCGAACTAAATGATGAACCTTTCTGGGATTTGGATCAATTCCAACTATCACATGAAAGAAGAGCAAGCCAGCAGCAATGAAATGAAAACTCATAATCAGATGACCAAAGTGTCCACTCATCAGAGTTGAAAAAAGTGGAGTGAAATAAAGTGCAAAGAGCGAGCCATCAAATATTGCTAGCGCTGAAACTGGATGAGTTATGACTCTGCTCGGGCGAGAGTGAAGAGCTTGTATCAGCATGCCTCGAATTCCTCGCTCCGATTTGTCCCGACCAATAGGAAGAGTTCTTAGTGCAAGTGTGATTGGGGCGCTTAAAATGATTGCAATTGGAGCAATCATGCTTAAAACCATATGGGCAATCATGTGATACTGAAAAGAGAAATGAGAGTAGAGACCTAAGCCTCCACTTGTTGCATAATCTAGAAGTGAAATCCCAATAGCAAAAGAAATTGTTCTTCCAACTGGCCAGCGATCTCCCCTTCGAACTAGGGAAACTACGCCTCGAATATATAGCGCAGTAACAAAGATAAGCGCTCCAAGTGCTAAACCATTTGCTTCATATTCAAAGAACACTCTTGAAAGAGTGGGTTCACTTGGCATAGAAATTCCCACCAGCTCTCTGATGCGATCAAATTCGATTTCTCCACTTTCCACTGGAGTGAAACGATTGAGTATTGATCCAATTCCCAATATCGCCGCCATTATCCCGATTTCAAATGCGACTAAAGTATTGACCAATAAATTCTTTCTAACCCTACTAGCAATAAAGAAAACAAGAAGCGTAAGGACAACTTTTAGAGAAATTAAGGCGCCATATCCAGTGAACCAATCTTGACTCAAACGGAGTCTGGTCCAAGCATTAGCTACTCCTGTTAAGACAACAGATAGTGATGACCAGAGAGCAATTGCAGACACTCTGGAGAAAGCAAAGTTCTGCAACTCACTTGGCATCACCTTTAAGGCAATGACACTGCCAATCCAAAAGCTCAATGCAATTACATGAATCACAAGCGAGCCAATTGCTAATGAGTGGCTGCCTTGAGAGCTGGAATGACTTTGAAAGAGTGGGGCAACTATCCCGCTAAGGGCCAAAATAAGAAGTGCTAGCGCGCCTCCATTTTTCTTTACGAGATTCGAGAAGATAAAGACTACAAGAGCAACTATGACTTGATAGGCCAACAATTTTCCAAGAGTTATCTGAGTTATAAATGATCGCAAGATATTCACTTTTAATATCTCGCCAATACCACTGCCAAATATTTCAGCAAGGCTGGATAATAAATAACCAACGGATATGAGAAACCATAATCCTGAAACAATTTTCAAACCCCGAAGAGTTGTCGAAGCGCTCTGCTCTAGTCGACCCTGATTCTCCGGTAGTAGAAAGGCGAGGGAAATTAAAAGTCCAATTACAAGGACAGCTAGAGCGCTATTTGCTAGATCAAAGAACATGCTCGCCTGCTATTCCGATTCGCCGAAGTAATTCATACTCCCTAAGATTACGCTGTGCCGACATATCAATATCAATGCACCGCCTGTGAACATGCCTTTGAGATAGTGCAATCCTTCACAGATGAGCCAATCTCAATTTGTTCTGAGTGTGGCAAAGAGGTTCGAAAGATTTACTCAAATGTCGGCATCGTCTTCAAAGGTTCTGGCTTTTATAAGACTGATTCACAAGTTAAAAAAAGTGAGGCTCCAAAGCCAACCCCTAAAACCACTGCTACAACGCCACCCGCAAAGAATGACTAAAAGTCAATTGAGTTGTTAGTGATGAGGGGGCTTCTCGCCTTTAATTTCTTCATCGCGAGTGATATCTATCTCGGTTTCTACTTCATCAGAAGTTATAGCAGGAAGCACTTCACTCATACAGTTATTATGACACCATGTTTGAAAAATTAGGACACTTGATAGCTAAGCGTAAAAAGTCGGTCCTAACTCTTTTCCTGCTCTCCACAATCCTTGCAGGGGCCATTGGTTCTCAAGTCTTTTCTCGCTTTGATACCGGTGGATATATGGATCCCAATAGTGACTCAGCAAAAGTTTGGGAGTATCTGGATGAGACTTTTAAGGTTAAAGACCCAGCTGTTGTTTTGGTGGTCGATGCAAAAGATAAGTCAGCTGATGATCCAAGCGTAGTTGCTACCGCGCAGAAAATTGAAGCCAGCCTTAGAAGCGAACCAAGTGCTGAAAACGTTCTCTCCTATTGGTCAGCAGGTGGCGCTCCCTCGCTAAAGAGCAAAGATGGAAATTCTGCATTTATATTCGTATATCTAAAGTCAACGGACTTTACTGAGATAGATAAACTCGGCGGGCTTTATCAAGAAAAATATGATAGAGCTTTTGAAGGCGTTGAAGTTTATGCATCTGGCGGCGCAGTATTTGCGAATGCTATAAATGGCCGAATTCAAAATGATCTCAAGATCTCCGAGGCTATCTCAATCCCACTTACATTCCTACTTCTCTTGTTTGTATTTGGAGCAATGGCAGCATCTGCGATGCCTCTAATTGTTGGAATCACGGCAATCTTAGGAACATTCCTAGTTATGTTCCTACTTACTCTAGTTACCGATGTAAGCATTTTTGCTTTGAATTTAACCACTGGACTTGGGTTGGGCTTAGGAATTGATTACGCTCTATTGGTAGTTAATAGATTCCGAGAAGAATTAGCTAAGGGTCTTGATAATGAAAGCGCAATAGTAAATACCCTTCGAACTGCTGGAAAGACTGTTTTTTACTCCGGAGTTACCGTTGTTCTTACGCTCTTATCACTTACCTTCTTCCCACAGAATTTCTTAAAATCGATGGGTTATGCTGGAGCTGCAGTAGTTGCTCTTGCTGTCGTTGGAGCGCTCATCCCTCTACCAGCAATTCTGGCCCTATTGGGAACAAGAATTAATAAAGGAGTAGTTCGTAAAGGTGGAATAGTTCAAAAAGAAGATGGTAGATGGTCAAAGGTTGCGCGATTTGTGATGAGAAGACCGATCAGCGTAATAACTTCATCTTTAGCGGTGCTCTTCTTGATGATTGCTCCCATAGCCAATATCAAATTCTCTCAAGTAGATAGTGGTGTGCTTCCTAGAGATGATCGGGCATATATCGCATCTCAATTTATTGCCGATGAATTTCCCGGCCAAGAGAGCAATCCGATTGAAATAGTCTTTCCAAATGGCGCATCACAGACCGGTGAGATCAACGCATTTGTAAACCGAGTTTCACTAACTGAAGGCATAACTCGAGTTGGCCAAGTAGAACTAGCTGGAGAAAGTGCTCGCGTGGTTGCAATTCATTCGATGCAGCCAAGAACTAGTGAAGGCGAAGCTCTAATTAAGGAGCTTCGCAATCTACCCGCACCTAGTGGAACCTTGATTGGCGGCGCTGCAGCAGATTATGCAGACACACAAAATGCAATCTCTAGCACTCTTCCTGCCGTTCTAGGCTGGATCATAATCACAGTTCTGCTATTGCTATTTGCCTTCACTGGCTCAGTTCTTCTTCCGATTAAAGCAGTGATATTAAATTTCGCCTCACTGGCTGCAACCATGGGAGTTCTTACTTGGGTATTTATTGATGGAAATCTAAAGTTTCTGGTCGGAGATTTCATTGAAACTGGATCACTCGATACAAATACCATGGTCTTAATTGCAGTTGTGGCCTTTGGACTATCTATGGACTATGAAGTCTTCTTACTCTCACGCATCAAAGAAGAACATGATGCTGGCAATTCCAATATTGAGTCTGTTGCGATGGGTTTACAAAAATCAGCACGAATCATCACCGCAGCAGCGTTTATTCTGGCAGTGGTCTTTGCTGCCTTTGTTATTAGCGGTGTGACATCGATCAAGATGATGGGATTTGGCGTTGCTTTCGCAATACTTCTTGATGCTACTTTGATTCGCGCATTTCTAGTGCCAGCTCTAATGAGACTCTTTGGTGACTGGAATTGGTGGGCTCCACGCTCGCTCAAGCGCTTCCAAATTAATCACTAAAGCATTCTGCGCAGGTAGAATTCCCAAGTGGATTTAATCGCAACCCTGCAATGCGCTGATCAAAGAGGCATCGTTCATGCGATGACAAGCTCAGTCTTGGCTTGCCAAGGCAACATCATTGAAAATCAGCAGTTCACAGATCCAGTGACCAATAGCTTTGTTATGCGCACTCGCTTTGAAACTAGCTCCTCACTTAATACTGCTCGAAACGTCTTATTTGAAGGGCTCTCAAAATTCAATCCTGAGTTAACCATCAGAGATAACGCCTCACCCAAGCGGGCCTTAGTAATGGTTACTAAAGAGAGCCATTGCCTACGAGATCTGCTCTACCTACTAGAACTTGGCGAATTGCCGATTCAAATCCCTTTAGTTGTAGGAAATCATGAAGAGCTAAAGAGCCTAGTCGAATCTCATGGCATCAAATTTAAATATCTTCCAGTTTCAAGTGAAAATAAGGAAAGCTCTGAAACTCAACTTCTCTCACTTATTGATTCTGAGAAAATTGACTTTCTCGTTTTAGCTCGCTACATGCAGATACTCTCCCAAGATTTTTGCGACAAACTCTCTAATCGAATTATTAATATCCATCACTCTTTTCTTCCAGGATTTAAAGGGGCTAAGCCTTATCACCAAGCACATGCAAAGGGTGTAAAGATTATTGGAGCTACTGCTCACTTTGTCACCAAAGATTTAGATGAGGGTCCAATTATTGAGCAAGATGTAGCTCATGTTTCTCATGCATCTACTCCTGAAGAGCTAATTGCTATTGGCCGCGATATTGAACGTCGTGTTTTAGCAAGAGCTGTAAAACTTTATGCTGAAGATAGAATATTTATTGTAGGAAATAGAACAGTAATATTTAATTAAGTGTGTCCTTGGCCGGAGTTGAACCGGCGACCTACCGCTTAGGAGGCGGTTGCTCTATCCACTGAGCTACAAGGACTTAAGTGAATTTAAATTCACACTATATTCACAGATAATTACTTTCGTATTAAATGTGAAGTATCTAATGATAATTCAATATTTTTACGCGGTAAATTGCTTAATTCAATGCTTTCAGATAGCCTAACGCTCAATCTCGTTTGGAGTTGATTTCTAATCATGAAAGCCCTAGTAATAGGTGCCGGTGGCGTCGGAAGAGCGATAGCAAATATCGCTGTGCGAAGGCCCTTTATTACCTCGATGGTAATTGCAGACCGCACCCTCTCGCGCGCCGAAGATGCCGTGTATCGCGTCAAGGACCCACGCTTTTCTGCAGCTCAGGTGAATGCTGCTGAACTAGAAGACCTGCGCGAATTAATTCGTAAAGTCGATCCTGATGTAGTCATTAATGCTGTTGATCCTAGATTTGTAATGCCCATTTTTCTTGCCTGCGAAATCGAAAATACTAATTACATCGATATGGCAATGTCTTTATCAAGGCCGCATCCTCACTACCCACATCGCGAAACAGGTGTGAAGCTCGGAGATGAGCAGTTTGCACGAGATTGGAATTGGGAAGAGCGAAAAATCTTTGCTCTAGTTGGTATGGGTGTAGAGCCTGGAATGAGCGATATCTTTGCTAAATATGCCAACGATGAACTCTTCTCCCGAATAGATTCCATAACAGTTCTTGATGGCTCTAACCTAAGAGTTGAAGGGGCAGATTTTGCGCCCTCCTTTTCAATCTGGACCACTATTGAGGAGTGTTTAAATCCTCCGCTCGTTTGGGAAGATGGTCGCGGTTGGTTTACAACTGAGCCATTTAGCGAGATAGAGGTATTTGATTTCCCAGAAGGAATTGGGCCAGTTGAATGTGTAAACGTTGAGCACGAAGAGGTAGTTCTAATTCCTCAAAAGATTGATGCCAAGAAAGTTAACTTTAAATATGGTCTTGGAGCCGAGTTCATCCAGATCCTAAAGACTATCAATATGCTTGGAATGGATAAGAAAGAGAATGTAGATGTTCAGGGAGTATCAGTTTCACCAAGAGATCTTCTTGCAGCATCACTTCCAGATCCAGCAACTCTTGGATCAAGAATGAAAGGAAAGACTTGTGCTGGAACTTTAGTAAAAGGTTTGGACAAGTCAGGAAATCCAAAAGCTATCTACATCTATAACGTAATAGATAATCAGTGGTCTATGAAGGAATATGGTGATCAAGCGGTAGTCTGGCAAACAGCTGTAAATCCAATCATTGCGATGGAATTAATTGAAAAGGGACTTTGGAAGCCAAGAGGGGTAAATGGCCCGGAATGGTTTGATGCCAAACCTTTCCTTGATTTATTAGAGGAATATGGCACCTCTTGGCATATCAGAGAAGAAGATGCCAGTAATATCGTAAAGTAATGTCAAAACCGATAGCTTTAATAACTGGAGCCACAGCAGGCATCGGCGCATCCTTTGCCGAGCTACTAGCAAAGAAAGGCCATGATCTAGTAATCGTTGCCCGTGACTTAGAGCGATTAAATCAAAACGCTACTAAGTGGCGAGAGAGCTTTGGTGTTGAAGTTGAAGTCTTAGTTGCTGATCTAAGCCGTGACGAAGATATAAGGCGAGTTGAGCTACGCTTGCAAAATTCTTCAAGGCCTATTGAAGTTTTGATTAATAACGCTGGCTTTGGAATAAAGAAAAGCTTTTTAGTTAGTGAGATTTCAGATGAGATTGCCCTGCTTGATGTTTTGGTAACTGCGCCAATGCGTTTAATGCATGCTGTATTGCCAACTATGAAGGCTAGAAATAGCGGAGTAATAATTAATGTTTCAAGTATTGCTGGCTGGATTGCTAGTGGAACCTACAGCGCAGCTAAGTCCTACCTAACGGTTATAAGTGAATCCCTTCACACTGAACTCTCGAGTAGCAATGTAAAAGTACTTGCCCTTGCACCTGGTTACACCAGAACAGAATTTCACCAAAGAGGGAACATGAAAATGAGTGGATTGCCCAATTGGCTCTGGCTTACCTCTGAAAGAGTTGCTGAAGATGCTTGGAAGGCTGCCCAAGCTGGAAAAGCTATCTGCATTCCTGGAAGGCAGTATCAAGTGATTTCAAAGCTGGCTAGATATGCCCCTAGATCTTGGGTTAGAAAACTCGGAATGAACCTTGGCTCTCGCCGAGGGAGAAATAAGTAATTTTTCTAACTTCTCAGTAAATTCACTAGAACTTTACGCATTTCCCTCACCAAAAAAACAGAGTTCCCCCTTTAAGATAGCGCCATATTGGTAACTCAACTTTCAAGGAGACTCATTGTGCGTAACTCACTAAAGCAACTTGGAAGAGGCGCAACCCTATTTGCTGCAACCTCCCTGCTCATGGCAACTACTGCGGTAATTCCAGCAGAGGCTGCAAACAAAGCCGGAGCAGCATGCAAAAAAGCTAATGCAAAGACCAAAATCGGCGGAGATAATTACCTCTGTACCAAGAATCCCACAGTAAAGAATGCAAAGTTAACTTGGGTCTGGGTTGGATGCATCGACTCCAATAAACTATATCTTGAGTCAAGCGCTCGACTAGTAACAATAACTGAGACCGCTGCTCAAGCAGCAACAATGCTCGATACTGAAATTGCTGCCCTTAAAGCTGCAGCTCCTGCAGATGAAGCAGAAGCCAAAGCTTTTGATCAAAAAGCTACTGATGCCAAGGCTAAGCAAGCAGCTGCGCTATTAGATGCCAAGGCTAATACCGACAACGCGACAAAAGTTGGAGCAACCACAACAGCTGGCAAGCAATACACAACTAATGCTGCTACTTGGACTAAGGCTGCTCGTAGTTATGAACTGGCTGCCAAGAACTTTGAAAGATCAGCTGCCAGCCTTCGTGACAAGATAGGTGAAGTTGCGAAAAAAGAGAAGCAGAAGGTAAATGTGCTTCAGACAGTTGAAAACACTAAGGCTGAGGTTAAGTCAACCCTTCAAAATAGAAAGCAGGCCTGCAAGCCTGGTCTATAAAGTTTTAGTTAGCCAACTATCACTTTAGTTTTCGTTACTTTAAGCGAAATATTCTGAAGTGGACTCTCTGCAGGTCCCTTCGTGACAGCGCCAGTGATTGAAAAGTTTGCTAGGTGATTGTCACATACCCATTTATTTCCGTCTTTTCTCAAGGGGTAGCCTTGATGGGTACAAGCTAGGTTTAAAGCCTTAAAAGCACTACTTCCTTTACCAGTTCTTACCAGCGCAATATTAATTCCTTGATTATTGGTGAACTGAACTACTCCACCAACTTTTTTTAAGGCTGGATTTTTAGAGAGAGTCACTTCAACTTTTCCATTTGCTAGCACCTTTACTCCACTTGCAGCAATAGCATTTTCAGGTATTAAACCAAGCGTAAGAACAGCAAGGCCACAAAGTACTGCCCGTCTTGATACATTTTTTTCGCTATCCATACTCTCCCCTTTAATACCTTTAGATGATGAAAATCTATCTCCTTTTCCGCCTCCCTGCCATCGCAACTCTTATGGCCTACCTATTTCTCAGGAACAATTCAGATGCCAGGTGGGAATATGACCTAGTCCTATTTAATCTCGTTGCTCTATTTGCGGCGCTCTCAATTGCTCTCTCACCAATTCTCGATGATCCCCTGGGCAGAGCAGGAGTCATCGGTGCAATCATCTCTTGGAGCGCAGGGTCAATAACCTCATCACTTGATTCTTTCTTTGAGATAAATACTCCACTAGATCTTGATTTGATAGCTCAAAGCTTCTATGCACTTTTTTACCCACTAGCGATTTTTGGTCTAACTAGAGCCATCCGATTCAAGACTATTAGCAAGTCTCTAGAGTTACTAGATACTTCAATTATTGCAATTGGATATACCACGATATTGACAGCTCTTTTAGTCCGGCCAGCAATGACAACTATTGATGGAAGTATCTTTGATGTATTTCTCGCAATTCTTTATCCGGTAGGAGACATTGTCATCTTGGTTTTAGTACTTCTCTTGGTTTTAAGGCAGTCAATGAGCTGGAGAAATGGACTTATGCTAATCGGGGCAACAATATTTTTTCTATCTGACTTCTACTTTCTCTATCAATCCTATTTAGGCAAATATGAATTCGGATCCCTGACTGATGTTGGGTGGTTGATTAGCTTTATCCTTCTCTCCCAAGCTTTTTGGTTTGCAAATAATGAAGAGTTAGCGGCTAGAAGTTTCAATTCAGCAGTTGCCACAATCGCTCTTCTTGGAAGCTCTGCCCTTCTTGCAATTGCAGTTCTGCAGCCCTCATACATTCCACGCTTTTTGATCCTGCCCGCTTTTGTAACTATCGCACTCTCATTTCTACGTATGGGCGTTGCTATAAATGATGCTCGCAACATGAGCAATGAGCAGATACTGGCACGAACCGATGAGCTAACTGGCCTTGCTAATCGGCGCAAGTTCATGGTGAATGGTCAAGAATTTCTTAAAGAGCCTGGCTCACTACTAATTCTTGATTTAGACGGATTTAAAGCAGTCAATGACAGCCTAGGACATGGAATTGGCGATCAACTCCTTAAGCAAGTTGCTAACCGCTTTCAAAGAGTTATGCCCTCAGATGGCCTGCTAGCTCGCCTCGGCGGTGATGAGTTTGGCGCTCTAATTCCAGGAGTTGATGGCATTGAGGTTGCAAGGGCTCTAAAGGCAACTCTTACCTATCCATTCCACATTAACTCAAATGAAATCCACCTCGATGTTTCAATTGGTGAGGCAAAAAATGATCCAGGCTCAAGTGCTCTCGAGCAGCTCCTTCGAAGAGCCGATGAAGCGATGTATGAAGCAAAACGATCAAAACTTGGCATTCTCTCCTGGCATAACCAATTAGGCACATCTAGCTCTAGGTTGTAAATTTTGCCAAGTCAGAAACATCCAACCAATAAGCCCTAAAAGGCTTAACCACATGAGGTGAGATTCACAAGCCCCAAGCTAAGGAGGTTCCCTAATTGGCAGAGAAGTTCAAAAATAAAGTTTTAATCCTGGGAGCAGGATCAGTATCCCAATCAGTATTACCCCTTTTAATCGAGCATCTAGTTGATGCAAAGCAAATCACCATCATGGACCAGCGAGATAATCGCTCAAGAGTTAAAGGCGCACTTGATAAAGGCGCTACTTATATCCAAGACCAAATAACTAAAGATAATCTTGATAGCCAATTAAAAAAGTATTTAAGTGCTGGAGACTTTCTCCTTGATTTAGCGTGGAACATTGATGCCAATACCATTCTTAATTGGTGCCATGACAATGGCGTTCTCTATTTAAACACCTCAGTTGAGGAGTGGGATCCTTATGAGGGGGGAGCAAATAAGCATCCGCTAGAGCGGACCCTCTACTACCGCCATATGCGTATGCGTGAGATGAAATCAAAGTGGAACAAAGTTGGAGCAACCGCCATTGTTGAACATGGCGCAAATCCTGGACTTGTTTCGCATCTAGTGAAGAAGTCCATGGTTGATATTGCAACCCTTGCCCTTAAAGAATCAAAGGTAGCAGCTGGGGTAGAAAGCGCCCTAACTGATGAGCGTTATAACGATCTAGCTCACCTACTTGGAGTTAAAGTAATTCATATCTCTGAACGTGATACTCAGGTAACAAATAAGCCTAAACAATGGGGCGAATTTGTTAATACCTGGTCAGTTGAAGGTTTTTATGAAGAAGGCATTGCTCCAGCAGAGCTTGGTTGGGGGACTCACGAAAAAACACTTCCGCTAAATGCCTATGAGCATCAAAGCGGGCCAAAGAATCAAATTGCAATTGCTCAACCTGGAGCAACAACCTGGGTTCGCTCTTGGGTGCCAAACTTTGAAATACATGGCATGGTAATTCGCCATGGCGAGGCATTTACAATCTCAGATCACTTAACTGTCTGGGATGGCTCCAAGGCTCTCTATCGCCCAACGGTTCACTATGCCTACTGCCCCACAAATGAAGCTATCGCTTCCATGAAAGAACTTGAGATGCGCTCTTGGGATCTTCATAAAAATCAGAGAATTATGAATGATGAGATCACAGATGGTGATGATCGTCTTGGAGTATTACTAATGGGCCATCCCTATAAAGCTTGGTGGACTGGATCACTACTTAGCATCCATGAATCAAGAAAGTTGATTCCTGATCAATCAGCAACAACAGTTCAAGTTGCCTCTGCCGTTTATGCAGCAGTTGCTTGGGCGATGAAAAATCCTGAAAAAGGATTACTGGTGCCGGATGAACTTCCATGGCGCGAAGTACTTAGCTATGCCGAAAAGTACTGGGGCGGGATTCACTCCGAGGCTAGCGCTTGGGATCCTTTGATGAATCGAAAAGATTTATTTGAAGGCTGGAATGGCAAGAAATTTGATAGCAGCGATCCTTGGCAGTTCTCTAACTTCCTGGTTTAGCAATTAGGGCTTGAGTGGCTTGGCTGCCTTGATCTCTTCAAGGCGAGCAAGCGACTCAAGCCTTTCTGCTGCATGATCAACAATGCGTTTTGGATAGCCATTCTTATACCCATCTTTAGACTCCCAAGGTTCGTGAACATCATCGCCCTGCAAGTCAGAGAGCTCTGGGATATATTTTTTAATATAAACTCCTTCAGGATCAAATCTTCTTCCCTGCTCAATTGGATTAAAGACGCGGTAATAAGGCGAGGCATCAGTGCCGCATCCCGCGGTCCACTGCCAGCCATGTGAATTCGATGCCACATCATTATCGATTAGGTATTTCATAAAGAAATTAGCGCCATGTTGCCACTCAATATGAAGGTCTTTAACCAAAAATGAGGCAACTACCATTCGAGTTCGATTATGCATCCATCCTTCTTTAACTAATTGGCGCATGGCTGCATCAACAAATGGATACCCAGTTTTTCCGCTAGCCCAGGCTTCAAATGCCTTCCCAGGTTTTTCATAACGCATTTTTTTGTACTTGGGATCGTAGTAATCGCGGCTAGTGTGAGGGTTATTGTGAAGTACATCGGCATAAAACTCTCGCCAAGCTATCTCTTTACGATAAACTTCATGGCCTTTAGATTGTCCAAGTGAGGCAAGAATAGTTCTAGGATGAATCTCGCCCCAACGAAGATGTGGACTTAATTTACTTGTTCCTTCAATGCCTGGAATATTTCGATTATCGCCATAATCTGCAGCGGAATCGTTTAAAAACTTTTTAAATCTTGTAAGCGCAGCTGCTTCTCCCGCTTCTTGTAAAACAATTCCTTCAGGGGCTTTCCAATTTGGAATATTCTGATCACTTTTCTTTGGTGTAACCCAATTAGGACTTTTAGGTGCTGCAACTGGAGCGCGCCAACCATGAGCTAACCATGCTCGATAAAAAGGGGTATAAACCCGATAAGGCGTTCCATCGCCTTTTAAAACTCTTCCTGGAGCAACCGCGTATGAAGATCCAAGATGTTCTAGTTTGATCCCTGCACTTCTTAGCTCTTCATCTCTTGCATTCCCATAGGGAGCATAGGGAAAAGCTGAGTGAATTGACGTTGTTTCATATCGCTTCATCAAATTTGAAAGGACTTCCACCGGATTTCCACTAATCACATGGAGAGCGCCACCTAGAGACTCATTTAAAGCCCTTAGTGAATTAGCAAGAAATGCCCTGCGATGATCGCCAGCTCGCTCTGAGATTTCATTATCCAAAATAAATAGTGGTACCACTTCATCTGCTTCATCAAGACAGGCTAGAAGCGCAGGATTATCTGCAAGTCTTAAGTCTCTTCGAAACCAGAAAATAGAGCGCTTACTCATGGCGTGATTCAACCACTACTTTTGATATTTAGCGCTGCGATCTTGATTAAAAGAGGCGATAAATGCCAAGGGATGCACTGTCAGATTTATAAATCTGCCCCTTTAGTTCAGGGCCATATAGGCGCTTCTGCACTTCGGCGATGCCTTCAATTTTGCACTTCTGAGCAGATCGGCTCACTACTACTAAAAGTTTTTCTCGCTTAGATTCTCTTTCAAAGGCCAAGAGGTCATCTTCAATCAATATCCAACGCAGCCCTCCTTGAGCTAAGGCGTGAGAGTGACGTCTAATTTTAATCAGCTTACTAACTTCGCTTAGAAATTCATGATCCCAGCTCTGCCCACTCCAATCGATCGTTCTGCGCCCATCTTCTCCCCACTGACCTTCTACTCCTAGTTCATCGCCTGCATAAATTGAGGGAACGCCAGGATAGGTAAGTAGCAGGCCCATGCCAGCAATATGGCGCTTAGTATCTCTTCCTACAACATTTCTAAATCTTGCAGTGTCATGTGAATCTAGTAAGAGCATTGAGGAGACAAAATTTCTCCACGGAATAGTTGAAGAAAACTCTTTCATTGCCGAAACCATCTCGCCAGCAGTAAAACGAGGAATTGATACTGGGACACCAAAGAAAGCTTTCTCAACTTCAGCTCTATGGTTTAGCCATCCCCAGATGGGACGCATAAAGCCGTTGTAGTTCATAGTTCCATGCCAGCCAAATCCATCTAAATCACTGGGGAAATGGTCTGCATTTTCTGCAACTAACCAAGCTTGGCTATTGCTCTCCTGCAGCGCTTTTCTTACGCCAGCAATAACCTCGCCGTTGATGTCTTCTCCTTTGTAGCGACCAGTCATATTGCCAACATCTATTCGCCATCCAGAGAGGTTGTAAGGTTTCTTAAGCCATTTCTTAACTATTGAATTCTTTCCTTCATACATCAACTCACGCAGTTTCTTTGAGTTGTAATTTAACTTGGGAAGAGAGGCAAGCCCCCACCACCCCTCATATCCATGCTTTACTGACTTATCCCAATAAAAAAACTCTCTCTCCTTAGCCTTCTTTGATTTCAAAGATCCTTGCAGCCATCGGTGCTCTCTGCCGCAATGATTAGTGGTTAAATCCCCCATTAAATAAATACCTGCGCTGTTTGCCTTCTTTGCAAGACGTATTAGCGCAGCATCACCTCCAAGAAGTGGATCGACTTCATCGAAGGAACTTGCGTCATATCTATGAGTTGAGCCAGCAGGGAAAATCGGTGTGAAATAAATTCCATTAATTCCTAATTCTTTCAAATACTTCAGATGTTGAGATACTCCATCGAGATCACCGCCAAAGAACTCCACTCCCGTACTCTTATCTCGTCCTTTAGGAAGTTGATCCCAAGGTCTTGAGACAAATTTTTCAGGCTTTAAATGCTGATACTTTCCTGTTGTTGCAAATCTATCTGGAAAGATTTGATAGAAAACAGCACTTCGAATCCATTTTGGAAAAGCTCGGGTTGCTAGCAATTGAAAGTCATTTGCGCTAGTTACATCATGGCTCTGGAATCCACGAGCATTAAGCCAGGAGTAGGTATCCCCGTTTACTATCAAGAATCGATATGGGGTTTTCAAATTCCTTATCTCTACCTGAACTTGCCACCATTGCTCGCCCTTAATAATGCTTCGCTTCATTGGAAAGAAACGTGGTTCTCCATCGTGATAAAGCCTTAATATTGCTTGCTCGATTGGGAAATTAGAGCCAGCTCGAAACTTAATGGTGACTCTCTCCTGTAGTGTGGGAGAGCTTGAGCTTAAGTAAAGTTCACTGCCATCATGGTGTGGCAATATTGAAAGCGATTTCTCGAAGCTCATTTTTCCCTCCTTTAGAGTCAATAACACTTGCCTTTACTTCAATCGGACCAGAGTATTCGTAAGGATTAATAAAGACATTAAAAGGTTGATTAAGGTCAACACCAAGAGTGCTCCATTTGCTATCACCTTTTGTTCTTATAAAGAACTCTGCTATTGCCAGATCTTTGCTCTCAACTTTTAAAGAAACGTTAAAGAAACCACTTAGAAAATCCTCTTTTGCAGAGAGATTTCCAAGCTTTATTCCTCTCTGGTTTATCTCACTTTCTGCCCTCAAAACAGCTGAACTAAGTCCATCTAGCTTGAGAGTTAACTCACCGCTCTTACTAGTAAAGAATTTACCACTGATTAAATCTCTCCATTTTCCACTGGAAGCCGTTGAGATTTTCACCGTGCTGGTCTTGGGGCTATTGTTTAGAACTACCAGATACTCTCTCTTCTCACTTATTGCTCGCTTTGAAAATGCAAAAACTGAGCCCTTGGCATATCGAATCTGCATCTGCTCATTTGCCAAAGCCGGATGTGCTCTTCTCAGTTCAGATAAAGTGATTAGATGCTTGGCAATGGGATTTGAGAATGTATCGGCGAAGGAATCAGCGCTACCAACTGGTTTACCAGTAACTCTGGGCTCTTGCTTCCAAATTTCAACCTTGGTTGGAAATAAATCTTGGCGAGCTAATTGATCTCTACCATTGCCACTTCCAAGGATTCCGATTTCGTCCCCGTAGTAAACCGTTGGAACTCCACGACTTAGATAGAGCAGAGTATTGGCCAGTTTTACTCTAGAGAGAAGTTGCCCTGGTGGATTTACCTTCACACGCTCGATTAGAAAGTTTGCTCTCCCCATATCGTGATTGCCAAGGAAAGTAACTAGATTTGAAGCTGAGGTTGTTGCGCTGGTGTAGTAATCATCATAGGCGAAGAGATTTTTTAGGATTGAAGCGTGAGAACTAGAGGCAGCGTAATCAACAGCAACTCTTTGAAACGGAAAGTCTAGAGCGCTTTGCATTTTATTAACTCTGATATATGGCATCAAAGCAATTGGGCTAGGCTCCCAAACTTCACCAAAGATTGTGAAGTTGGCAATGCCTGATTTTTCTGCAATCTGATTTATCTGTGGGCTCCAGTTTTTAAAGAACTGATCATCTAGATGCCTGGCAGTATCAACGCGAAAGCCAACAAATCCATATTTTTCAATCCAATCGCCATAGATTGCAGCAAGTCCGTTATATACCTCGGGTTTTTCGGTAGCTAGGTCATCTAACCCAAAAAAGTCACCATCTCTGACGCATGCCCCAGGGCTCCAGCAACTATTCATATCTCCATAGTTATGATAATTACTTATCTCATTAAGCCAACTTGGATTCTTTATATTTTTATACTTATCTGGAATATAGGCATCTCGATTGTTATACCAAACTATGTCTCCGGTGTGATTGGTAACTACATCAAGAATTAGTTTTAATCCCAACTTTTCGGCACAGTTTCGAAGCGCCATTAAGTCTTCTCTGCTGCCTAAGTGAGGATCAACGCCAAGAAAATCAACGCCCCAATAACCGTGGTATCCAGCGCCACCATCAGTTGGTGGTTGTTGCACCACTAATGGAGTTAGCCAAATGGCAGTAAAACCTAATTTCTTTAATCTTGCTAGGCCATCATCATCAACGCAGTTACCGGTAAGGCCCTTTAAATCGCCACCATGAAAAAAAGCGGTATGAGTTGGATCAAATCCAGGAAGATTATCGTTACTTAAATCGCCATTTCGATAACGATCTGGCATAACAAAGTAAATAACCTCTTTATCTATTCCGGTTCTTGCAACATCTACCTTTGGAGTTTGGGCATGAAGAGATGTAAATGGCGCAAGCAGTAAAGCAAGTAGTACAAATAAGGCCAGCCTTGAAAGCTTCATTAGCCCTTAACAGAACCAGCAGTTAAGCCACTAATAATGTATTTCTGCAGGCTTAAGAAAATAATCACGATTGGTATTGAGGCAATTATCGATCCAGCCGCAAAAGGCCCCCAATTCTCAGAATATTGGCCGCCAATAAATTGTTGTAGACCAACAGCAACTGTTCGGCTCTCAACTTCAATCAAGAACAATCTAGCTAAAATAAATTCATTAAATGTTCCAATAAAGCTTAAGAGTGAAACAACTGCTAAGACTGGCGCAGCTAAGGGCACAAATATCTGCCAATAAGTCTGCATAGCGCTAGCTCCATCAATCTTGGCCGCTTCATCTAATTCCGCTGGAATCGAATCGACGAAGCCCTTTAGTAGCCAGATATTTACACCCATGGCTCCACCTAGATAAATCAAAATCAAGCCCGCTTGAGTTCCTATTCCAAGGCTTGGAGCAAACTTATATACCCGCTCCATAATTACATAGACTGCTGATATAGCCAGAATGGCTGGAAACATTTGAATCAATAGGAGAAGTTGGATTCCAAACTTCTTTCCTTTAAAGCGTAGGCGACTAAAAGCAAAGGCCGAAGCCGCACCAATTACTACAGAGACAATTGCTACAAACCCAGAAATCATGAGGGAATTCTTCATCCAGGTTAGATAGGGAATTCTCTCGTCATTAAAGAGAACATCAAAGTTTGCAAAGGAAATTTCCCTAGGAAGAAATGAAGTTACCTGAAGACTTCCAGACTCATTAAACGCGGATAAGAAGACTAAGTAGAGTGGAAATACTGCAAATGCACACATAATCCAGCCTGTAACATGTCGCCATAGGGTTTCTCTTAGCCACTTGGTCATGAGAAACTCTCCAAAACTTTAGATTTTCTAACCCCATAAAGTGAGATACTTGCAACAAGGAAGAATATTAGAACTGATATTGCGCTCGCTAAACCTAAATCTTGTAGATTGCTGCCGAAGGCAATTTGGTAGGTGTAGCTAATGAGAATATCGGTTGATCCGGCAATCTCGCCATCTAATTGCTCTCTAGGTCCCCCACCAGTTAAGAGATAAATTAAATTGAAATTATTAAAGTTAAAAGCAAATGAAGCAATTAGAAGTGGTGAGAGAATCTGTAGAAGTAAAGGTAGCGTCACTTTACTAAAGACTTGTCTGGGATTTGCTCCATCTATCGCTGCAGCTTCTAGTAACTCGCTTGGAATTGCTTGCAAGGAACCGCTAGAGACTAAATAAAAGTAAGGAAAACCAAGCCAGAGATTTACCAAAATGACTGCAACGCGAGCAAATGTTGGGTCTTGGAACCAGGCAATATTGCTGCCCAATATTTCATTCACTGCGCCGAATTCTGTGTTGAACATACCGCCCCAGATCAATATCGACATAACACTCGGCATGGCATAGGGAAGAATCAATATTGATCGATAAATTCGACGACCTCTGATTGGTTTATTTAAGGCAAGGGCTAAAAGAAGTCCGAAGGCAAATTGCGTCAGAACAGTCAGGGTGGCGAAAACTACTGTCCAGATAAATACCAAAATTAATGGGTCCCTGACCCGTTCATCGTTTACAAGGCGAACATAGTTGGTAAACCAAGCCGGATCTCGCCACCCTGGCTCAAGAAAATCTGATTTATCATCAGGATTTACATAATTTCCATTGCCATTATCTCGATAAATAGCATCACTTATAAGGCTACGAAAAATATCTTGCTGGGGTAAGTATTCCAGACTTTGACGAAACACCGCTCCAACATTTAAGTTCTCCACAGTGATGAAATATTCACTGTTATAGAAATAACGTTTTGTTGCTGCCTTACTTGCAGATATCTCACCTGCATCTGCCCTCATAAATCCAGTTACACCTTGTGCCACAAGGTTCTCATCCAGCTCTACTTGGTTTTTATTAAGCTCAATTCTTCGCTCTGGGGTTGAAATAAAGTATAAATCATTAACGATATCTGAAACAAGTAGCGCATCACTTTCTTGAAATTGGCCAACCACGATATCAAAAGCTGAGTTATTCTCATCGGGCTCAAGGGCTAGCGCTTTAATTCGCTCAACTGCCTCTTCTTTGCCTATGTAATTTCCAGTTTTGTAATTATAGGTAGACATCACCACGGTATAAAGAATTGGAGTAATTACAAACGCTGCCAGAAGTAGAATTCCTGGAAGAAAGAACTTAAGTGGAACAGTTCTTTTGCTAAAGTAAGTGAAATTTAGTGCAAATATCGAAGCAGCTAGAAATGCTGCTATTACATACTCTTTCTTTGCGAAGGCGCTCTGAGTCAGTGTCAATAAAACAGCGCTAATTAGCGCCAGTAAGACAACCTTTATCGTGGTTGCCACTTTGCCACGGATAATCATCGAGAGCAGAGGTATCACCAACTCCAATTATTTAGAACTGACTTTAGTGCAGAAAGCGAACTGACGTGGTCCATAAGAACCACGTCAGTTCAACTACTTCATCTTGATTTAGATCAAGACTTTATTTACTACTGACTACAGATCGTTAGTGGCAGCTTTGAGATTTGCTCGCCAAATAGCGACCAACTTCTTAGCTTCCTTAACAGGATCCTTGCCATCAACTAGTACTGCAGTCCAGTAAGCAGGAGCTGAATCCCAGTAGCTAGTGCCGCTAGGTCCATTCAAAATTGCTCCAACCTGAGGAATGCTGGCAGCAGCTGCAGAGGCGCCAAATCCTTTTTGGCCATCTGTAACTGTTGCATCTGTTGAAGCACCCTTTTCAGCTGGTGGACGCTTCTCATTTAACTGATAAGCAACCTGACCAGCAGTTGATCCGAAGAAATCAACAAGTAGAGACTTAGCTGCTGCCTCTACGCCATTTGATGCTGCAAATGTTGTTAGAAGTGCACCAGATACTGATCCGAATGCATTTCCACTCTTACCTGAAGTACCTGGAACTGGCATTAGATTCATAGTGAAACCCTTTGCCTTGTAATCGTTCCACTCCCAGTTTCCAATGATTGCGAAAGGAACGCTTCCAGCTAGGAAGTTGTCCTTGCAACCAGTATCTGTTGCTGGGAAGAAACCATTGCTCTTCTTGCCATCCATTAGGAACTTCTTGACATTGCCACCAAACTCATTTGGATTAAATGACTTTGCCTTATTTATAGTTCCATTTGGATTGAAGTAATAAGCATCAGCTCCGAGTGCTGAAAATACTGAGTGTGCGCCCCATGACATACCGCCACCGGCTACACATAGACCAGCCTTTAGGTTCTTAGAAGTCTTATTGGCCTTGTAGTAATCAACCATTGCACCAAATGAGGTTGGTGCGGAAGTTACAAGCTTGGTGTTGTAAATCATTGCCACGTTGTTTACGTCAACTGGAATTCCATACAACTTCTTCTTATAAGAAAGATCATAGAACTGGGATGCTGAGAATCTGGCGCGCTGTGAAGCGGTCAGAGTTAATGGAGCTAGCTTTCCATTCTTAGCAAGTGTTGGAACCCAGTCATTAGCACCAACTACGATATCTGGACCAGTAGTTGCTGTTGCCTTATCGATCGCATCTTTTAGCGCATCGAAGTTGGCAAATGACTTGATAGTTACGGTATATCCCGGAACCCAGTCACCTTTTGTTGCTAGTGTCTTTGTAAGATTTGGTCCGCGTGATTCATCTGCCCAGACAACAATCTTCGTGTTGGCTTGTGCAGGTGTCACAGCAAGGCCTGCTGCAAGAGCAAGTGTTGCTAGTACTGCGAACCCTCTAAAGAATTTCTTCTTCATTAATTTTTCCTCCATGGAAGTATCTACAGCGAGGGGCTGCAGAGAGGGCAATTCCAGCCCTAAACAAAGATGGCGTCAACACGAAAGGGCCCCTTCTGCAAGCTATCTTGGGCGGTTACTTATTTGTTATAAAGCTCTTACTTTTACACGCTAGTTTTTCAGACTAGAGGTGAAGTCCTGAAACGCTCTCATCCCAGCCCTTAACATCCTCAGGCCTTCTTGGCGCCTTACCGATATATCGAGCAGATGGCCTAATTAAGCGACCTGTTCTTTTCTGTTCCAAGATATGGGCAGACCATCCAGCAGTTCTTGCTGAAGTAAACATTGGTGTGAACATATGTCCTGGAACTTCAGCAAAATCAAGAAGAACAGCGGCCCAGAATTCAACATTTGTCTCCAAAACTCTATCTGGTCTTCTCTCACGTAATTCTGCAAGCGCCGCATCCTCTAGCGCTTTAGCAACTTGATAACGAGGTGCGCCAAGTTCTTCACAAGTTCTACGAAGCGTTCTAGATCTTGGATCTTGTGCGCGATAAACGCGATGGCCAAATCCCATCAAGCGCTCACCTTTATCCAATAACTCTTTTACATATGCTCTTGCATCTCCGAGTCTTTCAACTTCTTCAATCATATGCAAAACTCTTGAAGGAGCGCCGCCGTGAAGTGGTCCAGACATCGCTCCAATCGCTCCAGATAAAGCAGCTGCAACATCAGCGCCTGTTGATGCAATTACTCTTGCAGTAAATGTTGAGGCATTCATGCCATGCTCTGCAGCAGAGACAAAGTAGGCATCAATTGCGCGGACATGTTTTGGATCTGGCTCTCCTCGCCAGCGAATCATCATTCGCTCAACCACGGTATGAGCTTTATCAACTTCAGCTTGAGAAACCATTGGCTGCCAAGTTCCGCGGGCAGATTGCGCGACATATGAAAGCACCATCACTGATGCTCTAGCTAGATTGCTTCTAGCTTCTTCATCTGAAATATCTAGAAGCGGCTTTAGTCCCCAAGAAGGAGCAAGCATTGCAATTGCTGATTGCACATCAACTCTTACATCACCTGAGTGAATTGGAATTGGAAATGGTTCTGCTGCTGGAAGACCAGGATTAAACTCATCATCAACTAGTAAGCCCCAGACATTGCCAAAGGTGACTCGACCAACTAGGTCATCAATGTCTACGCCGCGATATCGCAGCGCGCTTCCCTCTTTATCCGGCTCTGCAATCTCTGATTCAAAAGCGATTACCCCTTCAAGGCCCGGCTTAAAGTCTTCATTCATGCGCCGTATTCTCCACTCAATACCCCGCTGGGCCAAATGAGGCAAGGCAAAGATGCCAAGGCTGGCAAAGTGACGTTAGATACACCTATGGCAGAGAGCCCAGAGATAAGCCGTGAGGCAATATCAGCGATGCGCCGCTCCTATGGCGAGGTTGGAATTACTGAAAGCTCAATAAATCCTGATCCAATTGCGCAATTTACTCTCTGGTTAAAAGAGGCTGCAGCAAATTCCATGATAATTGAGGCCAATGCCATGGTGTTATCAACTCTTGGCCAAGATGGGCCAAGCTCGCGAACAGTACTTCTAAAGGATGTTGATCAAAATGGCTTTACCTTCTTTACTAATTATCAATCAGATAAATCTCGTCAGATTCAAGCAAATCCAAAGGTCTCACTACTCTTTCCTTGGTATCCAATGGAGCGCCAGGTAATAGTTATAGGAAGTGCAAGCAAGATAGACAGTTCGGAGTCAGAGAAATATTTTGCTACTCGTCCCTGGTCTAGTCAGATTGGCGCACTTGCTAGTAGCCAATCAGAGGTTATCGATTCAAGGCAGGTCTTAGAGGAGCGCTTTAAAGAATTAGCTGAGAAATACCCGCAAGGCAGCGTCGTGCCAAAGCCAGAGAATTGGGGTGGCTATCTTGTTAAGCCAAGCAGTATTGAATTCTGGCAAGGGCGATATTCACGCTTGCATGATCGACTTCGCTTTAATCTAAGCGGTTCCAATTGGAGTCTTGAGCGACTCTCCCCATAGGATTTGGCAATCATGTCTGAGATAAAAATTCCAGAAAGTCTAAAGCCTAGTGATCCACGATTTGGTTGTGGTCCATCAAAGATTCGCCCTGCCGCGCTTCAAGTTTTAGCAGGCCCTGGCGCAAAAATTCTTGGCACCTCTCATCGCCAGAAGGAAGTTAAAAGCGTAGTTTCACGCGTTAGAAGTGGCCTTAGCTCTCTCTTTGATCTGCCACAGGGATATGAGGTAGTGCTTGGAAATGGCGGCTCTACTGCCTTTTGGGATATCGCAACCTTTGGCCTTATTGAGAAGAAATCACAGCACTTATCATTTGGTGAGTTCTCATCTAAGTTTGCTCAAGCTGCTAAAGAAGCGCCATTTCTTGATGAACCAAGTGTTATTAAATCTGAACCAGGAACTCATCCGCAGGCAGTTGTTGAAGCAGGTATCGATGCTTACTGCCTAACCCATAATGAAACCTCAACTGGTGTTGCGATGCAGATTAAGCGCCCAGCAAAAAGTGATGGCGCTCTAGTTTTAGTTGATGCCACAAGCGCAGCAGGTGGCCTGAGCGTCTCTCCTAGTGAATTTGATGCCTATTACTTTGCTCCGCAGAAATCTTTTGCCTCAGATGGCGGACTCTGGATCTCGCTAATGAGTCCTGCTGCTATTGAGCGAGTGGCAAAGATTAAAAGCTCTGGAAGATGGGTGCCAGCATTCTTTGATTTAAATATAGCTATTGATAACTCACGTCTTGATCAGACCTATAACACTCCAGCAGTTGCCACTCTAATCCTGCTTGCGGAACAAATTGAGTGGATGAACCAAGGTGGCGGAATGGCATTTGCTGCTGGTAGATCTGCAAAGTCTGCCGAAATCATTTATAGCTGGGCAGAAAAAACTTCCTACACCACCCCATTTGTCACTGATCCAGCAATGCGCTCTAATGTTGTTGCAACGATAAATTTCTCAGATGATATTGACGCATTAGAAATTGCTAAAGTCCTCCGAGCAAATGGAATTTTAGATACCGAGCCATATCGCAAACTAGGCAAGAATCAGCTAAGAGTTGGAATGTTCCCAGCAATTGATCCAGAGGATATTAAGGCTCTAACTAAGTGCATCGAATATGTGGTTGAAAACCTAAAAAAGTAAGGATAAATAATGAATTATAAGACGAGAAGAATTGTTACCCTGGTAATTCTTTTTAGCTTAGTCTTTTTTGTTCTCATAAGTGGGCTCTAAGACATCTGCAATAGCAAAGCTATCTGGTTCCTGTCCTCGATCTTTAAACTTTGCAAAGGTAGCAATTGCTGCAAGTAGCGAAATTAGCCCGCAGATTGCAACTGTTGGCCTTGTTCCAACTTCCTGAGTCATAATTCCAATAAATGGCGAAACTATAGGAGTTCCTCCTAAGAACACTGTGAGATAAATTCCCATCACTCTGCCACGTATCTGCGAATCAGTTCTTAGCTGAACCATCGTGTTAGCGCCAATGAAGGTAAGAAGTGCCACACAACCAATAATTGGAAGCAAGATTGAATAAACTAAGTAAGTCGGTGCGAAAGCAGAGAGAATTAAGATCGCGCTAAAGATCATCGACCCAATCATCACAAATCTTGGGCCACGCTTTTTCTCAAGTCGCGCAGAGATTATTGCTCCCGAAAGTGATCCAACTGCCAAGATACTTCCAAGCGCGCCATATTCTGCTGCGCCTTTATCAAAGACTTGAGTAGCCATCATGGTGTTGAAAATATTGAAGTTAAGACCAAAGCTAGTTGCAAAAAATACTGTGATCATTACTGCCAAAATATCTGGGCGAGCGGCAACATAAGCCATCGCCTCTCTTATCTTGGTTGAGCTGGATTTCTTCCCTTCAATAAATAGCTCACTCTCACGAATATTAAACAGCGCAATAATTACAACTAAGTACGAAATTCCATTAAGCAGGAATGAGACCCCAGTGCCATAGGCAGCAATTAATAAACCTGATAAACCAGGCCCAATCAAGCGACCAATATTGAAGTTTGCGGAGTTCAGCCCCACTGCATTTGGTAGATCTTGCTTACCAACAACTTCGACATTAAAGCTCTGGCGAACTGGAGCATCGATGGCGTTTCCCATCCCAAGCATGAAGGCAAAGAACATCACATGCCAGATCTTGATATTTTCAGTCAGCACCAAGGTGGCAACAGAGAGAGCCGATATTCCAGCAGTTAAGTTGGTAAGCATTAGAACTCTTCGCTTATTGAACTTATCTGCAATCTTTCCGCCAGAGATACTAAAGAAAAGTATTGGAGCAAATTGCAACGAAGTCACAATTCCAAGATAGGTCCCGCTATCGGTTAGCTCAAGGATCAGCCAAGCTTGAGCAACGCCTTGAGCCCAGGTGCCGATATTTGAGAGGAAGTTTGCGCTGAAGAGAATTTTGAAGTTGCGATGCTTAAATGATCGCAGCGTTCCCATCTGCGTATTCTAGTATGATTACCGATATGCAGAGCGCAATTAGAGTAATCATCTTTGGAATCGTTTTATGGAGTATTGCTTTAGTTGTTGCAATAGTAGTAAATGCAGTAGCAAAGATAATTCTTACCTGCCTACTTGCAATTCTTCTAGGCTTTATTGGTATCTACTACACAAAAGCTAGAGAGAGAAAGGCTCGTTAGCCTTCAATTTCTTGAGCAATACCACGCAATACTTTAGCAACGCGAGCAGCCTCTGCATCACTTGGATATCGACCATGACGCAGACCATTACCAACTCGATCTAGCATCTTGATTGATTCTTCAATGATTACCGCTAAATCATCAGCTCCAGCCTTTGAGTTAGCAAGAGATGGTGGCGCTTCAATTACTCGAACCGATAAAGCTTGAGGTCCTTTGCGTCCTTCTGCAACACCAAATTCCAACTTAGTTCCAGGCTTAACAGTGCTAACACCTTCAGGAAGTGCTGAGGCTGCAAGATAAACATCTTCGCCCTCATCAGATGAGATAAAGCCAAAGCCTTTCTCCAAGCTAAACCATTTCACGCGTCCAACTGGCATGAGAGCAACCTCCTTATTTTTAAATTCTTTTTAGGTGTCATGTGCGCCGCGCTCTGCGGACAGGGCTCTAGTTTATCGCCTCTGAATGGGCGCCGCATCCATGATTTACCGCAACTACGCGAGCATCCTCAGGGGAGATGGCATTGGCACAGACGCCAAAGGCCACCCTAAATGAGCCAGCAATAGGTAGATAGAAGCCGCAAGTTCCACAATTCTTCGGAGCAAATTGCGCCATCGGAGTATCAGGACCTCGGTCTCCGCTTATCCAACGCTTTGCTGCTTGATCGCGCCCTTCAATAGAGAGAATGCGATTTCTTCCTGCGCCAAATTCAAATAGTTCATGCAGATCTAATTCTTCATCACCTGGTAGCGCGCTAGCTGCGGGAACCAAACGTGGATCATCAAGAGCTGTAGGAACAATTGTTCCCACTCCAACATCTCCTGCTGTAATTCTTGAACTATAGGGAATCCAATCAGGTGCAAGTAGAGCTCCAGCACCTGGAAGCAGAACTACATCACAGATAGTTGGAGCGCTTTGACTATCTACCCTTGCAACTGTTACAGCCCAATTCCATCCTTGATATCCCGGAAGATGTGCCTCAAAAAGATATGTTGCAATTCGCTCATCATCTGCTTCGATGGAAAGTAAAGATCCTACATACTTTTGATCTTTAGCATCCTCAAGCGCAGCGCTTCTAGCTAGCTCTGCCGCTTGGAAAGGATCAGCGCCCTTTGATTTCTTTGCTTTGGACATGAGTTAAGTGTATTGGCGATAGTAAGAAGTAAGCAATGTCGAGCGCCTGACCCTAGATATTCTGCGGTATTTCTTGATGATTTGAGAATAACTCGCAGAAATAAGTAAACGCCCAGTTTTTTACTGGGCGTTTGACTCAAGTTGAATCGAAGTTTTTTTAGAAGTCCATATCCCCACCTGGGGCTGCAGGAGCCGCAGATTTAGGTTCTGGCTTATCAGCAATTACAGCTTCAGTGGTTAGAAAGAGAGCTGCAATCGAGGCAGCGTTTTGCAGAGCTGAGCGAGTTACTTTGGCAGGATCAATAATTCCAGCTTTGATCATGTCAACGTATTCACCACTTGCTGCATTTAGGCCATGGCCTGCTGCAAGATTGCGAACTTTTTCAACAACTACTCCGCCTTCAAGACCAGCATTCATAGCGATCTGCTTAAGTGGGGCTTCAACAGCAAGCTCAACAATCTTTGCTCCCGTCGCTTCATCGCCAGTAAGTTTTAGCTTCTCAAATGCTTTCTTTGAAGCTTGGAGAAGTGCTACACCGCCGCCTGAGACGATGCCCTCTTCAACTGCTGCTTTAGCATTTCTAACAGCATCTTCAATCCGGTGCTTACGCTCTTTTAGCTCAACTTCAGTAGCAGCTCCAGCTTTAATAACTGCAACTCCTCCTGCAAGTTTTGCTAGGCGCTCTTGAAGTTTTTCGCGATCATAATCAGAGTCAGTCTTTTCAATCTCAGCGCGGATCTGATTGACCCGGCCTTTGATCATTTCATCATCGCCTGCGCCTTCAACGATTGTGGTCTCATCCTTAGTAACTACTACCTTGCGGGCTTTGCCAAGTAAATCAAGGGTTGCAGCCTCAAGCTTTAGACCAACTTCCTCAGAGATCACAGTTCCGCCAGTCAAGATAGCAATATCTTGCAGCATCGCTTTACGACGATCACCAAAGCCTGGTGCCTTTACAGCAACAGAGCGGAAAGTGCCGCGGATCTTGTTTACAACAAGAGTTGCAAGCGCTTCACCCTCGATATCTTCAGCGATAATTGCAAGCGGCTTACCTGATTGCATTACCTTCTCAAGGATTGGCACTAGATCTTTAATGTTTGAAATCTTTGAATTACAGATAAGCACATAAGCATCTTCCATGACTGCTTCCATACGCTCAGTATCTGTGACCATATATGGTGAGATGTATCCCTTATCAAAGCGCATTCCCTCAGTGAGCTCTAGCTCAAGACCAAAGGTGTTGCTCTCCTCAACTGTGATAACTCCCTCTTTGCCAACTTTATCCATCGCCTCTGCGATCATCTCACCGATTGTGGAATCAGCCGCTGAGATAGATGCAGTTGCTGCAATCTGCTCTTTTGTCTCAACTGGCTTTGACATTGCAGAGAGCTCAGTTGAAATTGCTTCAACAGCCTTCTCAATACCTTTCTTTAGCGCCATTGGATTGGAGCCGGCAGCGACATTTCTTAAACCTTCGCGCACAAGTGCTTGAGCAAGAACTGTTGCAGTAGTTGTTCCATCTCCTGCGACATCATCGGTCTTCTTAGCAACTTCTTTAACTAACTCTGCGCCAATCTTCTCCCAAGGATCATCAAGTTCAATCTCTTTAGCAATTGAGACGCCATCATTGGTGATTGTGGGAGCTCCCCACTTCTTTTCTAAAACAACATTTCGACCACGGGGCCCAAGGGTTACTTTGACTGCATCAGCCAAGGTATTCATTCCGCGCTCAAGGCCGCGACGAGCATCTTCATTAAAGGCAATCATCTTTGCCATAGTTCTATTTACTCCTCATTTAGATAACCAGTTTTTTTAAAGCTTCAGGTGACTTATCACTCTCACCCACCGAGTGCTAACGCCAAGCCTAGAGGGCTCTATTCCCGTTCTCAAATCAGGTTCTTCTAGGGGCCGCTTGCCCTGCAGGGCCTTAGAGGGATCTAGCTGAAATTCGAGCCTGGCGAAGGCGCCTTAGGCGCTTTACTAAAAGAGGAGAGGCGGCGAGGGCATCTTCGCGATCAATTAAGTTATTGAGCAGTTCGTAATAGCTCCTAGTTGATAGATCAAAGAGCTCTCTTATTGCAGCATCTTTTGCCCCGGCGTACTTCCACCATTGGCGCTCAAAATCCAGAATCCGCACTTCAAGATCTGAAAGGTTTGAGCCAAGTTGTAGTGAGGCTTCTTCCATGACTCTATTGAACTAGAGAATTGCTAAATATTTGGGATTTAGAGGGTGGCCAGAATTACCTTGATATCAGTAATTGAAGTCCAAGGATTAACGATGGCAAATCGCAGTATCGGCTCACCTTGGTGAGATGAAGGAGTAACAAAGCCAATTTGATCTAGCAATAATTTATCGCTCCATCTTTGATAATCACTTACCTGCCAACCTTTTCTTTTAAAGGCCACAATAGATAACTCTGGCTCCATGAGAAGTTCTAGATTGGAATGCTCTTTTATTAACTGTGCACTTGCTCGTGCCAGATCCATTGTCTTATCCATCGACTCGGCATATTTATCAGTGCCATGGGTTGCAAGTGAGAACCAGAATGGAAGTCCTCTAACTCTTCTTGTTAAGTGAATTGCATAATCAGATGGATTCCATTGCCCTGAATCTAATGTCTCTAGATATCCAGCATGTTGAGTATGAGCTGCTCTTGCAATTTCTGGGTCCTTATAAATTAGCGCGCAGGCATCAAAAGGAGCAAAGAGCCATTTGTGAGGATCGACAATAAATGAATCTGCCAATTCAATTCCGCTAAACAGAGCTTTACTTCTTGGAGAGGCAAGGGCCGCAAGACCATAAGCGCCATCGATGTGATACCAAATACCTCGCTCGCTTGCTATCTGCCCAACACCTTTTAAGTCATCAATGATTCCAAGATTGGTACTTCCTGCAGTTGCAACAACTGCAAAGACTCTGTGATCTGGATTTGCTTGGTGGTATCTATCTATTTCAAAGGCAGTAGTACTTCCTTGCATCTTTTCATTTTTATCTGTGGGAATTATTAAAACTTCAACATCCATGACATCTGCTGCAGATTTAATTGATGAATGAGCCTGACTTGAGGCAGCAATTACCCATCTCTTAACCCCTGGATATTTAGCTCTTGCGCTATGGCGAGCAGCAACTAGTGCGGAGAGATTTCCTATAGTTCCGCCTTGAACAAATATTCCACCAGAGCTGCTTGGAAAATCAGCTAGATCGCTAAGCCATCTAAGGGCTTGATTCTCTGCAAATACTGCCCCTGCTCCCTCAAGCCATGAACCACCATAAAGAGCTGATGCGCCAACTACTAAATCAAAGAGCGTTGCTGATTCAGTGGGAGCAGAGGGGATAAATGCTAAATACCTTGGATGATCAGTTGAGATACAAGCCTGGGCAAGGACATGTTTGAAGATATCTAAAGCCTTATCACCGCCAAGACCTTTTGCAGTAATTGTTTCGCCAACTTCGTTATAGAGCTCTTCATAACTCCACGGTCCATCAAGTGGAGGATCTTTCTTAAGTCTTATTAATGAGTACTCTAAAATCTTTGCAGCTAGGGCATCGATTTCTTCATCGAACTCATGCATCCCCGAATAACGCCTTTCTCTTAGAACTTCTCACAATGTTTCTAAGCATTGTGGGAAATACAAAGCTATGAAATGGCAATACTAAATACCAGTAAAGCTGGCCACCTAAACCACGAGGTGAGAAAGTTGCTTCTTGAATAATTCTTACCTTCTCCCCTTCTTTACTAATTCTAAAATCAAGCCAGGCCTTTCCTGGCAAAATCATCTCTGCATAGAGACGTAGCTCTTTTTCTTTTTCAACAAGTTCAACTCGCCAGAAATCTAGGCCATCTCCAACTCTTAAATGTTTTGGATCGCGCCGACCTCGCCTAAGACCAACTCCGCCAACCATTCGATCAACCACCCCTCTTGCCCACCAGAGGAAATCTGCGCCATACCAACCTGTCTTGCCACCAATTTGTTCAATAGATTTCCAAACACAATCAATTGGCGCATCAGCTAAAACCTCACGTTTATCGCGCAAAATCATCTCACCGGCCCAATCTGGATCTCCTTGTGCTTTCTGCCAAGGCGCCGTTGGAGCAGTTGCATCTGACCAGCGAGTTTCAACAAGATTGGCGCTGGTTTTTGTAAGAGCTAAATTAATTGCAGTTGAAACATCAATTAGACCTTCTTTTGGCTTAGCAACAATTGCATCGATGCTCTTATTTGGATCGGCAACCGTCTCATTGATAAGAGAGCCAACTAGCGGGCGAGCAAGGCCGGTGGGAACTGGAGTGACAAATCCAATCCAAAGGCTTGAAAGCTTGGGCGTTAATACTGGAACTCTGATGATCCAGCGCCTGCGAAGACCAGATGCTTTGGCGAATTTTTGCATCATATCTGCATAGGAGAGAATCTCAGGGCCACCGATATCAAATACTCCAGAAACTGGTTTTTTTAATTTAGCTACATTTGTTAGATACCAGAGCACATCACGAATTGCTATTGGGTGAGTTAAATTAGTTACCCACTTTGGAGTGGTCATCACTGGAAGACGATGAGTTAGATGGCGCAGCATTTCAAAAGATGCAGAGCCTGAACCAATAATAATTCCAGCGCGAAGCTCCATTACTGGAACTTTTCCACTAGCTAATAGCTCGCCAGTCCTAGCCCTTGATGCCAGATGTTTACTCGCATTCTTATCATTAGCAATTCCACCTAGATAAACAATTTGAGAAACTCCAGCAGCTTGGCAAGCTCTAGAGAAGTTATCTGCCATCGCAGCTTCTATTTCATTGAAGTGAGATCCAACTCCAATTGAGTGAAGTAGATAAAAAGCAGTGTGAACACCTTTAAGAGCGGCTAACGTATCTTGATAATTACTGGCATTCCCTTCACTAACTTCAACAGCCTTAATCCAAGGCTGACCTGCAACTTTTTGTTTATCGCGGACAAGTATCCGCACCTTCATTTTCTCGCCAAGGAGTGCGCGAACTAAACGCCCACCAACATAGCCAGAAGCGCCAGTTACTAGTATTCGTCTCACCTGGGCCATAGGTAGAACAGTAGACTTATCCACCTTATGCGGCCAAAGGTAGTAATTCTCGGAGCAGGTTTTGGTGGGCTCACCGCTGCCCGCGCTCTAGATTCAATCGCCGATGTCACACTCGTTGACCGCCATAACTTCCAGACCTTTCTGCCCCTGCTTTATCAGGTATCAACTGCGGGGTTAGCTGCAGATCATGTCGCCTATCCCATCCGCGGCGCACTTAGAAAAACAAAAGTTAAGTTTCGCATGGGCTCTCCCATCTCTGTTGATCATAAAAACAAAAGTGTGAAATTAGATTCCAGCGAAGTCTTAGATTTTGATTACCTAATTGTGGCCCTTGGCTCTGCAACAAATGACTTTGGAATAAAAGGAGTTGCTGAACATAGCCTTGGAATGAAGAGCGTGGGTGAGGCGCTAAATATTCGCTCTGAAATTATGCGTAGATTTGAAGATCTCTGTCGCTTTGAAGATGATACAAAGTTTTCCATTGCGGTAGTTGGTGGCGGGCCAACTGGAGTTGAGATGGCTGGCGCGATTGCAGAGTTAAAACGTGGGCCATTAAATTCAGATAATACTCAAGCTGCAAAAAATATTAGCGTCTATCTAATTGAAGCTGGTTCAAGGCTGCTTCCTTCACTTTCTGAGAAGTTATCAGCGCGTACCAAGAAAGATCTGGAAAAGTTAGGTGTCACAGTCTTAACACAAGCTGCTGTGGCTGAAGTAAAACCAAGGCAGATTCTCTTTAGCGATGGAAGAAGCATCCCTGCTGAAGTAACCATCTGGGCAGCTGGTGTTAAAGGTGAGCCCGCTATGAAAGCGCTGGCACTTCCTCAAGATGGAGTAAGGATTGCCGTTGATAAGAGCTTACAAGTAAGCAATTATCCTTATGTTTTTGCCATCGGAGATATTGCTGGGGCAACAGGAAAAGATGGAAAGTATCTACCAATGGTTGCACCTGTTGCTATGCAGCAAGCAAGATTTGTTGCAAAACAAATTGCAAGACTTGTTAAGAATGAACCGCTAAAAGAGTTCTCCTATATAGATAAAGGCTCGATGGCCACCATTGGCCGCCATAAAGCAGTAGTTGAAGTCAAAGGCCTTCGCCTTACTGGAACTATTGCTTGGTATGCCTGGCTCTGGCTTCATCTCTTTTATCTCCTTGGCGGGCGAAACAAAATCGGAACGATGGCAGATTGGACATGGAACTATTTAACTTTTGATCGCGGAAATCGACACATCATGGATATTTCGTGAGTTATATCGATCTAAGGGGCCATCAAATATGGCATCAGGAGTGGAGCAAAAGAAAGAATGAACCGCTACTACTTCTCCATGGGGGTTTAAGTTCCACTAAGAGTTTTGCGCCAAAGATTCTTCCAAGTGTGAAAAGAACTCACCATAGTTATGGCTTTGACAGAAGCGCTCATGGCAAAACAAAAGTGCGCAAGGGTTACTACCACTTCAATTTCCAGCGAGATGAAGCAATTGCCTATATTGAAGATGTCATAAAGGGGCCCACACACATAATTGGCCATAGCGATGGTGGAATTATTGGATTGATGGTGGCAATTGCAAGGCCAGATTTAGTAAAGACTCTGGTAGCAATTGGTGCAAATTATCACTATGACTGCGGACTTAATCTTCAAACATTTAATGGCCAAGTAGATGAGGTTGAAAAAGATAAGTTTGCCCAGAGAACTGGCCAACCAAGAGAACTTCTAGTTGAGATAACGGCAAAGGCTCATAAAGTTTGGGCAAGTGAGCCTAAGATGACTAAGAGAGAATTAAAGAAAATTAAGTGCCCTACCTTGATTTTAGCTGGTGATGATGAGCCATTTTCAACCGAACATACTGCATCACTTTATGAAGCAATTCCAGGGGCTCAGTTAGCAATAATTCCTGGCACATCCCATGCAGTATTGAAAGAAAAACCTAAATTAGTTAAGCAGATTTTGAAAGGCTTCTATAAAAATCCAGGGCTGCCGTTAACTCTCTCGCCAAATCGCAGGCAAAAACAAGGCCTAGGAGCTAGTAGTAACTCTTAGTGCGCCATAGGCATGCTCTGGCACAAACGGTTTATTTGGAAGAACAGCGTTGATTCTTTTATATGGACTCTTTTGCGCCGGGCGAGGATCCAATTCTGCCTTATTGGGCCAGAGCGAAAATGCTCGCTCTGCCTGCGCCGTAATAGTTAGAGATGGATTTACACCAAGGTTTGCAGTAAGGGCTGAGCCATCGACTACATGAAGGCTTGGATAATTCCAGACTCGATGATATGGATCTATTACTCCTTTACTTTCATCGCTTCCAATTACACAACCTCCAACAAAGTGGGCAGTAAAGGGGGCGCTAATTAGATCGCCAACATGGCCTCCAGCAATCCCGCCATACTTATCAGCAATTCTTCTAGCTACTTCATTTGCCGCTGGAATGTAGGTGGCATTTGGTCTATCGCTATCGTTTTTTGAAGTTAAGCGCCAGCCAAATAATCCCCTCTTAGAAGACACCTTGATTGAGGAATCCACATTCTGCATTACAAGTGCAATCACAGTTCTCTGGCTCCATCGTCGTACATCAAAAATCTTAAAAAACAATAAAGGATTTCTAATTGCATTTCTTATCCAATTTCTTCGCCTCTGCTTAGCTGCGCTTCCATCAGTCATAATTGTCTGTAGCAGCCCCATTAAATTAGAACCCTTGCCATATCTAACTGGCTCAACATGGGTATTTTCATCTGGGAAAAAGGATGAGGTGATTGCAGCGCCTTTAGAGAAATCAATCGCGATATTTCTAGGCATTATTGCCCCTGTTAACGCTTCAGAATTAGTCCTAGATAAGCTGCCAAGAGTTGGTGAGAGCTTTGGTAGCGATCCTTTATCTCTCATGCGATGGAGCAATTTCTGGGTGTTATAAGTTCCAGCTGCTAGAACTAAATCTTTAGCTATAAATACTTTATTTCTACCAAACCAGGATGAGCTACCTCTGGCACTTATCTTCCAATCTCCGTTTTCAACCTGCTCAAAGCTCTCAACTGTTAGCTCTGGGAAGACTATCGCTCCTGCCTTTTCAGCAAGGCCTAGGTAATTCTTTGGCAGAGTATTTTTAGCATTGAAGCGACAACCTGTCATACATCCACCACATTGTTGGCAGCCATTTCGATCTGGTCCAACCCCGCCAAAGTAAGGATCTTTCTCTAATACTTTTGGTCCGGAACCAAAGTGCACACCAAGTGGAGCCATTTTAAAACTATCGCCAACTCCCATTTCCTCTGCAACATCTTTCATTGCCTGATCAGAGGCAGAGAAATAAGGATTTTGCACAACCCCTAATACTCTTGATGCTTGATCAAACCAAGGAGCAAGCTCTGATTTCCAATCAGTTATGCCGGCCCATTGTTTATCTTCGAAGTAAGAATCAGGCGGGGTATATAAAGTATTTGCATAAACTAAAGAACCGCCGCCAACTCCAGCTCCAGCTAAAATCAAAACATCGGGCAGGGCGTGAATCCGCTGAATTCCTCTCAAACCAAGTCGGGGAGCGTAGAGAAATCTCGACAATCTCCAAGAAGTTTTAGGAAAGTCTTTATCTTCAAATCTTCGCCCTGCTTCAATGACAGCGACTCGATAACCTTTTTCTACTAAACGCAGAGCCGCAACGGATCCACCAAAGCCAGATCCGACGATTACAACATCGAATTCTTGAACTTTGCTAGCCATAGCGATAAGGCTACAACGCACCTTCTCAAAGGCAATCTTTTATTTTTTAAATGAGGAATTTATGAGCAAATAGATGGAGCCCCCCGTCAGGATTGAACTGACGACCTTCCGCTTACAAGGCGGATGCTCTACCACTGAGCTAGGGAGGCGTTTTCAGCGAGTAAGTATGGCATTGAGCAAGAAAATGGAACAATGCGCCAACCATGCCAACGCCAATCTGGACTAGCCCTGAGACTACCTCAGTAAACCGCTTACCGATGCTCAATATCGCGCATCTGATGAGTATTTCTCTTGATGGGCAATGGAACTTTCAATTATTAGATAGAGCTGATCAAGACCCAAGTAAACGCTGGCAGAGCATCACAGTTCCAGGCCTTTGGACCATGGTTGATGGCGAGCAACCCTTTGGCGACAAGCCGATCTATACCAATACCCAGATGCCCTTTGATCAACTGCCACCAAGTGTTCCACTTGATAATCCAACTGGAGTTTATGAGCGAGAGTTCTCGCTTCCCTCGTCTTGGAAAAATAAAAGAGTTGTTCTATCAATTGGAGGATTTGAATCCCTTGCAATTCTTACCATAAATGGCAGGCAGGTCGGAGTTGCTAAAGACTCTCGCCTAGCATCTGAATTTGATATCACAGATTTTATTACCAATGGTTCAAATAAAGTTCATATTAAAGTTATTAAATGGTCTGATTCAACATTTATCGAAGATCAAGATCAATGGTGGCATGGCGGGATTACAAGATCTGTAAAACTCTTTGCCACTGAGTATGTATTTATCGAAAGACTCTATGCCACCCCAGGGCTTGAGAAAAACAATAAGGTTGGAACTCTTAATATAAGAGCCCATATCAACTCAATTAATGAAGAAGAGATTGCTGGATATCGACTTAAGGTAAAGGTCATTGGCGTAAAGGGCGCTGAGGCAAGCGCGACAGTTAAGAATCAGAAGGCGCCAAATTGGACTCAGAAAAGTGCGACTGAAAAGCAAGCAGGAGATGATTTCTTTCTAGCCACCTACTGGGATGGCAATATGCCAAAGGATAAATATCAGGCATATCTAGCAACTGAGCCAATAATTCCAGGGCCGCTAGAGCTAAATATTAAAGTGCCAAACATCTCCCCTTGGTCTGCTGAATCGCCAAGCCTTTATGACGTTGAGTATCAGTTAATAGATCCATCAGGGCAAGTAATTGAAGTCACGACCCAAAGAATTGGCTTTAGAAGCGTTGAGATCAAAGCATGCGACCTTCTAGTAAATGGTGAGCGCGTGATGATCTATGGCATCAATCGCCATGATTTCAATCGCAGAAGCGGGCGGGTATTAAGCCGGGAGTTAATGCGCCAGGATTTACTAGAGCTGAAGCGATGGAACTTTAACGCTATTCGCACCTCACACTATCCGAATGATCCAGCCTTTCTTGATCTCTGTGATGAGTTAGGTTTCTATGTTGTAGGTGAGGCCAATATTGAATCTCATGCCTTCCAAAACACGCTCTGTGATGATCAGAAATATCTAAATGCCTGGGTTGATCGAGTTGCCAGAATGATTCAACGAGATGTCCATCATGCATCAGTGATTCTCTGGTCTCTTGGCAATGAATCAGGCTCTGGAATTAATCATCGAGCTGCAGCTGCATATGCTAGAAGTTTTGATCCCTCTCGCCCACTACATTATGAAGGAGCGATCAGAGGAAATTGGACCACAGGACATGACATCACAGATGTCGTAGTTCCTATGTATCCAGATATCTCAGCGATTATTTCTTATGCAAAGTCTAAAAAAGCAGATCGTCCTCTAATTATTTGCGAGTACTCCCACGCCATGGGAAATAGCAATGGAACCTTGGCCGAATACTGGCAAGCAATTCATAGCCTTCCTGCTCTTCAAGGCGGCTTTATTTGGGAGATGTGGGATCACGGACTTGATCAAAGACTTGAGGATGGAAGTATCCGCTCGGCTTATGGCGGCGACTTTGGTGAAGCCAAACATGATGGCAACTTCTGCTGCGACGGAATGTTCTTTCCTGATCGAAGCCCAAAGCCTGCTTTAAGTGAATTTAAATATATTGCCTCGCCAATTGAGATAAAAGCAAAGAATTTAAAGAGTGGAAGATTTGAGATATTTAATAAGAACTTCTTTGCTAATCTCTCAGATTACAAGCTTAAATATGAGGTGACAGTCAATGGAAAGGCCTTCACATCTGGCGAAGTAAAGCTAGGGCTAGTAAAACCCCGTCAATCAAAGCCTTTTACCCTGCCTGCTCAAGTATTAAAGGGAGATGGCACAGTTGGTGAGCGCTTTATCAACTTTTCACTCACCCTTGCTAGCAGTAAGCCTTGGGCTCATATTGGCCATGAAGTCGCTTGGGAGCAGATAGCACTTGTTTCAAAGCCACTACCAAAGATCAAGAGCGCTAAGAGCAAAATCCAATACGTTAATTCTCAAGGCCAGATTCAAGTTCCATTTGGTCAGATAGCTCCTGCGCTAACCCTCTGGAGAGCTCCAACTGATAATGACTTAATTGGCCATATCTCCCAAAGATGGGATGAGTGGGGCGTTAGAAAGTTAGAGTTAGAGAGCTCTAAAGTAGTTCGCACTTCAACTAATACCAAGATAACAAATCTCTGGAGAGCTCAGAGTGGAATTGCTATTAAGCATATTCAACTTGTTGAAAGCATTGATTCAGGATTTAGAGTCAGTGAAACTGTAACTCTTCCAAAAGAGCTAAATGATCTGGCAAGAGTTGGTATCAACTTTGAAGTAGATGGAGCGCTAAATAACTTTACCTATTTTGGTATTGGGCCTAATGAAACTGCTCCAGATAGAAAGATTGGAAAGGTTCATCGCTATAGCTCAACTGTTGACCAGCAATATGTGCCATATGTAAAGC
>VGAJ01000002.1 GCA_016870795.1 Actinomycetota bacterium | reverse complement strand
AAAATGCTGCAATCAAGCGCAATGAAGATCCAAGTATTTGGACTTATGAAAATATAAATACCCAGAAAGCTTCAATGCGCAGGTATGCCTGCTCATTTGATTGGGATCGAGTGCTCTACACCTGCGATAGTGAGTATTACCGTTGGAATCAATGGATTTTTTTAAAACTATATGAAAAGGGATTGGCTTATCGCAAGAACTCACCAGTTAATTGGTGCCCAGATTGCCAGACTGTTTTGGCAAATGAGCAGGTAATTGCAGGGCTTTGTGAGCGCTGTGATAATCCAGTAACAAAGAAGAAATTGAGTCAGTGGTATTTCAAAATTACTGATTATGCCGAGAGATTACTTGATGATATGAAAGAACTCGAGGGCAAATGGCCTGAGAAAGTTCTAACTATGCAGCGCAATTGGATTGGAAAATCCGTTGGAGCTGAAGTTAAATTTAATATCGAGGGAAGAGAAGAAGCCTTAATGGTCTATACCACCAGGCCCGATACTCTCTATGGCGCAACATTTATGGTAGTTGCCGTTGACAGCGAGTTAGCTAGAGAGTTAGTGGCAAATACAGAAGTGCAAGCTGACTTTGAAAAATACTTCGATAGCGTTAAGTCGGCAAGTGATATCGATAGATTGGCAACAGATAGAGCTAAGAGCGGTATTTTTCTAGGACGTTATGCAATAAATCCAGTCAATAATGAGAGAATTCCAATTTGGGCAAGTGATTATGTATTAGCTGATTATGGAACAGGGGCCATCATGGCTGTTCCTGCTCATGACCAGAGAGATTTAGATTTTGCCAGTGCGATGCAGCTACCGGTAAGAGTGGTAGTTCAAGTCGAGGGGCAAGAAGATCCCGCCGTTAGCGGAGTTGCTACTAGCGGCTCTGGGGTAATGGTTAACTCTGGCAGCTTAAATGGACTTGAAAGCACAGCAGCAATTGGAAAGATAATTGCAGAACTTGAGGCAAAAAATTTAGCAAAGGCATCTAATAACTATCGCCTCAGAGATTGGTTGATTTCACGTCAGCGTTATTGGGGAACTCCATTTCCAATTATTCACTGCCAGAAGTGCGGCGAAGTACCGGTTAGCGAAAGTGATCTTCCAATTAAATTACCGGATTCCAAGTCGCTAGATTTAAGGCCAAAGGGAACTTCACCACTTGCCACAGCAACAGATTGGGTCAATGTTAAATGTCCTAAGTGTGGCGCTGGCGCTCTAAGAGATACCGACACCATGGATACCTTCGTTGACTCATCTTGGTATTTCTTGCGCTATACCAGTGTTAATACCCACGATAAACCTTTTGATAGAAAAGAAGTTGATACCTGGCTCCCAGTAGATCAATATGTAGGTGGAGTAACTCATGCCATCTTGCATCTGCTCTATTCACGCTTTTTTACCAAAGCGCTAAAAGATATGGGTTATGTAAATTTCTCAGAGCCATTTACCAGACTTCTTAATCAAGGAATGGTTTTAATGGATGGTTCTGCCATGAGTAAGAGCCGTGGCAATTTAGTAGCCCTCTCTGAGGAACTTGAAATACATGGCGTAGATGCTATTCGACTATCAATGGTCTTTGCAGGCCCTCCAGAAGATGATGTTGATTGGGCTGATGTTTCACCAACAGGGTCATCTAAGTTCTTGCATCGTGCTTGGCGCCTTGCCGGAGATGTCAAGAGTGAGCCAGGAATTGATTTTTCAAAAGGTGATTTAGAGTTAAGAAAAGTTTCTCATAAAGCTCTATCTGATATCTCATTTGCAGTTGAGTCCTTTAGATTCAATGTTGTCGTGGCAAGGATCATGGAGCTAGTAAATGCTGCAAGAAAAGCAATTGATTCCGGTGTTGGCCCCTCAGATGCTGCAGTAAGAGAGGCCGTTGAAATAGTGGCAATTTCACTCTCCTTAATTGCTCCCTACACAGCAGAAGAGATGTGGGAGGTATTAGGCCATCAGCCATCAGTGGCGAGAGCAGGCTGGCCAAGCGTTGACCCAGAACTATTAACTCAAGACTCAGTCACTGCTATTTTCCAGATAAATGGCAAAATCAAATCTAGGGTTGAAGTATCACCTGATATTACTGATGAAGCCCTTGAGAAGATGGCTTTAAGCGATCCAGCAATAGTCTCTGATCTCGGGGGAGTAAATCCTAAGAAAGTAATTACTAAGGCCCCGAAGTTTGTAAATATCGTCTTATAGCGATATCCACAGCGCCAACTTCTCCACTAAAAGAGTTAGTTAAAGCAATAAGTAATAGCAATACCTGATTTCATCACGCTATGAATTTTGCGAGATTAAAAGAAGATTTTCAAGATTACACCCACTCACAGCGAAGAGCGCTTATTGCTATATCTCTAATTGCTATTCTCTTTGCCACATTTCTCTTCACCAACACTAGGGGAAGAGCAGTTGCGCAGGAATCTGCTAAACCCACCCTAACTATGCCGGCAGTAGCCAAGACGATACTCATTCATGTTGCTGGCAAAGTTAAACGACCAGATGTTTACCCACTACTTGCAGGCTCTAGAGTCTCAGATGCAATAAAGGCAGCAGGTGGAGCACAGAAAGGCGTTGATTTAGGTGATATCAACTTAGCTCGAGTCTTGGTAGATGGTGAACAGGTCTATGTGGGATATATTGCAAAAGTTAGCTCTAGTAGTAGCAAGAGTAGTAAGACGAGATTTACTGGAGTCATCAATATTAATAGGGCTACAAAGGCGGAGTTTGATTCACTTGCTGGGATCGGACCGGTAATTGCTAGCCGAATAATTAATTATCGAAATACTAATGGGCCTTTTCTTGCCCTTGATGATCTACTAAAAGTTTCTGGTATAGGTAGCAAAACTCTGGAGCGGATTCGCCCACGTTTGAGCCTCTAGACCAGAGGGTAAGAAGTGATTACCGCGCACTGCTCTTTGCTCTAGCCCTCTGGGTAGGGGTATTGGGTGCGACCTATTTCTCTTGGTCTGCGTTAGCGGTAAGTGCGGTAATCACATCTTTTACCTATTTTTTCAAGCGACGTATTTACATCATCTCACTCGCGCTCCTTATCGGCAGCATCCTATTTTCAATTCATAGCCAGATCTTGCAAAGTAGCGTAATTGCTCAGTTAGCCAAGAGCTCTAGCAATGTGAAGGTAATAGCAAGTGTTACTAGTGATCCTAAACTTACATTTGAAAGAGTTCATGGCTCAGATATAAAACCTTCGCAGAGTTCATTTCTAGTTAGAACTTCTTATCTTGAAAGTCAGAAGGAAAGTTATGAAGTAAGACTTGCCCTTAGAGTCTTGATACCGAAGAAAGTGGAGTTCATTCCTGGTGATTTGGTTGAGTTTCAAGGAAGGCTAATAAATAGTAAAGAGCGGCGAGCGGCTGCTCTTTTGATTGCAGATGAGGAGTTTCTCCAGCTATCAAAGGTTGGCGCGCTAGGTCAGCTACTTGCAGAGATTAGATCTAAATTTCGCAATCAAGCAGCGGCATATGAGAGTAATTCTGGGGCGCTAATTCCTGGAATGATCCTTGGGGATACCTCGCTACAAAGTGAGGAATTTACTCAGCAGATGCGCCGCTCGGGTCTTGCCCATCTAACTGCAGTTAGTGGGGCAAACTTTGCCATTGTTAGCGCGCTGGTTTTCTTTCTTCTGCGACTCTTTGTTCCAAAGCTAGGCGTGAGAATTGTTGCCACTGGATTAATCCTCTTTCTTTTTCTATTGCTGGTTAGGCCATCGCCGGCGGTATTGCGAGCAGGACTTATGGCACTTGTCGTTCTTCTAGCAATTGCCACAGGCAATAGAGCAAATGCAGCAGCTGCGTTATCGAGCGCAGTAATTGTTCTGCTTCTCTTTGATCCCTTTCAGGGACAAGATCCTGGCTTCATTCTCTCTGTCCTTGCTACCTCTGGTTTGATATTTCTCTCACCTGGAATTAAGGAATACCTACTTAGATTTTTCCCACCTTGGCTCGCTGAAATTGTTGCAGTTTCAACTGCTGCCACTCTGCTCTGCACTCCTTATTTAATAGTCTTTACCGCCCAAGCCCCACTCTTTGCTATTCCATTTAATATCCTCTCCTATCTTTTGGTGGCTCCAGTGACAATTCTTGGTTTCCTATCCGTTCTAACCCTTCCTATCCCATTGATCTCGCAGGGGCTATTGGCTATCGCTGAATTTCTTGCTCGCTGGATTGCCTATATTGCATCGCTCTCTGATGTAACTCCAACGCTCTCGCTCTCCTATCAACTACTTCTAATTACCCTTGCGCTAATTATTGTTATTTTATTTGTTACGTCATTAAGAAAAATTGGTATTGCAGCTCTTGTTGTGATTATCTTCTTAGGAGTATTTAGCAAAGTTAGCTTTCCTGGAAGCACTTGGCGCCTTGTGCAATGCGATGTTGGTCAGGGCGATGCTCTGGTGATAAAGATTTCATCTAGTAGCGCTCTGCTCTTTGATGCTGGCCCTGATCCTGATCTACTTGATCGTTGCTTAAAGAGCATTGGTATCAAGCACTTACCACTAATTGTCTTAAGCCATAATCATGCTGATCATTACTATGGGGTTTCCGGAGCTTTAAGAAAGCGAGAGATTGGTCAGATTTGGAGTAATGGAAATATCTCTCGAGAGGAGCTCTCTAGCTATGCAGTGTCAAAGGTTGGAGCTGGTGACATTGCAAAAATTGATGATGTATCTCTAGAGGTTCTCTGGCCACCTGCTACATCTTCACAATTTTCAAATCTATCTGGCGATGGATCTCAGGAAAATAATCTCTCACTTGTAATTCTTGCCCAAGTCGGGCAGGTGAAGATATTAATTACTGGTGATATCGAGCCTGGAGCACAAGAGGAGATAGCAAAGAGATATGACCTCTCTGGTATTTCAATCTTGAAGGTTCCCCATCACGGCTCTCGTTTTCAAAGCGAGTTCTTTCTAAACCAGATCTCTCCAGATATCTCACTTATTAGCGTGGGTGAGTCAAATAGTTATGGCCATCCCGATCTTGACTTATTAGAGAAGCTAAGGCTTATGGGCTCTAGGGTTTATCGAAGCGATAGAGATGGGCCAATTTCACTGTCTTGGAGGTTTGATGAGGGGGCGATGGGCTATATATTCACTTCTAGGAATATGGGAAGGAAGTGGTGGCAGATTCAATGGCTCTAGCAAACCTCTTACTTATCCATGGCGCAGAGAGCGTTTTAGCAGATCGAGCTCTAGCCGATGCGCTAGATGCGCGCAGTGACTATGAGAAAACTGTCTTAGAAGGCGCTGAATTAGAAATCGGTGGCTTTGCCTCAGCAATTGCTCCTTCACTCTTTGCTGATAAACGCGTTGTGGTTTTAAAAGACTTACAAGATTTAATCAGCGAGGTGCAAGAAGAGGTAGAAAATTACCTAACAGAGCTTGATCCCTCGCTCCATCTTATTTTTATTCATAAGGGCGGCGTTAAAGGGAAAGCACTTCTGGAAAAGATTAAGAAGTTAAAGCCGGAGATTATTCTCTGTGAGGCGATGAAGAAAGAAAGTGATAAAGCAAGCTTTGTTGCCCAGGAATTTGAAAGACGAGGTCGTAAGATTTCATCAGCTGCAATTAGCGCCCTTGTTGATGCCACAGGAAGTGACACAAGAGAGCTAGCAGCGGCATGTAGTCAGATTGCTTTTGATACCAGCGCTGCCAAAGCGGTGATTGATGAAGAAGATGTTGCTCTTTATTATCAGGGAAGAGTGCAAGCCACAGGCTTTGATGTGGCCGATGCAACTTTGGCAGGAGATAGCAGAGCTGCGCTGATTTCACTAAGAAATGCCCTTGATACTGGAGTTGATCCAATAATGATTCTCTCTGCAATCACTTCATCAATTAGGGCGCTTGCAAAAGTCTCAGGAGCTCCGCGCGGGGCCAATGCCTTTCAACTAGCTGGCTCTCTTGGCCTTGCCCCCTGGCAGATTGATAAAGCGAGGCGCCAGTTAGGAAAGTGGACTCCAGCGCTAATTGCATTCTCGGTCGGAGAGTTAGCAAAAGCAGATGTAGCCATTAAAGGAGCTGAGGCCGACCCGCTCTATGCCCTGGAGCGAAGCGTTCTGGCAATTGCCGGCAAAGTAGGGCGGAAATAGGCGGTGTTTGGCAAGGCTGAGAATCTCGGTTTGAGTCGAGATAACTCTGGCTGATACCCTGCCGCGTTGTAATTCACTCAAATGGAAGGCTTTAAGTTCGTGGCAAATATCAAGTCCCAGATCAAGAGAATCAAGACCAATGAGAAGGCTCGCCTGCGTAACAAGTCAGTGCGCTCCTCATTTAAGACCGCTATCCGTCGCTTCCGTGATTCCCTTACTGCAGGAGATTCAAAGCTTGTCGCCACTGAGCTATCAAATGCCTCTCGTGAACTCGATATCGCGGTATCAAAAGGCGTAATACATGCCAACCAAGCTGCTAATAAGAAGTCAGCTATGGCTAAGTCAGCCCACAAAGCTGGCGTTCGTTAATCCAGCCAACTCTTTCAAACAAAGTAGGCGATAGACATGCCTGCAATTGACTTAAGTAAAGCGCCGCAGCCAGCTGCAACTAACCCTGAGCAGATTCGTAATTTCTGCATCATTGCCCATATTGATCACGGCAAGTCCACTCTGGCAGATCGAATGCTTGGAATAACCGGTGTTGTTGAGGCGCGAAATATGCGAGCCCAATATTTAGATCGAATGGATATTGAACGAGAGCGCGGAATTACTATCAAGAGCCAAGCCGTTCGCCTTCCCTGGAAATCAGCTCTTGATGGCAAGGAATACATTCTAAATATGATCGATACCCCAGGACATGTTGACTTTACTTACGAAGTATCAAGATCTCTTGCAGCATGCGAAGGCGCTATTTTATTGGTGGATTGTGCCCAAGGTATTGAAGCTCAAACTCTGGCAAATCTTTATCTAGCGATGGAAAATAATTTAACCGTTATTCCAGTATTAAATAAGATAGATCTTCCCTCTGCTCAACCCGATAAGTTTGCAATCGAATTATCTAAGCTAGTTGGATGCAAGCCTGAGGATTGCCTTCGCGTCTCTGGAAAATCAGGAATTGGCGTTGAAGAACTCTTAGATCAAATTATTGCTCAAATTCCACCTCCAAAAGGAAATCCGCAGGGTCCGGCCAGAGCCTTAATCTTTGATTCGGTCTATGACACCTATCGAGGCGTTGTGACATATGTTCGAGTATTTGATGGACATCTCTCACCAAGAGAGCAGATTCAGATGTTTTCAACTGGAGTTAAGCATGAGTTATTGGATATTGGAGTTATCTCGCCAGAGCCAGTATCAAGTAAGGGTCTTGGTGTAGGCGAGGTGGGTTATCTAATCACGGGCGTAAAAGATGTTCGCCAATCAAGAGTTGGAGATACGGTAACAACTTTCCATAAACCAGCACTTGAAGCGCTCTCTGGGTATAAAGATCCAAAACCTATGGTTTTCTCAGGTCTATTTCCCATTGATGGTGATCAATATCCATTGCTTCGAGATGCGCTCGATAAATTGCAGCTAAATGATGCGGCTTTAGTCTATGAGCCAGAAAATTCTGCAGCCCTTGGTTTTGGATTTAGATGCGGCTTTTTAGGACTTCTCCATATGGAAATTGTTAGAGAGCGGCTAGAGCGCGAGTTTGATCTAACGCTAATTTCAACTGCTCCGAATGTGGTCTACACAGTTACAACTGAGAGCGGGCAAGAGTTAATTGTCACCAATCCAAGCGAGTATCCCAATGGAAAAGTAGCCCAGGTCAGGGAGCCAATCGTTAAGGCAACAATTCTCTCTCCAACTGATTACATCGGAACGATTATGGAGCTTTGCCAGCAGCGACGAGGCGCTCTAAATGGCATGGATTATCTATCTGAAGATCGTGTAGAGATTCGCTACACCTTGCCCCTTGCCGAAATCGTCTTTGATTTCTTTGATCAACTAAAGTCAAGAACTAAGGGTTATGCCTCACTGGACTATGAACCAATAGGCGAAGCTGAAGGAGATCTAGTCAAGGTTGATATTTTGCTTCAAGGAGAGACTGTTGATGCCTTTAGTTCAATTGTTCACCGTGAGAAGGCTTACAGCTATGGAGTCATGATGACTTCAAAACTTAGAGAGCTAATTCCAAGGCAGCAATTTGAAGTTCCGATTCAGGCAGCTATTGGCGCCAAAATTATTGCTCGAGAGACAATTCGCGCCATTCGAAAAGATGTTTTGGCAAAGTGTTATGGCGGGGATATCTCTCGTAAGCGCAAACTTTTAGAGAAGCAGAAAGAGGGAAAGAAGCGCATGAAGATGGTGGGAAGAGTTGAAGTACCACAAGAGGCATTCATCGCTGCGCTATCAACGAATGCTGATGAAGAGAGCGGAAAGGTAAAGAAGTAGCGTGAGCCAGCGGCTCTCCTTCTACATTCACATCCCTTACTGCGCTAAAAGATGCGGTTACTGTGACTTCAATACCTATACCCCGAGTGAATTAAAAGGCGGAGATTTAGACTCACTTTCATCCTCCTACATTGATTCAGCGTTAAAAGAGATTGAGATGGCCGCTCAAATAGCTGGCTCTGCGATTGTCCCCACGATTTTCTTTGGCGGAGGAACTCCTTCACTTCTACCGGCGGGGCAATTGGCACGAATAATTAATACAATCAAAAGTAGATTTACTCTAGATAAAGATATTGAGATAACACTTGAGGTAAACCCAGATTCGGTCACACAAAAATTTCTAGATGAAATTAGGAGCGCTGGAGCAACACGAATCTCTATGGGAATGCAATCTGCTGTTGGCTCAGTACTAAGAATTCTAGATCGAACCCATGATCCTGAAAATGTTGGAAACGCAGTTTCAATGGCGAGAGCTGCTGGATTTGAACATGTAAGCGTGGATTTAATCTATGGCTCACCTGGTGAAACCATGGATGAATGGCGAAGAAGTGTGGAGTATGCACTTGCGCTAGATATCGATCACATCAGCGCTTATACCCTAATTGTAGAAAAAGGCACAAAGTTAGCGGCTCAGATAAATCGCGGCGAGTTAACAATGCCGCCAGATGATCAGAGCGCTGATAAGTATTTGCTTGCTGATCAACTCTTTGAGGCAGCCGGATTTAGTTGGTATGAGTTAAGTAATTGGAGTAAGCCTGGCGGGCAATGTCGCCATAACATCGCTTATTGGGATGGTTCCTTTTGGTTGGGCGTTGGGGCAGGAGCTCACTCCTATTTAAATGGCAAGCGTTGGTGGAATGTAAAGCATCCAAGTTCTTATCAGGAGAAAATCTTGCAAGGTCAGAGCCCAGAGTTAAGTCATGAGATATTGACGCCAGAGAATCTCTCTGATGAATTCATCATGCTACAAATCAGAAGACGTGAGGGAATTCTGCATAATCGTCTAAGTTCTGCACAGATTGCTAAGGCTGAAGAATTTCTTAACTCTGGTTTTCTAGATAGTGCAAGTTGGCAAGATATGAGATTGGTATTGAGCAGAGATGGGCGCTTGATTGCCGATAAAATCGTGCGTGAGTTAGTCTTGTAGTAACTTTGCCTTATGGCCACTATGCATACCGTCATCACTCTTCTTCTAGCCCTGATTTTTCTCATTGCAGGCCTATCAAAAGCAAGTGGCAGTAGCGCGGGGCTCTCTGGAACTAGAGATGTGGGTTTTCCAGATGGGCTTTCAAGGCTAGTTGGAATATTTGAAACCCTGGCCTCTACATCCCTGATTATTGGTTTTGCTCTTGATAACTCTGATTTGAAACTCTATGGCTATGTGATTATCTGGTTTGTAATGGCTGGTGCAATATTCTTTCATTTTAAAGCCAATAAGATTAGAACTGGATTTCCTGCAATGTTATTAATTGTTTTGGCAACTTTAGGCATTGCAACGTTTTAATGAGAGTGAAGAGGAATTTCTAGAAGATGGAAAGCAGACAGCTTGAGATTCTAAGGGCCATAGTTGAAGAGTATGTGGCTACAGAGGAGCCGGTCGGTTCTAAGATAATTTCAGAAAAGAGCGCTCTAGGAATTTCTTCAGCGACGATTCGAAATGAGATGTCAATTCTTGAAGGGCAAGGCTTGATTACTCAACCACATACCAGCGCTGGAAGAATTCCAACTGATAAGGGATATCGGCTATTTGTAGATAAAATTGCAACAGTAAAACCGCTATCAAGCGCAGAACGTAGAGCCATCGAAACATTTCTTGAGGGCGCTAATGATCTAGATGACATCGTGATGAGAACTGTTCGACTTCTTGCCCAAGTTACAAAGCAGGTAGCAGTTGTTCAATACCCGCTACTAACCAAATCTCGAGTAAGGCATATTGAGTTAGTCCTGCTAACACCATCTCGCTTGATGCTGGTGCTAATTACTACTACTGGCCGGGTTGAGCAGCGAGTACTTGAGCTTCCCTATGATCTAAGTGATGCACTCTTAGCAGATTTGCGACAGAGACTAAATGCTGCCGTTGTTGGCAAAGCGATGTCCGATGTTGGTCAGGACCTTGAGGCGATATTGGCTCACTTCGGCAAAAATGAGAGAACTTCAACTGCCCTGATAATTTCAAATTTAATTGAGATGGCAATTGAAAGGCCTGAGGAGAAAGTTGTTTTAGCAGGCACAGCAAATCTTGCCAGATCAAATAGTGAGTCATCTGCTGAGATTCATGGAGTATTAGAGGCGCTAGAGGAGCAAGTAGTTTTACTAAGACTTCTTAGTGATGCTGGAGATACGATGCGAGTTCGTATTGGAGCTGAGCAGGCAGAGAGTGGATTGCAGCGCACTAGTTTGGTTTCAATGGGTTATGGAGTAGATGGTAATTCACTTGGCGCACTTGGAATTCTTGGCCCTACCAGAATGGATTACTCATCTTCAATGTCTGCAGTTAATGCAGTTGCCCGATATGTCGGTAGATTTTTGATGGATAGCCAGTAATGAGTGATCTCTATAAAGCTTTAGGCGTTGAACGAAATGCTTCACAAGATGAGATAAAGAAGAGCTATCGTAAATTAGCGCGCGAGCTTCATCCGGATGTTAATCCAGATCCAAAAGTTCAAGATCGATTTAAAGAAGTTACTGCCGCCTATGAAATCTTAAGTGATCCGGAGAAACGTAGTAATTATGATCGCGGCGGCGATAATTTTGCTGGCTTTGGTGGCGGCTTCGGCGGATTTAGCGACATTATGGATGCTTTCTTCGGGGGAGGCGGAAAACCAAGAGGTCCAAGAGCAAGAACTCGTCAGGGTCAAGATGCATTAATTAGAACCACAATTACCTTGGCTGAAGCATGTTTTGGAACCGAGCGTGAAATTGGAGTTGAAACGGCAATCATCTGCACAAAATGCGGCGGAGATGGCTGCGCGCCAGGAACTTCTCCGAGTACATGCGACATTTGCCGGGGACGTGGCGAGATTCAACAAGTTACTAGATCTTTTATTGGGCAGGTAATGACATCAAGGCCATGTGGAACCTGCCAAGGTTTTGGAACTGTAATCCCGCAGGTCTGCACGGAATGTTCTGGAGATGGCCGGGTAAGGGCGCGTAGAAACGTTTCAGTGAAGATTCCAGCTGGAGTTGAAACAGGAAATCGAATGCAACTATCTGGTCAGGGCGAAGTTGGTGCAGGCGGCGGACCTGCAGGAGATCTATATGTTGAGATGATCGTTGAAGAACATGAATATCTCCTTCGCGATGGCGATAACCTGCATATCGCTGTTTCAGTCCCAATGACATCAGCAGCCCTTGGAAGTGAGATGAATATTGAAACCCTAGATGGTGAGATAAATATCGAGATTAAACCTGGAACTCAAAGTGGAGATGTGATTGCGGTCAAAGGCAAGGGAATGACTAAGTTGCGCGGAGGTGGCAGAGGAGATCTCTATGCCCATGTAAGCGTTGAAGTTCCCAGCAAGTTATCTAAAAAAGAGAGTGATTTACTAAAGGAATTTGCCAAATTGCGTAGTGAAGATAAGAGTTCAAATAAGATGAAATCAAATAAGGAAGACGGTCAGGGCAGCTCTGGTTTCTTCGGAAGGTTCAAAGAGGCGTTTAGAAACTAATGCTCCCAGTATTTATCGTCGATGAACTTCCAGATAAGGGCGAGTTATTTGTTTCAGGCGATGAAGCCCATCATGCAATCAACGTAACACGGATAAAGGTCAATGAGATCATTGCCTTAACCGATGGCAAGGGCCGCAAAGTCAGCGTTGAAGTAACTTCCATAACCAAGAAATCCTTTTCTGCAAAGTTATTAACGGTCCAAGACTTTCCCGTCTCTAAGATTTGGCTCACCGTTATGCAGGCTTTAACTAAAGGTGATAGAGCGCGAGAAACAATAGAGTTGTTAACTGAGGCAGGAGTCGATGAGATTATTCCTTGGAGCGCCAATCGCTCCATTGGGCAATTCAAAGATGAGCAGGATTCACTAGATAAATGGCGGAGTTGGGCAAGAGAGTCCACCAAGCAATCACGGAGAGCTTGGTTTCCAAAGATCTCAACTCTACAAAGTGGAGTAAGCGCAAGTGAAGTCCTACTAGATTTTGATTTAGCACTTCTCTTTCACGAATCTGATGGCGGAAAGTTATCGGATCTGCTAGCTAAAGCTCAGAGTGAGAAGAATTTAAATAAAGTCTTACTAATCATTGGGCCCGAAGGTGGAATAAGCGATGAAGAGGCTAAAGCCTTTTTAGAGCGCGGAGCTCTCTCAGTAGCAATGGGACTTCCAATCTTTCGCTCTGCTCACGCCGGGGCAGCTGCTCTTGCTGCGGTACAAACTGGCCTTGGAATCTGGTAGAGATAACCCATGAAATGCCTCTTTTGCGCAATAGTTGAAGGCGAAATACCTGCCGACATAGTTAGACAGAGCGATAATGTTTTAGCATTTAACGACATAAATCCTGTGGCGCCAACCCATGTTTTGATAATTCCCAAGATTCACTCTGAGAATGCTGCCGAGTTAACTCTTGCAAATCCAGAAGTTCTAATCGAGTGCTTTGAGATGGCTGCAAGTATTGCCAAAGAACGAGAGTTAACTGGCTATCGAACCGTCTTTAATACGGGAGCCGATGGCGGCCAAAGCGTTTTTCACGCTCATCTGCATCTTCTTGGTGGTCGTGCACTGAGCTGGCCCCCTGGATAGAATTGGCGTAATGGATCGAATCACTCTAACGCTACCTAGCGATATCTCCAGCGTTTCAATAACTGGGCCAAACGATTCCTACATCAAAGCAATCGAGAGCGCATTTCACGATGTGGCAATCACGGTTAGAGGAAATGAAGTAATTCTTCGGGGAAGTACCCAAGGATGCGAACGCGTAAAGCAGCTAATTCAAAGTTTTCTAACCGTTATTCGAACTGGACAGCCATTAAGTGATGACGCTGTTAGACGCTCGATAGCAATGATCAATGATGGTAGCTCTCCCGCTGAAGTATTGACTTTAAATATATTAAGTAATCGTGGCAAAACAATTAGGCCCAAAACCTCGAATCAAAAGCGCTATGTCGATGCGATAGATAAAAATACTGTCACCTTTGGAATTGGACCTGCCGGAACTGGTAAGACTTATCTTGCGATGGCAAAGGCTGTTCAATCACTTCAATCTAAAAAGGTAAATAGAATAATTCTTACCCGGCCTGCAGTTGAGGCGGGGGAGAGACTTGGTTTCTTGCCTGGAACTCTCCATGAAAAAATTGATCCATATCTTCGCCCGCTCTTTGATGCCCTCCATGACATGCTTGATCCAGAAGCAATTCCTCGCTTAATGTCATCAGGAACTATTGAAGTTGCTCCTCTTGCCTACATGAGAGGTAGAACTCTTAACGATTCATTTATTATCTTGGATGAAGCCCAGAACACCTCTCCTGAGCAGATGAAAATGTTTTTAACCAGACTTGGCTTTTCTTCAAAGATGGTCATCACCGGAGATGTTACCCAGATAGATCTGCCAAGCCATCAGGATTCAGGATTAAAGATTGTGCGCGACATTTTAGAGGGAATCGATGATATTTCTTTTATGGACTTAACTTCAGAGGATGTAGTCAGACATCGATTGGTAAGTGAAATTGTTGATGCCTATGGACGTTTCGACAATTTAGTTGCTGGAAATAGAGCAGATAGACGAGAGAATAAACCACGTTCGCTAAGGAGTGATCGCTAACTTACTTAAGACCATTAGGTAAAGTGCGAAATGAATATAGAACTTAGTAATCTAACTGATTCTAAATGTGATTTAGAGCGCCTTAAATCAATCGCTCAATTCACGATTTTGGCTCAAGGAGTTCATCCTGATTCCGAGCTCAACATCTCTTTACTTGATGAAGATGAGATGAGCGCGCTTCACCTGCGCTGGATGCAGGAAGATGGACCAACTGATGTTCTAGCATTTCCAATGGATGAAGTAAAACCAAATTCAGCAACTCTTGGCCCTGCAATGCTGGGAGATATTGCTCTCTGCCCAACATATGCCAATCAGAATGCGCTTAAAGTTCATTCCAGCCTTCAAGATGAATTAGAATTACTAACAGTTCATGGAGTTCTTCATCTTTTGGGATATGACCACATGGAAGCAGATCAGAAAGAAGTGATGTTCGCCTTGCAGGATAAATACCTAGTTGAATGGAGAGCTAAACGGTGAGCCTTACTGAAGTTCTATCAGTAGTTGCCCTCTTACTTTTTGCCGGATTTCTAGCTGGCTCTGAGTCAGCAATTAACTCCATCTCTCGAGTATTTGTCGAAGAACTTGAGGTCAAGTCATCTAAATCAGCTGCTTGGGTTGCAAGGGTTATAAAGGAGCCGGCCCGCTACTTAAATGTGATTTTGTTTGTAAGAAAAGCATCAGAATTAACCGCAACAGTAATTGTTGCACAAGTTTTTATTGTCTTATTTGAGCCAATTGCTTTAGCGATGTTTATCGCCGTAGCTACCATGGTCGTTCTCTCCTACGTAGTTGTTGGGGTTGGTCCAAGGACCTTGGCAAAACAAAATGCAGGTCGATGGATTATTCCGGCCTGCGTGGTTGCGGTGATAATGTCAAAAATCTTAGGCCCATTAACTGCGCTCTTAATTGCAATAGGAAATGCAATAACTCCAGGAAAAGGATTCAAGTCCGGACCATTTGCCAATGAGGCTGAGCTTCGTGATTTAGTTGATCAAGCCCATGAACGAGGGCTAGTTGAAGAGTCTGAGCACGAGATGATTCATTCAGTCTTTGAATTGGGCGATACCTTAGTTAGAGAGTTAATGGTTCCAAGGACAGAGATGGTCTGGATCGAGGGAAGCAAGAACTTAAGACAGGGTCTTTCTTTAGCACTTCGTTCTGGATTTACCAGAATTCCAGTAATTGGCGAAAATATTGACGAAATTCTTGGTATTGCCTATGTAAAAGATTTAGCAAGAAGGACTCATGAATATCGCGAGGCTGAGTTAACTGAATTGGTTAGCGACCACATTAGAGGAGCAACATTTGTTCCAGAGACTAAGACTGCATCAGAGTTATTAAAGGAGATGCAGAGAGACCAGATTCACCTCGCAATTGTGGTTGATGAATATGGTGGAACTGCTGGTCTGATTACTATCGAAGATATTCTGGAAGAGATTGTTGGCGAGATTGCTGATGAATACGATGATGATGTAGAAGAGTTTGAATGGGTAACTACTTCTCAAGTTAGAGTCTCAGCTCGGCTTCATTTAGAAGACTTAGCAGATAAGCTCGAATTTGAATTAAGCGAAGATGAGAAAGAAGATGTCGACACAATTGGCGGATTTGTAGCAAAGAGTTTGGGGCGTGTGCCAATTCCTGGAAGTACAGTCACGCTTAAGGGCTGGGTTCTCACTGCTGAGCGTCCAATTGGAAGAAGACATCGAATCGCAACATTTCTAGTTGAGCGTCCAGCTGATCTAGTTCCTGACAAAGAGGTTTAGAGTTAGCTAATGCGCATTGTTAGATTCTCGCCTCCTGCTGGCTCAAAGCTAGGTAGTGATCCTCACTTTGGTCTCCTAGAAGATGATATGAGCATTACTGCAATCGCTAGCGATCCACTCTATGCCGGAATCTTTAAGCAAGAGGAAGTATTTGCACTTAGCGAAGTCAAGCTTCTTGCCCCAGTAATACCGAGAAGCAAAGTGGTCTGTGTTGGGAAAAACTATACCGATCATGCAGCCGAGATGGGCGGGGAAGTGCCAGCTGAGCCAATTATTTTTATCAAACCAAATACATCAGTAATCGGCCCAGAGGATTTGATTCAATGGCCAGATACAAGTGAGCGAATAGATCATGAAGCAGAGTTAGCAGTTGTGATCTCAAAGATTTGTAAGGAAGTGCCAAGAGATAAGGTTAACGATGTCATCTTTGGCTACACCCTTGCAAACGATGTCACCGCACGAGATCTACAGAAAAAAGACGGTCAGTGGAGTAGAGCAAAAGGCTTTGACACTTTTTGTCCTCTTGGACCATGGATTGACACCAATTTTGTCCCTGGAGATCAGTTAATTACTGCGCACGTTGATGGCGAACTGAAACAGAGTGCAAAGCTTTCAGATATGGTCTTTGATGTGCCATTTATTATCGAGTTTGTCACCAAAGTTATGACGCTTCTTCCAGGAGATGTGATTCTTACTGGAACTCCATCAGGAATTGGTCCAATGAATCCATCAGGTGAGGTAAGTGTCTCTATTGAAGGACTGGGAACGCTAAGAAATAAGGTCAGTAGCCGTGGCTAATTCATCGACTCGCGAGGTTAGAACTCGTTTTGCTCCATCTCCCACGGGAGATCTTCATGTGGGAAATATTAGAACTGCGCTATTTGCATGGGCCTATGCCAGACATTGCTCCGGAAAATTGATTTTCCGTGTTGAAGATACAGATCGCGAGAGAGTCACTGATGAATATATTGCTCGCGCTATCGAAACCCTTAAGTGGCTGGGAATCAATTGGGATGAGGGCCCTGAAGTTGGGGGAGAACACGGGCCATATCTGCAATCACAAAGGCTAGATGTTTACAAGCATTGGGCTAACATTTTTATTAAAAATGGCGATGCCTACCATTGCTACTGCTCAACGGTTGAGCTAGAGAAGAGACGTGATAAGCAACGAGAGTTAAATCAAGCTCCAGGTTATGACGGAAAGTGTCGCGATCTGACAAGTAGTGAAATCGAAGCATTTATTAAAGAAGGTAGAGCACCAGTGGTTCGCATGCGGATGCCCGATGGATCTACAACCTTTAACGATTTAATTAGAGGTGAAGTTAGCTTTGAACATAAGTATGTTCCAGACTTTGTCTTGATGCGCGCTGATGGTTCTCCGCTTTATACCCTAGCTGTCGCCGTCGATGATGTCTTAATGAAGATCACCCATGTACTCAGGGGAGAGGATCTACTCTCATCAACCCCCAGACAGATTAGGGTCTATCAAGCGATGGGAGTTGAGACAGATGAGTTTCCAGTCTTTGCTCACCTGCCATTTGTTATGGGGCAAGATAATGCCAAGTTATCCAAGAGAAATGGCGAGGTCTCTATTGCTTGGTATCGAGAGTCAGGGTTTTTGCCTGAGGCAATCTGTAATTACCTAGCTCTTCTTGGTTGGTCGCCTGGTGATGATCGCGAAGATGTCTCGATGAAGGAATTAGTTGAGCTATTTGAATTAGAGCGAGTGAATAGTTCGCCGGCTAGATTTGATATGAAGAAACTTGAGGCAATAAATGGCGAGAAGATTAGGAAATTAACTCTCGATGATTTCCTATCTCGGGCCCTTCCTTTCCTTCTTAAAGATGGAGTGGTCAGCGGCAAAGATGATGAGCTTAAAGTTCTTCGCCAAGCTCTTCCTATAATTCAAGAGCGGATTGCAAGAATGAATGAAGTTAGCGCCATGCTTAAATTTTTATTTACAGACGAGCTCTCCTTCGATCAAGAAGCCAGCACTGCTCTCTTGGGTGATCAGGCGCAGGCTGTAATTGCTAAGTCTTTAGAGGTTCTGCAGGGAGTAGATGATTGGAGCCATGGCTCGATTGAGGCGAAATTACGCGAGGCGCTAATTGATCAGATGGCTCTTAAGCCGCGCCTTGCCTTCTCGCCAGTTCGAATCGCAGTCACAGGTAGCCATATATCTCCACCGCTTTTTGAATCAATGGAGCTACTTGGAAAACCGCGCTGCATTACGCGTCTAAAAGCCGCAGTTTCTTAAGGCGGAAAATTCAAGGTATTCTTAAGCCCCTCTTATAAGAGAAGTTGAGTAAATGAATTTGCTTAGCATTTCTATTGGGAGTAAATGCTTTGGGGTATGGGGTAATTGGCAGCCCAGCTGATTCTGGTTCAGCTTGTCTAGGTTCGAGTCCTGGTACCCCAGCGGAAAAAACTTAATAGAACTTTTTTAGTTAAGAAGATAAATCTGGCTCCGTCGTCTAGTGGCCCAGGACTCTGGCTTCTCAAGCCAGCTACGGGGGTTCGAATCCCCTCGGAGCTACCAGGTATTAATTCTTCTTTGAAATATATTCACTAAGTCGATCGGCCGTTGCAACCAAAGCTGCAGCATGGATTCGACCAGGTTGTCTTCCAAGTCTCTCAATTGGACCACTAATACTTACGGCTGCAATTACTCGATTGTTTGGACCACGCACTGGAGCAGATATTGAGGCCACTCCTGCCTCTCTCTCGCCAACGCTCTGTGCCCAGCCACGTCTTCGCACTGCAGCAAGTGCTGCAGCATTAAATCTTGCACCAATTAATCCGCGATGTAATTTCTCTGCATCTTCCCAGGCAAGAAGTATTTGAGCAGCAGAGCCGGCGCTCATAGTTAGCGCTGCTCCAATTGGAACTGAATCGCGAAGTCCTGATAAACGCTCAGCAGCAGCAACACAGATTCGCATCTCACCTTGGCGGCGATAGAGCTGAGCGCTCTCACCTGTTGCATCGCGAAGGGCAATTAGCGCTGGATTTGCTGCGGCTAGTAAGCGATCCTCACCTGCTGAGGCTGCCAGCTCTCCCGCTCTCACTCCAAGGACAAAGCGTCCGGTTAAATCTCGTGATAGCAGGCGGTGATGCTCTAGCGCCACGGCAAGGCGATGAGCTGTTGGGCGTGAAATTTTGGTAGCGGCGACAAGCTCGCTTAGCGAGTGGGGACCAGATTCAAGAACAGAGAGGATCTTTACCGCTTTATCTAAGACGCCAACTCCGCTATTCTTTTTGTCCATAATCCAATATTGCCATCTCATCATTTGAGAAGCAAGTAGTAAGGGAGTTTGAAGAAGTAAGTATGGCTAAGACACTGGCAGAGAAAGTCTGGGATGACCATCTAGTTAGAAGCGCTAACGGGGAACCAGATTTACTCTATATCGATCTTCATTTAATTCATGAAGTCACTAGCCCGCAAGCCTTTGATGGCCTGCGCCTTGCAAAAAGGGGAGTTAGAAGGCCTGATTTAACGCTAGCTACCGAAGATCATAATGTGCCAACTCTTAATATCGATAAGCCAATTGCAGATCCAGTTTCAAGGCTGCAAGTTGATACTTTGCGAAAAAATTGCCAGGAATTTGGCATAAGACTTCACTCACTCGGAGATGTTGAACAAGGAATTGTCCATGTTGTTGGACCGCAATTAGGTCTAACTCAACCTGGAATGACCATTGTCTGCGGCGATTCTCATACCTCAACCCATGGCGCTTTTGGCGCTCTTGCCTTTGGAATTGGAACTAGCGAAGTGGAACATGTTCTTGCTACTCAGACACTTCCACTAAGTAGACCAAAGACGATGGCAATTAATGTGGAAGGAAAACTAAAACCTGGAGTAACAAGTAAAGACATAATACTTGCCATTATTGCCAAGATAGGAACTGGCGGCGGACAGGGATACATCCTTGAATATTGCGGAAGCGCCATAAGGGCACTCTCTATGGAGGCTCGCATGACTATCTGCAATATGTCGATTGAAGCCGGCGCAAGAGCAGGACTTATCGCTCCTGATGAAACTACTTTTGCTTATCTAAAAGATCGTCCGCACGCGCCAAAGGGTGAGGATTGGCAGAGAGCGCTTGCCTATTGGAGCGAACTAAAAAGTGATAGCGATGCTAAATTTGATAAAGAGATTACCCTTGATGCAGATCAACTATCGCCATTTGTTACTTGGGGAACTAATCCTGGACAGGGAATACCCCTAGATGGCGTAATTCCAAGTCCGCAAGATTTCACAGATCCAGAAGAGGTTAGCGCAGCAGAGCGCGCACTGGTCTATATGGACCTTAAAGCTGGAACCCCGATGAAAAAGATAAAGATTGATACTGTTTTTCTAGGCTCCTGCACCAATGGCCGAATTGAAGATCTGAGAGCAGCGGCAGAAATCATCAAGGGCAAGAAAGTAGCCTCCGATATTCGAATGATGGTTGTTCCTGGCTCGGCTCGAGTCAGATTACAAGCAGAGGCAGAAGGCCTAGATAAGCTCTTTTTAGAAGCTGGCGCAGAGTGGCGAAGCGCAGGATGTTCGATGTGCCTTGGAATGAACCCTGATCAATTAGCTCCCGGGGAGAGATCAGCCTCAACGAGTAATAGAAATTTTGAAGGAAGACAAGGAAAAGGTGGAAGAACCCACCTAGTAAGCCCCTTAGTTGCTGCAGCCACAGCGCTTCGCGGAACCCTCTCATCACCGGCAGATCTATAACGGAGGAAGCAATGGAAAAATTTATTTCTCATACTGGCTCTGCGCTTCCGCTGCGCAGAAGCAATGTTGATACTGATCAGATAATTCCTGCGGTCTATCTAAAGCGAGTTACTCGCTCAGGTTTTGAGGATGGCTTATTTGCTGCCTGGCGAAGTGATCCTGAATTTGTATTAAACAAGGCGGAATACAGCAAGGCCAGCATTTTGGTAGCTGGAGCTGATTTTGGCACTGGATCTTCAAGAGAGCATGCAGTCTGGGCGCTGCAGAACTATGGCTTTAAAGTAGTTATCTCATCTCGCTTTGCCGATATCTTCCGAGGCAACTCGCTAAAAGCAGGCCTTTTAACAGTAATTCTTGGCCAGAGCGATGTTGAAGCTCTCTGGAGCGCAATCGAAGCAGAGCCATCACTTGAGATAGAGGTAGATCTTGAGACTCGTTTAGTTTCCTATAAAAATCAAGCAATTTCCTTTGATTTAGATGACTATACGCGTTGGCGCTTGATGGAGGGCCTTGATGACATCGGTTTAACGCTTCGAAAAATTGATGAAGTTGAGAATTTTGAAGAAAAACGAGCAAAATACAAGCCAAAAACGCTTCCGGTCTTGTCATAAGTAGTACTTTTGCGCGACTCTCAACCTTGAATTGAGAGTTTTTTACACATAAAAATTGCGTTTTTTCACCATTGCCAGCAATTAATTTATTGCGACACACCGACGCTATTGCGCGAAAACCTTGATTTTCTTGCGTAAATTAATCAACAGGTTAAGCAAAAGCTTAACTTCACGCGTAAATAAGGGGATTAAATGAACAAGACCCAGTTCATTGCTTCGTTGGCTCCTCACTTCAACGGAAGCAAGAAAGAGGCGGCACACGCTGTTGAAATCGTCTTCGATTCAATCGTGCGCAACATTCACAGAGGCGAAGATGTCACAATCAACGACTTTGGTAAGTTTAAGAAAGTAGATCGCAAAGCTCGCAAGGGACGCAATCCTTTCACCGGCGAAACGATCCAAATTAAGGCAAGCAAGAAGGTTCGTTTCCTTCCTGCAAAGGCCCTCAAGGAGATTGTTGCTGGAGCTCGTAAATTAGCGCCAGCTCCAAAGCCAGCTCCAGTAGTCAAGCCAGTGGCTAAGAAGGCAGTAAAGAAGGCCGCTAAGAAGGTTGCGAAGAAGAAAGTCGCAAAGAAGAAGGGCAAGAGGAGATAAGTATCTTTTCTGATAAAGGCCACGCCTAAGGGTGTGGCCTTTATTTTTTTCTATTCTAGGCTAGAGCCATGAGCGATGTGCGCCCTGAGATTTCATATCTTCCGCCTCAAGGAGATCCGCTAGGGGTTAACCCTTGGTTTCGCTTCGGGGCAGCGGTCTTAAAGCCAATACTTAACTTAATCATTAAGAAGGATTGGAAAGGCGCCCAGCATCTACCAAAGAGCGGGGCAGCGATAGTTGTTTGTAATCATCTCTCATATGTTGATCCACTTACCTTCACTCACTTTCTCTATAACAACGGACGAGCCCCTAGATACCTTGGAAAAGAATCAGTCTTTCGCATTCCAATTATTGGCAGAGTTATTAGGGGAGCAGGACAGATTCCAGTAAGTCGCGAATCAAAAGATGCGGTTAAAGGTTTAGAGCATGCCATTGCAGTTCTAAAGGCAGGACATCTTCTTGGCGTTTATCCTGAAGGAACGCTAACTCGCGATGAGAATTTATGGCCAATTAAAGCTAAGACTGGAGTTGCTCGTCTTGCACTTATTACCGGAGCTCCTGTAATTCCATGCGCCTCTTGGGGGCCAGAGAAAGTTTTGCCGCCATATAGTAAAAAATTAAGACTTTTTCCTAGAAGTAAAGTTTCAATTCTTATGGGTCCTGTCGTTGATCTCTCCCCCTGGCAGGGAAAGAGTGATGATTTAGAGGCAGTGGAGCAAGCCGCAGATCACATAATGGATCGGATAACCGAGCTACTTGAAATCTTAAGGGGGCAAAAAGCTCCTGCAATTCGCTTTGATCCTAAAAACTCAGATCTTCCAAGGATTGGCAATTTCAAAAAGGCAAAGAAGGCAAAGAGCTAGTGAAGATTGCAGTTCTCGGCTCTGGTCAATGGGGAAGCACCTTGGCCCAAGTTCTAATCGATGCTGGAAACGAAGTAAGTATCTGGGGAAGAAAAAATGAGGTAGTAGCTGAGATTAATTCAAAACATCAAAATCAGAGCGCCCTTGGTGAGCATCTTTTGCCAGAGGCGCTTTATGCCACAACTGAAATCAAGGAGGCTTTAGATGGGGCCCAACTTCTTGTTCTTGCTATCCCTTCGCAATCTCTGAGGCAAAATCTAGAGCTCTGGAAAGGCCTAATTGGTCCTGACATTCCAATTGTTTCACCGCTTAAAGGCATTGAGATCTCAACTCAGCTACGTATGAGCGAGGTTATCTGCCAAGTTTTGGGAAGAGATGAATCAAGTATCTCCGTGCTAACTGGGCCCAATCTAGCTCGCGAAGTTATTTTAAGACAGCCCGCAGGAGCAGTTGCTGCATCGACTAACCAAAAATTAGCAGAATTAACATCAAAGGCATTTAGCGCGCCATATTTTCGCGTCTATACCTCAAATGATGTTATTGGTTGTGAATTAGCAAGCGCTACTAAGAACGTAATTGCAATTGCAGTTGGTATCTCAATTGGTATGGGATTTGGGGAAAATACTCAAGCACTTGTTATCACCAGAGGATTAAATGAGCTAACTCGCCTAGCTATTGCTAGAGGAGCGCAGCCACTTACCTTTGTTGGACTTGCAGGAGTTGGCGATCTCTTAGCCACATGCGGATCACCGCTATCTCGTAATCGCACATTCGGCGAGGCTTTAGGAAGAAGTGGTTCAGTAGAGCAAGCCCAGAGAGCAATCTCATCAACTGCAGAGGGGTTAACTACTGCCCAGGCTCTTGTTGAGCTTGCTCATCTAGTCGGAGTTGAAGCCCCAATCATGGAAGCTGTCTGCGATGTGGTTACAAGTAAGATTAGCCCGCAGCAGGCGTTTCTTAACTTAATGAAGATTCAAACCGGAGCGGAGATTGATCACGTATGAAGAAAATACGCGTGGCAATAGTCGCAGGCGGACAAAGCAGCGAGCATCCCATCTCTTGCATCTCAGCAAGTGGCGTATTAGCTGCAATTGATAAGTCAAAGTTTGAACCAATACTAATTGGCATCACCCAAAGCGGCACTTGGATTGATATGCGCGAGAGTGACTTTGAAAAGGGAAGCGATGGACTCTCTTATGTTCCAGAACAGGGCGAAAAGTTAGTAGTTGATGTTCATGGCATTAAAGATAGTAAAGGCAGTGATTTAGGAATTGATCTAGTCTTTCCCCTTCTACACGGGGCATATGGCGAAGATGGCACGATTCAAGGGTTATTTGAGATGGCAGGAATTGCCTATGTTGGCTCTGGAGTTTTGGCCTCAGCAGTTGCTATGGATAAGAGTTTTGCTAAGCCAATTTATGCAGACTTTGGCCTAAGAGTTGCCGATGGAATTACGATCCATAAAGACAATTGGAAAAAGTCAAAAGAGCTTGAGATCGCAAAGATTAGAGCGCTAGGTTTTCCAATCTTTATCAAGCCTGCTCGAAGTGGTTCCAGTCGGGGAACTTCAAAAGTAAAAGATGAGTCTGCGATAAGCGCAGCACTTGAAGATGCTTTCAATTATGACCCTAGAGTTTTAGTTGAAGCAGCTGTGGTTGGTCGCGAGATTGAGTGCGCTGTGCTTCAGATCGATTCAGTTGCAATAGCATCTGTTTTGGGTGAGGTAAGAGTTCATCCGCCCCATGAGTTTTATGACTTTGATGCCAAATACATTGATGGCTCAACTACCTTTGATATTCCAGCAAATCTTCCAGAGTCAATTGCTAGCGCGATTAGCCAAGCAGCCATTACTGCTTTTGAAGCTCTTGGCTGTGAAGGGCTAGCAAGAGTGGATTTCTTTTTAAACGAAGATAATCAGATTATTATCAATGAGCTAAATACAATGCCAGGATTTACTCCAACCTCGGTTTTTCCAGCGCTTTGGCAGAAAACAGGCAAGAGTTATAGCCAGATAATTACAATTTTGCTTGAGAGGGCAATAAGTAGAAAAAGAAACGTAATTCGCTAGAAAGTTCTTTAAAGTACTGCAACCGGGCAGGTAAGAGTTCTAGTAATTCCAGGAACTGCCTGAACTTTTGCAAGAACGCTTCTTCCCAGATCCTCCATACTTGATGCTTCAGCTCTCATGATTACGTCATAAGGGCCGGTGACGCTCTCGGCAATAGTCACTCCAGCTATGGCATTAACGGCCTTAGTTACGCTGCCTGCCTTGCCTACTTCAGTCTGAATCAAGATATATGCCTGGATCGACATTGTTAACCATCCTTTTAATGAAGAGAAAAACCTGAGTCGCCCCGTTGGACTGCCCAATCTTTATCTCACACTTGTTATGTGGTGAGAGGTTAGCGCATTTAGGCTAGCCTGCGTAAGTATTAATTCTTAAGGGAGTGGGCCTTGCGCGAAGATGAAGTACTAAAGAGTGTGCGCGCCATCTTTGATTATGGCCAGAGCGATTCAGCTCTGATCGTTGGAAATGGCGATGATGGCGCAGTTCTTGGCCCGCGAAGCGAACTCACCGTTCTTGCTAGCGATATGGCAGTTGAGGGAATTCACTTTAACTTTGCCTGGAGTAGCGCTATGCAAGTTGGTCGAAAAGTTAGCGCTGCAAACTTGGCAGATATCTGCGCTATGGGCGGCTGGCCAGAATACTTCTTAGTGGCTTTAGCATTTCCTCCAAGTTTCTCAGGCCAGGTGCTTGAGTTAGCTAAGGGCATTAAAACCGAGTGCCAAAGAGTGGGCGTTAAAGTAATTGGTGGAGACCTAAGTAGATCAAATGAAGTTGTAATCTCCGTTAGCGCAATTGGAAGAGTCAAAACGCCGATACTTCGAAGCGGGGCAAAAGTTGGAGAAAGGCTCTTTATTTCAAATCTTTCCGGGTTTTCACAAGTTGGTCTATCACTGCTTAAGAGCTCTAGTGATAATCAGAGCTCTGCAGCTAATAGGGCTCGCATGGCTCATCTAGCACCTGATTTAGATTACGAGAAATATCGAAAGAGTTATGAGTACTTATCATCTGCAATAGATACTAGTGATGGACTTGTCATTGATGCATCTCGCATCGCTGCAGCAAGTGGCGTTGGAATAGATATACGAGTTGAAGCGCTAATTAATGCTCCAGAATTTAGCGAACTTGAAAGCGCGAGCGGATCTAGAGAAAGCGCCCTTGAAAGCGCTCTATATGGGGGAGAGGATCACTTACTTCTTGCCACTAGTGATGCTCAAGATTTTGGATTTCTTGAAATCGGGCAGGTAATAAAAGGTGATGGAATTTATCTAGATGGAGTTAAAACTAAGACTTCGGGCGGATACCAACATAGTTGGTAGGCCAAATCAATTAGCGGAGAACTTTTCCAGCCTTTAGGCAGGAGGTGCAGACGTTCTTGCGCTTGGAATAACCGTTAATGAGAGTGCGAACTCTTTGAATATTTGGATTCCAACGGCGGCGAGTGCGGCGCTTTGAGTGAGAGACATTGTTACCAAAGCTTGGTCCCTTGCCACAGATATCGCATACAGCTGCCACGTTACTACTCCTTGAATTTGCCCTTGATTGAGCTTGGTTAGTTGCGGGCGCAAGATTAGCCGCAAAGGCGCTACTTTCGCCAATTACCGCCCAATCTATGCGAGAAATTTCCCGACTTGGCGAGCAAAGTGCGCCTAAGGCTTATCACCGCCACCTGAGAGAATGAAGCATGGCAAGTCTGGATTCATTACTGCTATCAATACTTGGTGATAGAACAGCCGAGGTATTGGATGAGAATTTAGGTCTTAAAACTATTTCAGATCTTCTGCGTCACTATCCCAGACGCTATGTCATACGCGGCGAACTTACCGATATTGAAAGCTTGATTGAAGGCGAGGAGGTAACAATCTTTGCCAAGGTTGAAAGTAGCAAAGTCAAAAGAATTCCAGGTAGGAAGAGCGCAATTCTTGAAACAGTAGTAACTGATGGACGAGCAAAATTAACGTTAACTTTTTTTAATCAAGCTTGGCGCGAGAAAGAATTGCGCCCAGGAAGACAGGGTTTGTTTGCGGGAAAAGTCGGATTGTTTAAAGGAAAGCGTCAGCTAGCTCATCCAGATTACTTACTTATTCCTGAAGGCGATGATGTGGATCAGGCAATTGGTGATTTTGCTGGAAAGTTTCTTCCGGTATATCCAGCAACAGCAAAGATGCCCTCATGGAAAATTGCCAAATGCGTTCGCTTAGCACTTGATGGTCTTGATGAAATCGCAGAGTATTTACCGCAGGAATTACTATTTGAATTCAATTATCCAAAGATTTCCGAGGCCTTTAGGCAGGTTCATCAGCCAGATAGCGCTGAGAGCGCTGAGTTGGCGCGACAGCGCCTGACCTTTGATGAGGCGCTTTTAATGCAGTTATTTTTAGTCTTGCGAAGATATGAAGTAAGAGCGGCAAAGACAACATCACGCGCACCAAGAAATGATGGAGTATTGGCTGCTTTTGATAAGCGACTTCCCTTTGAACTAACAGCAGGACAGAGGCAAGTTTGGAGCGAGATAGTTAGAGATCTCTCTAGCGATCATCCGATGTATCGTCTCTTGCAAGGAGATGTAGGTTCTGGAAAAACTATCATTGCGCTACGTGCAATGCTCGCAGTCGTTGATTCTGGCGGACAGGCGGCTCTTCTCGCGCCCACTGAAGTATTAGCCCAGCAGCACTATCGAAACTTTTTATCACTACTTAAAGATTTAGCTGAGGCAGGAATGATAGGCGGGAATCAAAGTGGCATACAGGTTCGCCTTCTAACTGGATCCACTCCAGCTGCGCAGCGACGAGAAGTGCTTTCAGCAATTTCATCTGGTCAAGCAGGAATAACAATAGGAACCCATGCACTATTGGGTGAGAGTGTGAATTTTAAAGATCTTGGACTTATTGTCATTGATGAGCAACATCGATTTGGTGTCGAGCAGCGAGATGCGCTTCGAGATAAGGCTAGAGAGCCAGCCCATGTACTTGTTATGACTGCAACTCCAATACCAAGAACTGTGGCTATGACAATCTTTGGAGATTTAGATGTATCAACTCTGAGAGATATGCCACTTGGTAGATCTCCCATCACCTCTCACGTTGTTTCACAATCCAGCAAACCAGATCATCTAACTCGAGCTTGGAAGAGAGCTTGCGAGGAAGTTAGTAATACAAATCAGGTCTATGTAGTTGCTCCTAGAATTTCAGCAGATGATGAATCAGATCTGCAGAGATTTGGGCTTACGCCAGATGAATTAATTCTTGCGAAGAATCTAATAGATGATGAGGATAGTTCCTCGCTAAAGCTTGCAATGAGCTCAGTAGAAGAGCTTTATCCCATGCTCACAGCTGATGTAATGAAAGATTTAAGAGTGGGAAAGCTCCATGGTCGCCTATCTTCCGAGGAGAAAGATGCGGTAATGCAAGCCTTTGTACGGCATGAGTTAGATGTTTTAGTTACTACAACTGTGATTGAAGTTGGCGTTGATGTTGCAAATGCCACGATGATGATAATCATGAATGCAGAGAGATTTGGTGTTTCACAACTTCATCAGCTCCGTGGTCGTATTGGCCGCGGTGTTTCTCCTGGTCTCTGTTTATTTGTCACTTCTGCTAGCGAGGATTCACCTGCAATGGCAAGGTTAAAGGCAGTTGCTGCAACAACTGATGGCTTTGAACTCAGTCGCCTTGATTTACAAGAGCGTAGCGAGGGTGATGTCTTGGGAAGCGCTCAATCTGGAGCAAGATCTCACTTAAGGCTGCTAAGAGTTATTAGGGATGAGGAGCTAATTGCTCAAGCGCGCCTGGTAGCGGAGAATCTGCTCAGTCAAGATCCAACGCTTTGTGCAAACCCAGAACTTGCTCAAGCAGTTGAAAAGTTAAGACAAGAAGAACGAGCTGCCTATTTGGAGAAACGCTAAATGAGAATTATTGCCGGCCTTGCAAAGGGAAGAAATATAAATTCACCAATCTCCCAAGTTCGTCCAACCTCTGATCGTGCAAGGGAGGCCCTCTTCTCTACTCTTGAATCTGAATTTGGTTCTCTTAGTGATGCAAACTTTCTTGACCTCTACTGCGGTTCAGGAGCAGTCTCTTGTGAAGCGCTCTCACGTGGCGCTGGGGTGGTAGTTGCAGTTGATAATGAAGAAAAAGCAACTTCGGTAACACGTAGTAATTTTGAATTGCTTGAAAAAATTCCTGGCATTGGTTCCGCCTCTGTCATAACAATGTCTGCTGGAAAGTATTTAGATAAAGGCGCTGATTTGGCTTTTGATATTGTTTTCATTGATCCACCGTATGACTTGCCAAGTAGTGATGTTGAAAAAATATTGTTATCACTTGTCAATAATGGATTTCTAAAAAGTTCCTCAATAATTGCAGTAGAGCGCGATTCAAAAACTAAACCCTTTTCATGGCCCCAGGGCTTAGCTGAGTTGAAGGTTCGAAAGTATGGCGCAGCCAGTATTTACTACGGCGAACCTAGGCAATAGCGTATTTAGTAATTCGTGTTAGCGTTGCCCCGTGAAGAAAGCAGTATGCCCGGGCTCCTTTGACCCAATAACTAATGGACACCTTGATGTCATTGAGCGTGCCAGTCATTTATTTGATGAGGTAGTAATTGCAGTTCTTGTAAATAATTCGAAGAGCTCTCTGTTTACGATAGAGGAGCGGATAGTTCTAGCTAGAGATTGCGTGAAGCATTTGCCGAATGTAAAGGTTGATATGTGGAGTGGTCTATTAGTTGATTACTGTCGAGAGAACAAAGTTGATGCGATTGTTAAAGGGCTGCGCGCAGTGAGTGATTTTGACTATGAACTTCAGATGGCCCAAATGAATCTGCAATTAAAGGGCGTTGACACTCTTCTTATGGCAACTAAACCTGCCTATTCCTTCCTTTCATCATCTCTAGTTAGAGAGATCGCCCGCTATGGCGGGGATGTTTCAAATCTGGTTCCTGCTGGAGTTTTAAGTGAATTAACAAGAAAAGCAAAAGATTCTCCTTCGCCAAGTTCGCAATCAGGAAGGTCATGACATGGAAGCAATAGAGAAACTCCAATCTGCCATAACTATGGTTAATGAAGCACGCTCAGTTCCATTATCAGCTTCTTGTGTAGTCCATCGAGGTGAGATGCTGGAACTGCTTGAGGAGATAAATCAAGCACTTCCAAAAGATCTCTCAAATGCGCAGAAGCTCCTGGGAAGTAGAGAGACAATAATTGAAGAGGGCAGGCAGAGCGCAGAGCAGTTAATTGCTCATGCCAGAGAAGAAGTTGCTCGAATGGTTGAGCAGACTGCAATTGTTGCTGCTGCAAGGGAGGAGTCTGCAAGATTAATTGATGAGGCTCACTCAAAAGTTGAAAAAGAACGTGAAGAAGTTGATGCCTATATCGATTCTCGTCTAGCCACTCTTGAAGTAATATTAAATAAGACGCTAGAGGCAGTAAACCGTGGGCGAGAGAGATTGGCTGGGGCAAGTGATAAAGATGTACTCTCTCAACTAGCAGAGTAGTAATTACGTGAACTCCAAGACTGAATCACCATTTAAAGTTAATTTCCACGAACTTCCAAGGCGAGCCGGGGAGTTTCGCCAATATCACCTGCAATTTAGCGCACCCCAAGCAATCGGTATCGCGCTACTTGAGATTCCAAAAGCAGAGCCGATTGATATCTCATTCAAGGCTGAATCTGTCGATGGCGGAGTTTTACTGACCGGAACTGTTATCTCTAATGCCAAGGGGGAGTGCGGACGGTGTTTAGACCCAATTGACTTTGACGTTAATCAAAAATTCCAAGAGCTATTTCTCTATTCTTCAAAAGTTAGCGAGGTCGAAGATGATGAAGATGAGGTCTTTAGCCTTGATGGCGATATTGCAGACCTTGAAGTTCCGATTCGCGACGCCGTTATTCTCTCGATGCCAATCAACCCTCTCTGCCAAAGTGATTGCTTGGGGCTCTGCTCAGTTTGTGGCCTGAAGTGGCGGGAGCTGGAAAAGGATCACGCCCATAAGGCCAGCGATCCAAGATGGAGCGGATTGGCTGATTGGAAGCCCTAATCAGGCGTGATTTTGCAAAGATATCGAAGCTGAGTAATACTTAGCCCTCAAGTTTGAATTAATAATTTGTAAAAGGAGAATAACGTGCCATTACCAAAGCGAAAGATGTCGCGCTCGCGCACACGTTCTCGTCGTAGCCAGTGGAAAGCAACACCTGCATCGACTGCAAATTGCCCGCAATGCGCGCAACCTAAGTTACAACATACCGCTTGCCTTACCTGCGGCACTTATAACCGTCGTCAAGTTCTAGAGGTTTAATCTGAGTCTGGCTCTGACCGAAAAGCTTGGAGTTTCGGTAAAACCAGAGTTACTCGAACTCGCCTTAACTCACCGCTCCTTTGCTTATGAATTCGGCGGTCTTCCAACAAATGAACGCTTAGAGTTTCTAGGCGATAGTGTCCTTGGGTTAGTAATTACCGAAGCGCTATATGAACGCTTTCCAGATCTTGATGAATCACATCTCTCACCACTTCGCTCAGGGATAGTAAATATGCGCGCCCTTGCAAGCATTGCAAGAGAGTTAGAACTTGGCTCAGCGCTAAAAATTGGCAAAGGTGAAGAGGTAACGGGAGGAAGAGATAAGAATTCAATTTTGGCAGATGCCTTTGAGGCTTTGGTTGGGGCGATCTATTTAGATCATGGTTTTAATGTCAGCGCAGAGATCATTATGCGTCTGATGAAGAGCGCTATTGATGAAGCAGTTACAAGGGGAGCAGGTCTTGATGGAAAGACTGCGCTTCAAGAAATTGTTGCCTCCTCTGGATGGGCGCCACCTGAATATAAAGTCAGTGAGTCAGGCCCAGATCACGATAAAGATTTTGTTGCCTATGCAATTGTCAATGGTGTTACCTATCCGCAAGGTCATGGCAAATCCAAGCGCGAAGCAGAACAAGTTGCGGCAAGAATTGCCTTTGAAGCTCTTTCAAATAACTAATTTATGCCCGAATTACCCGAAGTTGAAACGGTAAGACGAGGTTTAGAGCCATTCATTGTTGGAAGAAAAATTAGAGAAATTGATGTAGTTCATAAAGGTGGAAATAGATCAACAACTTATGCTCCATATAGCGCTATTGAAGGTGCAAAAGTTTTGAGTGTTAATAGACGTGGAAAGTTCCTATGGTTTGAATTAAATCGAGATTTTGCACTGATGGCCCACTTAGGAATGAGCGGACAGCTATTGATTCAAGATAAGCAGAGAGAATTTGAGAAACATCTGCGAGTTCGCATTGACTGCGGCGATAGAAGAAAAGAGATTCGCTTTGTTGATCAACGAACCTTTGGTTGGATTTCAATTGATAAGTTGGTCTTAGAAGACCAAGACCTAATCCCTCAATCTTTTACTCGAATTGCACCTGATTTGTTCGATAATAAATTTAATCGCAGCGCAGTGATCAGCCGGATTAGTAAAAAGAATAGCGCGGTAAAGCGAGTACTTCTTGATCAGGGCGTGGTGAGCGGTGTGGGTAATATCTACGCTGATGAAGCGCTCTGGCACGCAAAGATTCATCCCGAGCGCCTTGCAAAGAAACTATCGGAGCAAGAAATTTCTAAACTTCTTGATGCCACTAAATTTGTCATGGAGAAAGCCTTGAAGGCAGGCGGAACAAGTTTTGATGAGCTCTATATCAATGTAAATGGCGAGAGTGGCTACTTTGATGTTGAGCTTGAGGCATATGGCCAGGAGAATGAGCCCTGTTCTAGATGTGGCTGCGAGATTCGCAGGATTGCTTTTGCAAACCGCTCTTCACATTTTTGTCCGCAATGCCAGAGCAAATCTCCCCTTAAGAAAGCGGGAAAAAAGAAGGTTAGAAAAAAAGTCAGCTCTAAGCGGGGGTAAAACCCGAGCGTGCGCGGACTCACCCGATAGGTTCTACCCGTGTATTTAAAGAGCATGACCCTGAAGGGCTTTAAGTCCTTTGCCGCTCCAACGACCTTGAAGTTCGAGCCAGGGATCACCTGCGTGGTGGGACCAAATGGTTCGGGCAAGAGCAATGTCGTTGATGCTCTCTCTTGGGTAATGGGCGAGCAGGGAGCAAAGAGCCTGCGCGGTGGGAAGATGGAAGATGTCATCTTTGCTGGAACTTCAGGAAGAGCGCCTCTGGGACGAGCAGAAGTATCAGTCACTATCGATAACACAGATGGCGCACTACCAATTGAATTTAGCGAAGTTACTATTTCAAGAACTTTATTTCGAAATGGCCAGAGTGATTATCAAATAAATGGTGAATCAGCTCGCCTTCTAGATATTCAAGAGCTATTAAGTGATAGTGGCATCGGACGCGAGATGCACGTCATCGTTGGCCAGGGGCAACTTGATGCCATCCTCACAGCAAATCCTGAGGAGCGCAGAGGATTTATTGAGGAAGCTGCTGGAATATTAAAACATAGGAAGCGAAAAGAGAAAGCACTTCGAAAATTAGATTCGATGCAAGGCAACATGTCTCGAGTCCAAGATCTCACCAATGAATTAAGAAGGCAACTTCGCCCGCTTGGTAAACAGGCAGAGGTTGCTAGGAAAGCTGCTGTGATTCAGGCTGATGTGCGAGATGCGAAGCTAAGAATTCTGGCTGATGACTTAATTGCATTCAATTCAACACTAAGTTTAGAAGTTGCTGATGAAACCGCTCTTCGTCAGAGACGAAGTGAAGTCGATCAAGAGCTGGAGCAATTACGTAAAAGAGAGATTGAGCTAGATCAGATAGCAGCAATTCAGGGACCAGAGTTAGCCATTGCGCAGAATAATTACTACAGCCTAACTGCCCAGAAAGAAAAGCTAAGAGGAACTCAGAACTTAGCATCAGAGCGTGCGCGCTTCTTAGCTGAAGAGGCAGAGGAAGCTAGAGCATCAGGTCGAGATCCCGAAGCGCTAGATGCAGAAGCAAAAGTTTTAAGAGGCGAGGAATCTGTTCTGCAAGGTTCATCAGATAAAGCCAGAGCTGAATTAGTTGCCGCAAGTAATAGCGTTACTCAATTAGAATCGCGGTTAAAGAGTGAAGAAGATCGAGTGGCCGCAGCGCAGCGAGCAATTGCTGATTATCGAGAGGGAACTGCCAGACAAGAAGGACATATAAAGTCTCTGCAAACTCGAATCGATGGCGCGGGCTCTGAGATTAATAGGTTAGAGAGCGCGTTAACTGGCGCCAAGGCAAGAGTGGCTGAAGCTAAAGTTGAATTTGCTCGACTTGAGAGTGAAATTGCCGGCCTTGATGCAGGAGAGCTCGGCCTTGATGCAGAATTTGAAAAAGCAAAAGTTTTGCTCAACAGCAGCAAAGCTAATCTTGAAAAGTTAAGAAGCGATCTCTCTCTAGCTGAGCGAGCAAGAGCTGCTTCTGAGGCAAAAATTGATGCGCTCCGGCAAGCAACCCTGCACAAAGATGGAAGTGGTGCGCTATTAACAAATGATCAGGGGATCGTAATTCGTGGCAGCCTAGCTTCGCTATTAACGGTTGAGCCTGGTTGGCAGAGCGCAGTGACCAATGCGTTAGGCTCATTGGCAAATGCCTTAGTGCTTCAAGATCTAAATCAGGTTATCTCTGCAATCACTTTCTTGAAATCGAAATCTGCTGGAAGTGCTGAGCTGCTCTTTATATCCGAAGGTGACTCAAGGCCAGTTATTGAGATTCCACGTGGATTGACACCATTAGCAAGTAAAGTTTCATCAGCTACCTTAAATTCCATTTTGCCGGCTCTTTTCTCTGGGCTAGTGGCCGCAGAATCACTTAGTCAGGCAAGTCAAATCATCGCTAGTAATCCATCACTAATTGCAGTTACTCCTGATGGCGATTTGGTTGGAAGAGGAAGAGCAAGTGGCGGCTCATCTGCGCGCACCTCATTAATTGAAATTTCTGAATTGATTGAAAAAGCTGAGATCGAGCTGCAGCGACATGGCCATGATTGCGATCGAATTCACTTTGATATTTCTACTGCTGAAACAAAATTAAGATCGGATCAACTTACCTACGATCAAGCCTTAGCTAGATTAAATGAATCAGATGCTGCCATGGCAGCACTTGCTGAGCAGATGGCAGCAACTAGCCAAGGAGTAAAGAGCGCTAGCGGAGAAGTTGAGCGGCTAGAAAAATCCATATCAGAACTGAAACAAGCGCTAGATAGTGATCTCAGTGAGTTAGACACCGCTAGAAGTGAATTTGAAAAGAGTAGTGAACCGCTGGAACCTGAGTTAAGCACTCTTGAAAATCTAAGAGCAACTCTTGCTACAGCAAGAGCAGTTGAAGTTGAAGCTCGTCTTGCGCTTCGAACTATTGAGGAGCGAGTAGCAGCAATCTCGCAGCGGGCTAGAGATCTTGAACTTGCAGCATCAAATGAGCGCCAAGCGGCAAGTAATAACATCGCTCGCCGCGCAGCTAGAGCAAGGGGCGCAGTTACGGCGCAAGCTATTGCTGATGCTGCCTATGAAGCCTTAATTCAAATTGAGAGCTCGATCTCCCGGGCAAATAGTGAGCGGGAAAGACTTGAACTAGGTCGCTCTAATCGCGATGGCGAAATTCTCTCTATTCGCCAAGCAATCCGAGATCTAAGCGTTGAGCTTGATCAATTGACTTCCAGTGTTCATCGCGACGAGATAGCTAGAGCTGAACAAAGATTGAGAATTGAACAACTTGAGATAAAAGCTATGGAGGAATTTGGAGTTGATAGTTCATCTCTTGTAAATGAGTACGGTCCAGATAAGCCAGTTCCAACCTTCATCGAAGATGACGCTGGAAATTTGAGTCAAGGCGAATTCATTCCGTATGTCCGTCAAGAGCAGGAAAAACGTCTAGCTGGAGCTGAGAAATCTCTGGCTCTTCTTGGCAAGATCAATCCCTTAGCTCTTGAGGAGTTCTCATCCCTTGAAGAGCGGTTGAAATATCTGGCAGATCAGTTAGAGGATTTAAAGAAATCAAAGAAGGATCTTCTAGACATCATCAAATCAGTTGATGACAAGGTTCAAGAGATTTTTGTAGAAGCTTTAAGAGACACGGCTAGAGAGTTTGAAAAAATCTTTGCTCGACTCTTTCCAGGGGGAGAGGGACGCCTGCTCTTAACTGATCCAAGTGATCTTCTTAATTCTGGCGTTGATGTTGAAGCTCGCCCGCCAGGAAAGAGAATCAAGCGACTATCACTTCTCTCAGGCGGTGAGCGCTCGCTAACTGCGGTAGCGCTTCTAATAGCTATTTTTAAAGCTAGGCCAAGTCCGTTCTATGTTTTAGATGAGGTTGAAGCAGCACTTGATGACACAAATCTTGGTCGCCTACTCTCAGTTCTAGAAGAGCTAAGACAAGCATCGCAATTAATTATTATCACCCATCAAAAGCGAACGATGGAAATTGGCGATACCTTGTATGGCGTAAGTATGCGCGGTGATGGAGTATCAGAAGTTATCTCACAGCGTCTTCGTGAGATTGAAACTGAACCCGCTTAACTATGGGTTTATTTGGCTCTTTCCTCAGCAAGTTCTCAAAATCTAGAGCAACAATTGAAGATCTTGAACAGTTTAGACAGATTCTAATCTCATCAGATATTGGGGTGGGGATAACGGAGGAGATTCTAGAGTTAGTAAAGCGCGAGAAGAGTGAAGAGCTCTCAAAGGCTATCGCTAACTCACTTAAATCAAAGTTAACTACCTCATCAAGGGCTATTAACTTATCAAGTGATGGGCCAACGGTAATTCTGCTTGTTGGAGTTAATGGCACTGGAAAAACTACTAGCGCAGCCAAGCTAGCCAATTATTTTGCAAAGAGCGGAAAGAAAGTTTTATTAGTTGCTGCTGACACCTTTAGGGCAGCTGCGGTTGCCCAACTTCAGACTTGGGGCCAGAGAATCGGCGTTGAAGTTTTAAGCGCTTCAAGCAATAGCGATCCAGCAGCGATAGCTTTTGATGGAGCAAAGAAAGCGAGGGATGAAGGTTTTGATTTTCTGATAATTGATACTGCCGGAAGACTGCATACCAAGAGCAACTTGATGGACGAGCTAGGTAAAATTCAAAGAGTTGTAGAGAAAGTGACTTTAGTAAATGAGATTTTATTTGTACTTGATGGAACAACGGGTCAGAATGGAATCAAACAGGCAGAGACTTTTTCTGCTAGCGTGAATTTAACTGGGATCGTGGTCACAAAGCTTGATGGCTCCACCAAGGGCGGTATTGCAATAGCCACTGAGGCCGCTCTGCAAGTTCCCTTGAAGTATGTTGGATTTGGTGAGGGGATAGAGGATCTGACCCCCTTTGAGGCTGATGGGTATATCGCTGAACTTTTAACATAGCCGTAACAGAGGGCGAGCAAGTGTCACCTTGATGAAATCAATTTGAGCCATCAGGGGAAATACTTCTACAGCATTATCTGCTCATTCTCAGAGTTGAGATATTTACCTTTTATTCGCGGAGTCTGCATTTAGCAGCCCGGTTCGGAGAAAAAAATGGATGAAGTAGTTCTAAGCGCTGGCGATACCGCTTGGGTTTTAGCTAGCTCTGCCCTGGTTTTACTAATGACCCCAGGGCTTGCTTTCTTCTATGGCGGCATGGTGCGAGCAAAGAGCGCGCTGAATATGATGATGATGTCGATAATCACTATAGGAGTAGTAAGCATTCTCTGGGTTATCTACGGTTTTAAAATTGCATTTGGCTATGAAGCTGATTCACCTTGGTATGGATCTTTCTCTACATCTGGATTAGGTGATGTGGTAAATGAATTGGCAAATAATGGTGGCGTCTATCCAATCCCGCTTCTGGCATTTGCAGTATTCCAACTTATGTTTGCCATTATTACACCGGCGCTGATCTCTGGCGCAATTGCAGATCGTGCAAAATTCTTCTCATGGGCGATCTTCGTTGCTATTTGGGTGACTGTGGTTTATTTCCCAGTAGCTCACTGGGTATTTGCCTTTGGAAATAAAGTTGGCGACACAGTAACTGGCGCGGGATATCTTGCCTCACAAGGAGTTCAAGACTTCGCAGGTGGAACTGCAGTTCATATCAATGCAGGCGCTGCAGGTCTTGCGCTAGCAATTGTTCTTGGCAAGAGAATTGGCTGGCAAAAATCTCCAATGCGTCCTCACTCACTTCCACTAGTGCTTCTTGGCGCTAGCTTGCTCTGGTTTGGATGGTTTGGATTTAATGCTGGAAGCGCACTTGCGGCTAATGGGATTGCGGCTCTGGCATTTATCAACACTCAGGCAGCAACAGCGGGAGCAGTAATTGGCTGGATTCTTACGGAGAAATTCCGCGATGGACATCCAACAACACTTGGCGCTGCATCTGGAGCTGTTGCTGGCCTTGTTGCTATCACTCCTGCTTGCGCATTCGTTGAACCATGGGCAGCGGCAGTTATTGGCATAATTGCTGGAATTGCCTGCGCACTTGCAGTTGGTCTTAAGTACAAGCTGGGCTATGACGATTCACTAGATGTTGTCGGCGTTCACTTAGTCGGAGGTATTGTTGGTAGTTTGGCAATTGGATTCTTTGGAACCAGCAAAATTCTTGGTCTAGATGGACTCTTCTATGGCGGGGGAGTTGAGCTCCTTGGCAATCAAGCTCTCGGTGTTGCTCTAGTTATGGGTTACTCATTTGTAATGACGCTAATTATCGGATTCCTAATTGAAAAAACAATTGGGTTCCGAGTCAAGAGCGAGAGTGAGCTAGTAGGAGTCGATCAATCAGAACATGCAGAGAGCGCCTATGAATTAGGTGGAGTTCTCAAGGGAGGTCGTTAATCATGAAGCTAATTACCGCAATCATTAAGCCCGGAAAGTTTGACGATGTTAAAAATGCCCTAAGGGCAGCTGGAGTCAAAGGAATGACAGTCTCTGAAGTATCTGGAGTTGGTCGCCAAGGTGGCCACATCGAGGTATATCGCGGAGCCGAATATCCCATCGACTTAATAAGCAAAATAAAGTTAGAGATTCTTGCTGAGAATAAGGATGTTGATTCCGTGATCAACACCATTGTGAAGGCGGCATCTACAGGATCAATTGGCGATGGCAAGGTCTGGGCCACCCCTGTTGATAATGTAGTTCGCGTTCGTACCGGCGAGAAAGGTGAGGCTGCAATCTAATAATTGCCCGCATCTAGGCAGTGATACTTGAAAAAAGGTGGAATATGCGAGGGCGTATCCACCTTTTTTCTATTTGCCTAGCCATTATGTAGGCTTAAAGACATGTTCGATTCCTTAAGTTCTAAGTTCTCTGATCTCTTTGGATCACTTCGAAGAAAAGGGCGAATTACTCCTGAAGATATTGAGAGTACTTGCCAGGAACTTCGCACAGCATTACTTGATGCTGATGTTGCTTTAAGCGTTACTGAAGGCTTTGTTGAGAAGATTAGAAGTAGATCACTTGAAAGACTTCCAGAGATTAGGCAATCAACTAATCAATCTGAAGAGATTTATTCGATTATCAACCAGGAGTTAATTGCAATTCTTGGCGGACAAGAACGACGAATCCGATATGCCAAAACAGGTCCAACGATAATAATGCTTGCAGGTCTTCAAGGATCTGGAAAAACAACATTAGCTGGAAAGTTAGCTCGATTTCTAAAGGAAGAGGGAAATACTCCGCTTTTAGTGGCAGCAGATCTGCAGAGACCTAATGCTGTTACGCAATTACAAGTATTAGCAGAATCAATTTCAGTTCCAATCTTTGCACCAGAGGCAGGAAATGGAGTTGGCGATCCAGTAAAGGTTGCCAAGAGCGCAATTACCTATGCCAAAGAAAAAGTCCACAATGTTGTAATCGTTGATACTGCGGGAAGACTTGGAATTGATACTGAGTTGATGGAGCAGGCAAGCTCCATAAGGGATGCAATTAATCCCCATGAAATTCTCTTTGTGGTAGATGCAATGATGGGACAAGATGCACTTAGTACCTCACTAGCTTTTTTAGAGGGTGTGGGTTTTGATGGCGTTGTATTAACAAAACTAGATGGCGATGCGAAAGCTGGAGCTGCCCTATCCATTGTTGAAGTAACAGGAAAGCCAATTCTCTTCACTTCAAGTGGGGAGAAGCTAACCGACTTTGATTACTTCTATCCCGAGCGAATGGCTTCCAGAATTTTGGGCCTTGGCGATATCGCAACCTTAGCTGAGCAGGCAAAGCGAGCACTTGATGGCGATAGCGCTAAGCGTCTGGAAGAGAAATTTGTTTCAGGGCAAGATTTCACGCTAGAGGATTTCTTAGAGCAATTAGGGGCAATGAAGAAGATGGGTTCTATGACCAAACTTCTTGGCATGCTGCCTGGCGCTAACTCTGCTGCAATGAAAAAGCAGATAGATAGCATTGATGATAACGAGCTAGTTAGAACACAGGCCATTGTGCAATCTATGACGCCAAATGAGAGACGTGATCCAAAAATATTAAACGGTTCAAGACGAGCACGTATTGCATTAGGTAGTGGCAGAAGTGTTACTGAAGTAAATTCTTTAGTTGATCGATTCTCTGCTGCGCAGAAAGCGATGAAGCAGATGAGATCAGGTGGCGGATTACCTGCTGGGATGTCCCTTCCTGGAGGAATGAGCCTTCCCACTGCTTCTCCAATTAATTCGCCAAAGATTGCGCCGAAGAAGAAGTCACGATCTGGAAATCCAGCCAAACGAGCCGCCCAAGAGGGGCGATAGCTAAGCTCAATTGGGAAATATCAAGGGCTCGTGGCAATATTGGCCTCCTGTTCAAGGGCCCTCTACCTCTTGACCGGCACTTATAAACGTAAGAACTTTTTTTCTTCACTTGGCATCCTACTCAAGGAAGAAAAGATAAGTTCGATTAACTATGCAAGGAGAAAGCCTTCGTGGCCGTAAAAATTAGATTGGTACGTTTGGGAAAGATTCGCACTCCTCACTACCGAATTATTGTTGCAGATTCCCGTAAAGCTCGTAATGGATTAAAGATTGAAGAGATTGGTCGTTACTCACCAGCATCTGATCCTTCGCTAATTGAAGTTGATTCAGATCGCGCTCAACATTGGCTAAAAAATGGTGCGCAACCAACTCCAGCGGTAGAGGCAATTTTGAAAGTTACTGGCGATTGGCAGAAGTTCAAGGGAATTGCTGGTCAAGAAGGAACTCTTAAAAGCCTTCCAGTTCGTCCAAATAAGCGCGTTGCTTATGAAGAGGCAGTAAAGGCAGCAAGTAATGAGCCAGCAGATGGCGCAACTACGATGAAGAAGCGTGCTGCTGAGAAACTTGCAGCTAAGAACGCTCCGGTAGAAGTTGTAGCTGAAGCAGCACCTGTAGAGGCAGCTCCAGCAGAAGTTGTAGCTGAGCAGGCTCCAATTGAAGCCCCAGTAGTAGATGCTCCTGCAGATGCAGTTGCAGAGGTTGCGCCAACTGAAATTCCAGCTGACTAAATATGATGATTGATGAAGCTCTAGAACATTTAGTTAAGGGAATCGTCGATAACCCTGAAGAGGTAATAATCTCTGAAAAAGAGGGAAGACGCGGAACCACCCTTGAGGTAAGGGTTCACCCTGAAGACATTGGCAAGGTAATCGGTCGCAATGGTCGAACAGCAAAGGCGCTACGCACTGTGGTTTCAGCTCTTGCTGGGCGAAGTGTTCGCGTAGATCTTGTTGAGGCGGATGAGGCGCGTTAATCGCGCTTAGCTAATTTGTTACTTGTAGTAGGTCGCATCGGTCGCGCACATGGAGTGCGCGGCGAGGCAACTATTGAAGTTAGAACCGATAACCCTGAAGAGAGATTTGCTATTGGTTCAATACTAAAGACAGATCCAGAAGACAAAGGTCCCTTAAAGATAACGGGCGCCAAAGTGCATAGCGGAACTCTGCTGCTCTCATTTCAAGGCTATAGCGATAGAAGCGCAGTTGAAAAGCTTCGAAACGTTCTGCTTCTTGCTGATGTTAATCCGGCAGATTCAAATATTACTGAAGATGATTTTCACATCTCCCAAATTCTAGGTTGCAAGGTAATAGATAGATCTGGCAAAGATTGGGGCGAGGTCAAAGAGGTTCTCCAGCTTCCATCACAAGACACGCTAGTGCTTAGTTATCAGGGGCGTGACTTTTTGATTCCATTTGTTAAGCACTTCACCCCAGATATTGATATCGCAAGTAGGATAATTACTGCCGATAATCTAGAGGAGCTAATGTGAAGATAACTGCTATCTCTATCTTCCCCGAATACTTCTCGCCACTTGAGCTCTCTCTTATTGGTAAAGCTAGGAGCCAATCATTAATTGTCTTTAAAAGTATTAATTTAAGAGATTTCACTACTGATAATCACCATAGCGTTGATGACACTCCTTATGGCGGTGGAGCCGGAATGGTGATGATGGCAGAGCCATGGGGCCAAGCTATTGATTCAATATTGGAAAAAGATGGCGAGATTGATCTGATTATCCTCACCCCAGCAGGTTCTAAGTTCAATCAAAAAAAGGCTGAGCAGTTAAGTGGGGCTAAACATCTGGTCTTTGCCTGTGGTCGCTATGAAGGAATTGATGCAAGAGTGGGCGATTACTATCGAGATAGAAAATCGGTAAGGGTTCATGAAATATCTATCGGTGATTATGTAGTAAATGGCGGTGAGGTAGCGGCGCTAGTAATAATTGAAGCAGTAACTCGATTAATTCCTGGAGTTATTGGCAATCCTGCATCACTTGATGAGGAATCACATAATGAAATTGGCGCACTCGAATATCCAACATTTACTAAACCTGCTACTTGGCGAGATCTAAACGTTCCTGAGGTTTTGCTCTCTGGAAATCATGGCGAAATTCAAAAGTGGCGACAAGAAGAAGCCAAACGCCGCTCAGAATTAGGCCAATAGGCTTAACAGACGGGGAATAATCGCGACACGCCGAGTGTTGGATAGGACAGCGAGCAAGTAGTTGGGCATTATCCGCCCGTAGCCAATTGACTAAATGGTCTGGCTCTATGTAGGAAGAGATTGGCGGTGAGAGATCAATGGCAACTGATTACGACACGCCTCGAAAAACCGATGAAGAGTTACATGAGGAATCCCTAGAAGAGTTAAAAGCTAGAAGGGCTGAAGCTCAATCAGGTCAGGTTGATCTCGATGAAGAAGAGGCAGAAAATGTTGAACTGCCTGGAGCAGATTTATCTGGTGAAGAGTTATCAGTTCGGGTAGTTCCAAAGCAAGATAATGAATTTACCTGTTCACGTTGTTTTTTAGTTCATCACATTACTCAACTAGCGCGCGGAGAGGGAGCTAAGGCAGTCTGTAAGGATTGCGCTTAAGGAGTTAATCTCTCTAAGAATCTCTCTGGATTTTTAGAACTTATCAACCAAAAAGGTGTGGGATCGCGCGGGTCTGCAATCTCAATTTTTAGACCTGTTTTAATCCAAAAGCGCAGCGCAAGAAAAGCCTGAGGATTAATCCCAGCTCCACGGTGAAACAACATATCTTCTTTGCTTAAAACTTCTATCTTTCCTAAGTATTTAACCTCAATGTTGGCCCTACCCACCTTCAGTCGCTCTGTAGTGAGCTCAAGGGTTAGTGATGTTACATAGTAAAAATAGATAGTTGATGCGGTAAGAATAATTGCAGTAACTAGTGTGGCTTGATTACCAAGTGAGGCCCAGATCGCGAGCAATATTGATAGATCAAGGCAGATAATTAATAGAGTCAGCCAGATTGGCCATCTCATTATCTCACGCATGAGGTGAGAGTACTTCCTTGCATTAGATGGCGCTTGCCTATCGACAGGGTAATCTTCACCCCATGTCGCGCGAGCTAAATATTCAAGTTCCCCCAGGAGTTAAAGTCCCGCCTCGACATCCTGATGCTCCGGCAAGTGGCAAATTACTCGGCTCTCATAATCCTGATTGCTATGGATGTGGTCCTAACCATCCTGCAGGTTTACATCTTGTTGCCTATGCGCAAGAGAGTATGAGCATTACTGCGCAATTTACAGTTACCGATTTACATCAAGGAGCTCCAGGTCTTGCCCATGGCGGCCTACTTTCATGTGCCTTTGATGAAGCTTTAGGAAAATTAATGTGGTTAGTTAGAGAGCCGGCAGTAACTGGAAAACTTGAAACATCATTTCTCGCCCCAGTTCCAGTTGGAAGCACATTATTTATAAATGCCGAGATTACTGGCCAGGATGGTAGAAAGATCTACACCAGAGCTGAGGGCAGAATTGGTTCAGATAGTGGGGTTTTAGCAGTTGAGGCAGCAGCGATATTTATAATTGTTCCCATGGAGCATTTTATTAAACATGCATCAGCGGAATTTAAGCAGGTATTTAGAGATCGAAGAGATTTATCTATCGATACTGAGTTTGAGATCAATCCATGAAAGTACTAATAACTCAATTAGATAAAGGCCTTCCAATGCCCTCCTATGCAAAGCCTGGTGATGCTGGAGCTGATATTTATTCAGCTATAGATATCACTATTGAACCTGGCATGAGAGCTCTTGTGCCAACTGGTATCGCCATTGCGCTAAGTGATGGATACGCCGCCTTTGTTCATCCCCGCTCTGGCCTTGCCATTAAATATGGCGTTGGGCTTGTCAACGCTCCAGGAACAATAGATGCTGGTTATCGTGGAGAGATTTGCGTAATAGTCATAAATCACGATCAGAGCGAGAGTTTTGAGATAAAGCGTGGCGATCGCATCGCGCAATTAGTTTTTCAAAGAGTTGAACGCGCCGAATTTGTTGCAGTCGAAGAACTTCCTGATTCTGCTCGAGGTGGCACTGGCTTTGGTTCAAGTGGGCGCTCATGAGTGAGAGCGAAGATAAAGCAAAAATCCTCTCTGCTATGGGGGGAGTAAAAGGGCTAATAGATTCTGGACTTCCTGCTCTGCTATTTCTTATCGCATTTAATATTACAAAGGATGTTAGAGATTCAGCCTACGCAGCCCTTGCTCTATCGCTTCTTCTAACGCTGGTTAGATTGGTAAAGCGCGAAACCATTCAGCATGCAGTTTCAGGGGTGATTGGAGTTGGAATATGTGCTTGGCTCTCCATGCGAACTGGAAAAGCAGAAGACTTCTATCTGCCAGGACTTTGGACCAATGCAATCTATGGATCTGCTTATTTAGTTTCAATACTTCTGCGCTGGCCAGTTATTGGACTCATTATTGGTCCACTTCTGGAAGAGAACTTTAGATGGCGTAAAGATCCTGCCCGAACAAAGGTCTATATAAAGGCAACCTGGCTCTGGGTTGGCATGTTTGCAATCCGCCTTGTTGTGCAATACCCGCTATATGTCAGTGGCAATGTTAATTTACTTGGATCAGCCAGGTTAGTTATGGGCTATCCGCTTTTTATTGCTACCGCCTGGGCAACCTGGCTAGTAATTAAGAGTGGTCCAAAGCTAAGAGATGATTTAAGAATTGATAAAGCGAGCTAATCCTTTATAAAGCAAGCCTTTAGTGAGACTTCGGCTTCTGCAGTAGTTACAAAAATTAGTTCATCACCAGCTGCAAAAACATCATGATCTGCTGGCGTTATGACATGGCCATCTCTGATAATCGCTGCAAGGGATGCATCTTGAGGAAGTGAGATCTCTTCAACAGATTTTCCAATGCAAGTTGAGATATCAGGCAGAGTTAACTCAACTAAATTAGCCTCTCCAGCTTTAAGCGAGAAGAGTCTGACGATATCTCCAACTGATACAGCTTCCTCAACTAGGGCCGCAATAATTCTTGGCGTAGAAACAGCAACATCAACGCCCCAGGAGGAATCAAAAAGCCACTCGTTCTTTGGATGATTTACTCGTGCTACCACTCTTGGGACTCCATATTCAGTCTTTGCAAGAAGTGATGAGACAAGATTTACCTTGTCATCACCGGTGGCTGCAACCATTACTTGGCAGGTATCAAGCTTGGCTTTATCAAGTGAACTGATTTCGCAGGCATCAGCCAGGAGCCATTCAGCAGATGGAACGCTCTCCATCTTAAGAGACTTTGGATTCTTATCGATAAGTAAGACCTGATGGCCATTTTCAATTAGCTCTCTTGCAATGGCTCGTCCTGCATTACCAGCTCCTGCGATAGCAATTCTCATCTTCACTCACCACTCGGTGGAAGGGCAAGGGATGCCTCTGTTGCTGCTAAATTCTTATCTTCTACCATTACATGGATTACATCGCCTTCTTGCAAGACTGTGTGTTCATTGGGGATTAAGCCTTCGCCAAGCCTTGTAACAAATGCAACGCGAGCATCGGTATGTTGTTCTATTAATGAAACAGGCCTTCCATACCAATCTCGATGCAGAGCAATCTCAGCTAATTGCACTCTTCCTGATGCATCTTGCCACTCAGAGCGAGATCCTTGAGGCAGAAGCCTTCTCATAATTTGATCTGTAGTCCAAAGAACTGTGGCAACAGTAGGAATACCAAGCCTTTGATAAATCTCAGCTCTACCTGGGTCATAAATTCGAGCCACAACGCTTGCTACTCCATAGGTTTCCCTTGCAACTCTTGCTGCCAAGATATTTGAATTATCGCCATTTGAAACTGCAGCAAATGCATCAGCCCTTTGAATTCCTGCTTCTAAAAGAGTGTCGCGATCAAAGCCCATTCCAGCCACAGTTAGCCCATTGAAATCTGCCCCAAGACGGCGAAATGCTTCACGATCTTGATCGATTACGGCAACGCTATGGCCTAGAGCCTGAAAATCTTTTGCCAGGGTAGAACCGACTCGGCCGCAACCCATGATTACGACATGCACAAAAGGAGAATTTACACCTTTAGGCTAGATTCCCTCTAATCCACGCGAGGGATAGCACGAGAAATAAGTGCTTCAATGAACTTTTTTAGAAAGGTGCGCGAGTGCAAAGCGGTGATCAATTAGAAGTCGATATCACAGCTATTGCGCACGGCGGCCACTGCATAGCGCGCTACGAAGGAAGAGTTATTTTTGTAAGACATGCAATCCCTGGAGAGCGCGTGATTGTTGAGATTAGCGATGTGACAAAGAGCTTTGCTAGAGGAAACTGCATCTCAGTAATTAAAGCTTCTAAACATCGGGTAAGTCCGCCTTGTTCATATGCTCGATTTGATGGCTGCGGAGGATGCGACTTTCAACACATCGATCTTAGTTATCAGCGGGAGTTAAAGAGCGAAATTATCAAAGAGCAATTTAGCCGTCTTGCTAAAATGGAGATCGATGTAGAGGTTGAAGAAGTTAAACCGAATTTACATTGGCGCAGCAGAATGGAATTCACCGTATCTGAAAATGGCAAGGTTGGTCTCTATGCCTCGCGCTCAAATCAAATCGTTGAAATTGATAAATGCCTAATCGCTCATGAAGATATAGATATAGCGAAGGTCAATCAGATGAAGTTGCCCAAATCAAAGCGGGTAGATGTTGCAATCTCTAGTAAGGGCAAGAGCGCGGTGGTGATAGAGGGTCGAGAGAACTTAGAACTTATCCAGGAGCAGGTAGATGGCATTGACTTCTCGCTAAACCCAATCACCTTCTGGCAGAGCCACCGCATGGCGCCGACTGTTTTAAGCCAAGTAGTTAAGGACTATGTTCAAGCAAAGCCTGCAGATCACATCTTTGATCTCTACGGCGGAGCTGGGCTATTTAGCGCAGCCCTTTTAGCTGATCTCGGAGTTGCAGGAAGAGTCACTTTAATTGAATCCGATGAGAATGCGATTATTGATGCCAGACGAAACTTTGCCCTAGAACCAAGAGTTGAAATTGTTGAAGCAAAAGTTGAAGCAAGCTTGAAGAAATATCGTGCAGCAAATGTAGTTCTCCTTGATCCTCCTCGCGCTGGAGCTGGGGAGAGAGTCATTTCAACTATTACCTCACTTGCTCCCAGAACGATTGTCTATGTTGCCTGTGATCCAGCCTCACTTGCCCGAGATAGCGCCTATCTTTCAGCGCAGGGATACAAGTTGGATCAAATCAGGGCCTTTGACCTCTTTCCAATGACTGCGCATATGGAGCTTGTGGCGCGTTTCATTATTTCTTGAGTAATTCTCTAGTAATTCGTCTTTGAGCACTTTATGCAACAACAGTTAAGATGGGCTCATGAGCAAGAACTCCTTCGGCGCAAAGAGCTCGCTTGAAGTATCAGGCAAGAGTTATGAAATATTTGATATCACCAAACTTGCTCAAGCAAATTCTCTTCCCTTTTCCTTAAAGGTATTACTAGAAAATCTCCTTCGCACTGAAGATGGCGCAAATATCACAGCCAAGCAGATTGAAGCTCTAGCATCTTGGAATCCTGAATCAATTCCTGATACTGAAATTCAATTCACACCAGCGCGTGTGATTATGCAAGATTTCACCGGAGTTCCCTGTGTTGTCGATCTTGCTACTATGAGAGAGGCAATTGCAGAACTTGGCGGAGATCCATCGCGTGTTAACCCCTTGGCCCCTGCTGAACTAGTTATCGACCACTCAGTTATTGCAGATAAATATGGAACGGCAAGTGCTTTCAAAGAAAATGTTGATATTGAATATGAGAGAAATCAAGAGCGATATCGCTTCCTTCGTTGGGGCCAGAGCGCCTTTGATGAATTTAAAGTAGTCCCACCTGGCACGGGCATTGTTCATCAGGTAAACATTGAATACCTCGCAAGAGTAGTAATGGTCAGAGCAGTAAATGGTGTGCAGCGGGCATATCCAGATACTGTGGTTGGAACTGATTCACATACCACTATGGTCAATGGCCTTGGAGTTCTTGGTTGGGGAGTGGGCGGCATTGAAGCAGAGGCAGCCCTTCTTGGTCAGCCAGTTTCTATGCTCATTCCCAAGGTTCTTGGGTTTAAGTTAAGTGGAGCGCTAGCAGTTGGAACAACTGCAACTGATTTAGTTTTAACAATTACTGAGATGCTTAGAAAGCATGGCGTAGTTGGCAAGTTTGTTGAATTTTATGGCCCTGGAGTGAGTGCGCTTCCGATGGCTAATCGCGCCACTATTGGAAATATGTCACCTGAATACGGCTCAACTGTGGCAATTTTCCCAATAGATCAGGAAACCATAAAGTATCTAGAGTTAACCGGAAGAAGCGGAGAACAATTAGAGCTAGTAGAGAAATATGCCAAGGCTCAAGGCCTATGGCATGACCCATCTGCAGAGCCAAGATACTCAGAGCGATTAGAGCTAGATCTTTCAAGTGTCGTGCCATCAATAGCAGGACCCAAGAGACCACAAGATCGAGTCACCCTAAGTGATGCCAAGAGTTCCTTTGCCAAAGTTCTCCCTTCTTATCTTTCTAGCAATACTGCTACTAATCCAATAGCACTTGAAGTAAATTCAAGAAAAGGATCTATTACCAATGGCTCAGTGGTAATAGCTTCAATCACTTCTTGCACTAATACTTCAAATCCTTCTGTGATGATTGGGGCAGGACTTCTAGCAAAGAAAGCTGTAGAAAAAGGTTTGAAGAGTAAGCCTTGGGTTAAGACCACACTTGCTCCAGGTTCAAAGGTAGTCACTAACTACTACGAAAAATCAGGGCTAACGCCATATCTAGAAAAACTCGGATTTAACCTAGTTGGCTATGGCTGCGTTACCTGTATTGGAAACTCTGGTCCATTGCCTCTAGAGGTTAGCAAAGCAGTGAATGACAATGATCTCTCTGTTGCAGCGGTGCTTTCTGGAAATAGAAACTTTGAAGGTCGAATTAGCCCTGATGTGAAAATGAACTACTTAGCATCGCCTCCGTTAGTTGTAGCCTATTCAATTGCTGGGACTATGGATCATGACTTTGATAAAGATCCACTAGGCCAAGATAGCTCTGGAAATGATGTGTTCCTGAAAGACATCTGGCCAAGTATGCAAGAGATCCAAGGCGTTATTGATTCAGTAGTTACCTCAGATATGTTTAAGAAAGACTATTCAAGTGTATTTGCTGGAGATCATAACTGGACCTCACTTGCAACCCCTGAAGGAAAGACTTTTGAATGGGATCCAAAATCTACTTATGTAAGAAAGCCTCCTTACTTTGAGTCTATGCCTAGAAATCCACTTCCAGTTACTGATATTTCAGGTGCCAGAGTTTTGGCAAAGCTTGGTGATTCAGTAACTACTGATCACATATCACCAGCAGGCTCGATTAAGGTTGATTCTCCAGCTGGAAAATATCTAGCAGAAAATGGGGTAGAAAAATCTGACTTTAATTCCTATGGTTCGCGCCGTGGCAATCATGAAGTCATGATTAGAGGAACTTTTGCAAACATTCGCTTGAAGAATCTTTTGCTTGACGGAGTTGAAGGTGGCTTTACTAGAAACTTTATTGATGGTGGTAAGCAGAGCACTATCTATGATGCATCAATGGCATACCAAGATGCCAACATTGCTTTAGTGATTCTGGCAGGAAAAGAATATGGCTCCGGATCTTCTAGAGATTGGGCTGCAAAAGGAACCGCGCTTCTTGGGGTAAAGGCAGTCATTGCTGAATCATTTGAAAGAATTCATAGATCTAATTTGATTGGAATGGGAGTTCTTCCTCTGCAATTTCTCGATGGTCAAGATGCCAATTCATTAGGGCTTAGCGGCGAAGAAGTATTTTCAATATCTGGTGTTACTGCGTTAAACGAAGGTCGCATTCCAAGCATTGTTAAGGTGACGGCTGGAGATAAGAGCTTTGAGGCAAAGGTACGTATCGATACCCCAGGAGAGGCTGATTACTATCGCCACGGTGGAATCATGCAGTACGTCTTGCGCTCTCTTCTTTCTTAGTTCACCGATAGAATCCAGACATGAATCAACTTAGCCGGATTAAATCTCCTGGCGACCTGGCGCGCTTTAGCCAAGAGGAGCTGACGGAGTTAGCGGTAGAGATCAGAGCCTTTCTAATTGAGAAAGTTTCAAAGTCGGGCGGACATCTAGGACCAAATCTTGGAATTGTGGAGTTAAGTATCGCGCTTCATCGCGTATTTGAATCTCCAAAAGATGTCATGGTTTATGACACAGGCCATCAAAGTTATGTCCATAAGATATTAACTGGTAGAGCTGCAGGGTTTGAAAAGCTTCGTCAGCGCGGAGGGCTTGCAGGGTATCCAAGTAGGTCAGAGAGCGAACATGATGTTATAGAGAACTCACATGCTTCAACTGCTCTCTCTTGGGCTGATGGGATAGCTCGCGGCTTTGCCCTGCAGAATCAGAGCGACAGAACTGTTGTAGCAGTAGTCGGAGATGGAGCTCTAACAGGTGGAATGTCTTGGGAGGCTTTGAACAATATTGCCGCTTCAGATGATCTAAAACTTGTGATTGTGGTTAACGATAATGAACGCTCCTACTCACCAACAATTGGCGGAGTAGCCACCTATCTTTCAACGCTTCGGGCTACAAAGGGATATGAAAAATTCCTTGATTGGGGAAAGCAAGTATTAGAAAAGACTCCAATTGTGGGCAATCCAATCTATGAAACTCTCCACGGAATGAAAAAAGGTATTAAGGATATTGTTGCTCCGCAAGGAATGTTCGAAGATTTAGGACTTAAGTATTTGGGACCAGTTGATGGTCATGATATTCCTGCACTTGAGCGTGCTCTTATTCAGGCAAAGAAATTCTCAGGGCCGGTATTAGTCCATGCCATTACTGAAAAGGGACGGGGACATGCTCCAGCGCTCAATGATGAGGCAGAGAAGTTTCATGCAGTTGGGGTGGTTGATCCCGAAACAGGGGAGCCGCTATCAAATAACGGCGCCACCTGGACAAAAGTATTTTCTGAAGCGCTAGTTGAGATAGGGCGAGAGCGAAAAGATGTTGTAGCAATTACTGCTGCCATGCTTGGTCCAACGGGGCTTGATAGATTCCAAGCTGAATTTCCAGAGCGAACATTTGATGTGGGAATCGCTGAACAGCACGCTGTCACCTCAGCTGCTGGTATGGCCTACACCGGCCTTCATCCAGTAATTGCGGTCTATTCAACATTTTTAAACCGCGCTTTTGATCAATTGCTATTAGATGTGGGATTACATAAAGCTGGAGTGACTTTTGTTTTGGATAGGGCAGGAATAACTGGCGATGATGGGCCGTCGCATCACGGAATTTGGGATCTAGCACTTACTGGAATAATTCCAAATGCATTTGTCGCAGCGCCCCGTGATGGCGCGAGATTAAAAGAATCACTTGCAGAAGCTGTTGCAATCTCTGATGCCCCTTCAATTATTCGCTTTCCAAAGGGAGCAATTGGAAAAGATTTGCCAGCATTTGAAAGACGTGGCGGGCTAGATGTTCTCTACCGCGGTGAGAGCTCAGATATTCTCCTTGTGAGCATTGGCGCTATGGCGCCCCTTGCAATTGATGCGGCAGCTCAAGCATTTCGCGAAGGTGTTGGAGTAACTGTCATCGATCCACTCTGGGTTAAGCCTCTTCCTGCAGACTCACTTCTTGCCATGGCTCCAAGATTTAAACGAGTAGTGGTGCTAGAAGATGGAATTAAACACGGTGGAATTGCTAGCACCTTATCTGAGCAATTTCGTGAAAATGGTTTAGATCTGCCCATTCATTCAATTGGAGTGCCTTTGGAATTTATTCAACATTCAAAGCGCGCCGAAATTCTGCAAGATATTGGAATCACTTCACAGAGCATCAGCCGTCAATTAGTTGGCTGGGCTTCGTTAAATGTTAAGCAGGAAGGGATGCAACTTGCGGCGGATGAAAACGCTGACCGCAAACCGCTTCACTAATTCCTTCTCTATCAAGATAAGGCAATATTCCGCCTAAATGCATTGGCCATCCCGCCCCGAGCAACATACAGAGATCAATCTCTGATGCAGTGGCAATAACGCCTTCATCCAGCATCATTCTTGCCTCTTGTGCAAGGGCTGATAAAGCTCTGGTGCGAACTTGCTCTGCAGTTGATGGCTTATCTCCCTTTTCAATCAGAGCGAGGGCTTCGGGATTAGCGCTAAGTGAGCCTTTCTCATCTTTGACATAGAAAGTTTTAACGCCCTTCTCCACCATTCGAGAAACAGTTGGCGAGATGCGATAGCGCGGACCTAGGTTGGCATTTAAAGTCTTTGAGACATGAAGGGCAACTCCTGGGCCAACTAAACCAAAGAGTTCAAATGGCGACATAGGAAAACCGAGAGGACGCAGAGCGTTATCGGCTACATCTGTCGGTGTTCCTTCATCAACAGCATCTGTAACTTCGCCCATAAATCTTGTTAGTAGGCGATTAACCACAAAACCTGGCGCATCTTTACAGATAATCATGGTTTTCTTTAGCTCTTTACCGACGTTAATTGCAGTAGCGGTAGTGGCATCATCAGTTTTCGAAGTTCTTGCTACCTCCAAAAGTGGCATAACAGCTACTGGATTAAAGAAGTGGAATCCAACAACGCGCTCTGGGTTTTTAAGACCTTCACCCATTTTTTCAACCGAAAGGGATGAAGTATTGGTAGCTAGAACGCACTCAGCAGAGATTATTGCCTCCAGATCCTTAAACAACTTCTGCTTTATTGAGAGCTCTTCAAATACTGCTTCAATTATGAAGTCACAGCCAGCAAAAGCAGATTGGCTCACAGATCCTGAGATTAGAGAAGACAATCTCGTCGCAGCCTCTGGGCTCAAGCGCTTTTTTTCAACTAACTTAGTAATTTCATTTCTAACCCAAGCAACGCCTTTATCAACTCGCTCTTGGTCAAGATCGGTCATAACTACTGGAACTTTTAGATTTCTAATTATTAGAAGCGCTAACTGTGAGGCCATTAAGCCTGCTCCAACAACTCCAGCTTTAGTCACCTTCCTAGCAAGAGCTGCCTTTGGGGCTCCCTCTACTTTTTTGCGCTTCTTTTGAATCAGATTAAATGCATAGAGCGAGGCTCTTAAAGGATTGCCCATAACTAGATTTGCCAAGATTTCATCCTCAGCATCAAAACCTTGATCCAAGGTGTTACTTCGTGCAGCAGAGATGAGCTCTAAGGCGCGCTTTGGGGCTTCAATATCTGCTCCGCCATATTTTTTGGCAATTGCAGCTTTGCCCGTTTCTAAAGCTTTATCCCAATTGGGATCTGCTGAATAATCTTTACGCTCTATCTTCTCTTTTCCGGAAACAATTCTGGCAGCAAAGGCAATTGATTTTTCGAGAAAATCAGCAGGCTCAAACACTGCATCAACAACTCCAAGGCCCTGGGCATCTTTAGCCTTCATCATCGTATTGTTATTTAAAGCATTTAAAATGATTACTTGCACAGCTCTCTCTGGCCCAATTAGTTTAGGAAGCAGTGTTGCTCCGCCCCAACCAGGCACTAAGCCAAGGAAACACTCGGGCAAAGCGGTAAGGGCAGTTGTGGCCATAGTTCGATAATTGCAATGCAGGCCTACTTCAAGGCCGCCACCTAGAGCAAGTCCATTGATAAAGGCAAAGGTGACCTTCTTGCTTCTGCCAAGTCTTTTAAAGATGTCATGTCCTAATTTTCCAAACGCGAGTGATTGCTCTCGCTTGGCAACATATGAGATTCCAGATAGATCTGCACCAGCTGCGAAGATAAAAGGTTTTCCAATAATTGCTATCGCTACCGCGTCGCTACTTTCAGCTGCGCTAATTGCATCATTGAGTGAGGTTAGAGATTGAATTCCAAAGGTATTTGGCCGGGTGTGATCATGGCCGTTATCTAAAGTTATTAAGGCAAGGGAGCCGGTTGCGCCGAAAGCCGATAGATCAACTTGGCGCAAGAGAGCGTTTGTTACTACTTCATCTGGGGGAGTTGTTATCTCTGCCATATTACTTATGCTCCCTTGTTGAAATTTGGATTCTCCCAGATGATGGTTCCACCCATTCCAAGTCCAATACACATAGTGGTAATGCCATATCTAACTTCTGGGTGTTCTTTAAAACCCTCAGCAAGATTGAGAATCAAACGGATTCCAGAGGATGCAAGTGGATGGCCAACAGCAATTGCTCCACCATAGAGATTCACTCTTGGATCATCATCGCCAATTCCAAAGTAGTCAAGGAATGAGAGCACTTGGATCGAGAAGGCTTCATTGATTTCAAATAAACCAATATCTTCAATCTTTAAGCCTGCCTTATCAAGAGCCTTAAGCGTTGATGGCACAGGCCCATATCCCATGATCTCTGGTTCAACTCCAGCAAATGCAAAGGTAATCATCCTGGCCTTTGGTGATAGTCCTAGCTCTTTAGCTTTGCTCTCGCTAGCAAGAAGCGCTGCTGTTGCACCATCGTTTAGTCCTGCTGCATTTCCCGCAGTAACTCTGCCCTGAGGACGAAATGGAGTCTTTAGCGCAGCGAGTGCTTCAAGAGTTGTTCCAGGTCTTGGTGGTTCATCAACTGTTGCAACTCCCCAACCTTGCTCAGCGTTTCTAACTGCAACTGGAATCAAATTAGGTTGAATCTTTCCGCTCTTATATGCAGCAGCAGTTTTTTCTTGAGAGCGAAGTGCGTATTTATCTGCGCGCTCTTTAGTTAAGTGTGGGAATTTATCGTGCAGACGCTCTGCAGTATTTCCCATCGAGAGCGCATCGGTATCAACTAACTTCTCTGCTAAATATCTAGGGTTTGGATCCATGCCATCGCCCATTGGGTGATTGCCCATATGTTCAACACCGCCAGCGATTGCAAGATCATATGCGCCCATTGCAATAGATCCAGCGAGAGTTGTCACTGAAGTTAGTGCACCTGCGCACCAGCGATCGATTGAATATCCCGGAACAGTATTTGGAATTCCGGCCAGAAGTGATGCGCTTCTACCAATATTCATGCCTTGATCGCCATATTGAGTAGCAGCAGCAATTGCTACATCATCAATTTCAGATGGCTTAACTGATGGATTTCGCTCCAGAAGCCCGCGAATAGTTCGAACGATAATGTCATCGGCGCGGGTGCCGGCATATAAACTTCCAGCTTTTCCAAAAGGGGAGCGAACAGCATCAAGGAGAACTACATTGGTTGAGGTGGTGGCAGTATTCATACCGCTAGGTTACTGGTCAGTAGCCTTATCTGGCACCCATCTGATTGGCCCTTTATGGCTCACAAAAATAGTTGAGCCAACTTCAAGGCCCTTGGTATCTGTGACCCTGGCCCGTACAACTTGAGAAAGACCAGCAACGTTCAGCTCGACCAATGCGTCATGTCCGTAGTAATTGATTTTGCTTATCTTGGCCGAAACTCTTCTCTCGCCAGGCTCCAGGCTTAGCGCTATCTCCTCGGGGCGAACCAGGATCTGGCCAGATTCATATCCAGCTCTCTGCCCGATCTGCTCAACGGGGCTATTGAGGGGGGTGCGGTATTGATCACCTTCAACCTTGTTTGCAGGAAGAGTGAGAATGTCTCCAGTGCTCTCAGCTGCTGCCGCAGAGATTGGTTTTAGATAAACCTCAGCTGGGTTTCCTGATTGAACTACCTGACCATCTCGCATCAAAGCGATGATATCTGCAGAGACCAAGGCATCTTCGCGATCGTGGGTGACCATGATTGAGGTAGTTTTACTAGATTTCAAAAGCGCAACTACCTCTTGGCTAATTTCCGCTCTTAAAGTTTGATCAAGTGCGGCGAAGGGCTCATCAAGCAAAATCATGGCTGGCCTCATAGCCAGTGCGCGAGCCAGGGCAACGCGAGTTTGCTGCCCACCACTTAATTCCTGTGGAAGTCTCTTCTGATAATTTGTCATTCCAACTAAATCAAGTAGCTCTTCTACTAACTCCTCTCTTTCTTTTTTGGAAGTTTTCTTCCCTAGAGAGAAAGAAACATTTTCTTCCACCGAAAGATGAGGAAAGAGACCTCCTTCTTGCGGGACATAACCAATATTTCGCTTATGGGGCGGAAGCACTAGCGATGAAACGCTAACTAATTGCTTACCAAATCTAATTGCTCCACCTTTTGGCGTGATAAGACCCGCAATACTTCGTAGCAGAGTAGTTTTGCCACAACCTGAAGGACCCAATATCGCTGCAAAAGATCCAGAAGAGATTGTTAAATCAAGGTTTTTAAGGATTACTCGATTACCCAACTCAACTGTTAGGTCTCTAATCTCTAGCGAGGTCATATTTGATCATCTCCGATTCCATCGCTTTTATCTGGTCGGTTGATTAAGAAAGTTGGAATTGCTGCAATAAGGACTAAGAGTAAAGCGTAGGGAGCAGCTTCGTTAAATCGAAATATCGAGCTATAGCTCCACATCTGTGTGGCAAGTGTTTCAAAACCGATTGGCTTAAGCATTAAGGTGGCAGGAAGTTCTTTCATGGCAGCTAGTAATACCAATAAAGTTCCACTCAATAGCCCTGGAGTGGCGAGGGGAACAACTACTCTTCTAAATGTTGCTGACTTTCGTTGGCCCAAGGTTGCTGATATCTCAATTAAATTCTTCGGAACTCGATCAAAGCTACTTCGCACCGAACCCACCGCTTTAGCCATAAAGAGCAGGGCATAGGCAAATGAAAGAAGTAGCAAGCTCTGATAGAGCCAGCCAATAGATGAGCCAAAGGAAACTAGAGCAAGTCCCATAACAATTCCTGGTAGAGCGTGAACAATCAAAATTGCCTTATCGCTAACTCTGCCGAGCCTGGATCCTTGAGCAGAGAGAACTCCAACAGGAAGAGCCAGGGCTAGGGCAATCAGCGCGCCAAGGCAGGCAGCAATTAGGGTTGAGAGCGATGCTTGAAATAGAAGTGAGTAATTAATGCTGGTTGAGTTTGCAAGGAAAATAGAGAGTAGTTGAAACAGTGGAATCACAAGGCCAAGTGCCAGATATAAACCGATACCAAGAAGTGCTATTACCTTAACCTTGAACTTATCGCTAGCTTTAGCTCGTTTGATGATTCGACTCGAGGATTTTATGATTCGAAGCTTATGCCGACTCCGTTCTTCAAGTCTAATAACTAGCGCAGAGATTGCCACCAAGATCAATGCCAAGATAGATGCACTGGAGCGATCAAAAGATCCTCGATAAATATTCTCAATTGCTCTAGTTAGAGTATCAACTCCTAGAAGTGAAATTGCTCCAAAGTCACTTAAGACATAGAGCGCTGAAAGAAGAGAGCCAGCGGCAACGGAATTTTTAATCTGTGGCCAAGTAATTCTTACAAATATCTGGAAACCACTTAATCCTAGTGTTTGAGCAACTTCATAGGTAGACCAATCGCTACGGCGCAGAGCAGCCAGAGTTGTCAGAGTTATGTAGGGAGTAGTTGCAAGAACTAGAACAAAGAGCGCAGCCCATAGCCCTTTAAATCCAGGAATTAGAGAGATCCAGCTATAGGTAAATACATAGCTAGGAATTGCAACCGGCAAGATAACAAGTGCTTGTAGCGTGGATTTAAGTGAAAGATCAACATTAAAAAGCGTCCAAGCCAGAGCAAGTCCAATTAGAGTTGATAGCGCTGTAACTGCAATTGTTAAACCTAAGGTAGTTGCCAAGATTTCTATAGTTTTACTTCTAAATAAAATCAGGGAAACTTCTGATATTTCAGCATCTATTGCTCGTCTGAATAGATAGAAGAGAGGCAGGCTGGCAGCAAGAAACGCGATTAGGGATGCTGCAAGCAGGGTGATACTTGGTCGAGATTGCCTATTTGCCCAAGCCTCTTGGCCTAGGTCAGTTTCCCTTAATTTAATTGAAATTAGATCAACCCCACTTTGATTAGCAAGGCTTGGGTCTTAGATAAGTTAGCTAGAAGTGAGAGATCAACACGAGGAGATGGAATCTGACTAAGCGGTGGAAGCCCTACCGGGCTAGCATCTTTAAGTACTAAAGAATATTCATAGGTTTGTTCAATAAACTGTCTCTGGGCTTCATCGCTGAGCAGATATTTCAAGAGTTCAAGTGCTGATTGAGAATCGGTAGAGGTTTTTAGAATGCCAGCTCCAGCAACATTTATCATATTTCCAGTATCACCTGGAGCAAAGAATCCATTATTAACTGCAATATCGCGCCCCAAGGCCTTTGAGACTTCCCAAAGGTAATAGTGATTTACTAAACCAAGATCAATCTCACCAGCATCAATTGCTGCCACTATTTGAGAGTTCTTTTCATAGAGTTTTACATCGTTAGCTTTGAGTCGCTCTAGCCAATTTACTACCGCTGCCTCGCCTCTTGATTGGATTAGTGCGGTGATAAATGCTTGGAAGGATGAATTTGTCGGAGCAATTCCAACCTTGGCGCGATAAATTGGTTGAGTTAATTGATCAATACTGCTTGGAAGGTTTTCTACTCGCTCTGGTGAGTAGGCAAAGACTCGAGCTCTTCCAGTAACTCCAACCCAGTCCGATCTACTGGATTGATACTTATCTTCAACGCGATCTAAAACTTGCTTTTCAAGTGTTGCAAATAAACCAGCCGCACTAATTGCACCTAGCGCTCCCGCATCTTGAGAGATAAATAGATCTGCAGGCGAATTTGAACCTTCTTCAAGAAGTTGAGCAGCAAGAGCAGCTGAATCACCGTAGCGAACATCTAAATTGGTTCCAGTGAGGGCGGTGAATTTATTGAGAAAAGGGGAGATGAAGCTCTCGCTTCGACCGGAATAGATCACCAAGCTCTCGCTCTTTTGAGATGCGCAGCCGACTAGGAGGCTCGCACTCAGGCTCAGGGCAAGGGTGATGATTCGGAGTTTTTTAAGAGCCATGGAGATGAGGTTATCTCGCTATGGGGTATTTAAGCAACATTTATGTTGCGTAATTCACCCCAAGGCTTCACTCTCTGATTCAGCTTCAGCTGCAGGTGTGGCTAACGGCTCACTTTCGGTAAGGCTCTCTGCAATGGCTTTGGCGCACTTTTCTATCTGCCACTCTCTTGCGCCATTAAGCCTTAACAGCGTTTCAACTCTTGTCAGCAGAGCCTCACTCATTTTATGGATTTGTTCACTTGCTTGATCAAAGCAGATTTTTCTTACCAACTCAGGTCCTATGAGGTTTTCTAGGGGGAGATTAAGTTCTAGAGCAATTTCATTTAACTTAGCTTTGGCATGGCTTATGTGAGCATAGGCGATAGGAAACTTTGCCTTCCAAATCTTTACTGGCGGAAGAGAATCACTTCTGCTTCGAAGTTCTGGCCATTGCTCTTGAGTCAATGACTGGGCTGCAAGAAGTGTCTCTAACCAAGTTTCAATGTAACTCTTCTGAATTTCACTTCTTATTCGCGCCTTAGCTTCGCTAAGTTTCATCAATTCATCTTTACTTTTCACATTGGATTTAGCCAAAGCTATTATTACCGCATCTGATAAGAGCCGTCCTGGAGCCAGATCAATTGAGGCTGCAATCTCATCGCGCACCTGCCAGAGCTGCCTAATGATTGCTAGTTGATATCGCGATTTAATCTCATGCATTCCAGAAGTTCTTCTCCACGGCTCTTTTCGCTTTTGCGGGGGAGGACTCTTTAATATTGCCGCAAAGTCTTGCATCGCCCATTTTAATTTTCCTTGTGCTTCAAGAAGTTCTGCCACTTTATCTCTAAGATCAATAAGTAGGGCCACATCAAGTGCTGCATAATCAAGCCACTCTTGCTCTAGTGGGCGGATTGACCAATCAACAGCTGAGTGCTCTTTAGCAAGTGAGATCTGCAATAAACTTTCAACTAAATGACCGAGGCCAACTCTTGGACAACCTGCAATTCTTGCTCCTAATTCAGTATCAAATAGCTCTTTCGGATCTATTCCCCAATCACGTAGACAAGGCAGATCTTGAGTACTGGCATGGATGATTGTTTCCTCGCCTCTAATAACTTCATTTAATTGGCCAATTAGAGGGCTTTGGTGAAATTGGATTGGATCAATTAGATGTAAGCCCCCGCCTCTTCGATATATCTGTATTAGATAGGCCCTTGAGCTATAGCGAAATCCAGAGGCGCGCTCGGCATCAATAGCAATGGGGCCGTGACCAGATTTGAGTTGCTCTATTGCTGCAGCTAAGTGATCCTTCGTTGTAGTTAGTTCTGGAGTTCCTTGTTCTGGAACCTTTAGGGCGCGAAGATTTGTCTCTTGCTCACTCACAGTTAATTAACGCTTTTGCGGAAGTGAGGCCACACCCTCAGGAAGAGGGGCAAGACCTGCAGCGCTTGCCATTAGCTCTAGCCAAGCATGGACATGGTTCATTAACTCTTCAGGATTATCTGCAGTCCATGAAGCTCGAATCTCTATCTCAGATGATTCGTCATCTGATGAGAGTTCTCCAAATGATGCGCTCGCCACTCTAGTAACTGTTCCGCTGGGCTGGCTATAACTTGCACCGCTGTTTTTTAGCGCATCAATAAACCAAGACCAGCCAACATCAGGCAACATGGGATCTGATTGAATCTCAATATCAAGGGCTGAGCGAACAAAGGTTACGCAGCGAAAAGTTCCATCCCAAGATTCTTGTCCATCTGGATCATGAAGGAGAACAAATCTGCCAGTTGCGATGTCATCTTCGCTATCAATATCAAGTGCTAAATCGGCGGTGATGGCAAAGGCATAAGGGGCAAGTTTTTGCGGCGCTGGTATTTCAGAGATAGAGATTTCAGGGCGCGTCTTAATGGCTTTTATATCTTCGATAAAAGTATCGAAGTTTCGATTCGCCGCTTTCATAAGGATAAGGGTAGGCAAGAGTTAAATGAGTCAGCGGGAGGCGCGAGGGCCTATGAGGCGATAACCTTGATTAATGGGCTCGTTACTTGCGCTAGCTTCCAGCCTGCTCTGGGGAACTGCGGATTACTTAGCTGGAAACCTCTCTAAGCGCTTTAAAGCAATCGCCGTCACAGCGATCTCGCAGATATTTGGACTTATCTTTGGCCTGGTAACAATTCTCTTCTTTGCAGACTTCATTAGACCAAATCTTTCAATGAGTGGCTATTTCATCCCAGGAGTTATTGCTGGCATCGCTGGGTTTATCGGCCTCATCGCTTTTTATACCGGTCTTGCTACGGGACGTATGGGAGTTGTTTCACCGATTAGTTCGCTCTCAGTTCTAATTCCATTGTTTTTTGCGCTGGCAAGAGGTGAGCGACCTACCTCTCTTGAGTTGATAGGGATAACAATTGCTATCGCTGGAGCATTTATGGCAAGCGGGCCTGAGATAAGAAATGGTCTTCCAGTAAAGCCTCTCTTGTTAGCAGTGGTAGCTGCAATTGGTTTTGGAACTGCCTTAACATTTATTGCAATTGGCTCTGAGACTGATTCTCTTCACACCATGACCTCGATGCGAGTAGCTTCAGTATCGATCTGCATCTTGCTAGCGATTAGATATCGCAGCCTTGGCGGAATACCCAGGAGAGAATTTCCACTATTGATATTTATTGGTGTTGCAGATTTTCTAGCTAACTTTCTCCTTGGGGTAGCAACTACTAAAGGCCTAGTTTCTATCGCTATGGTTCTAGGTTCGTTATTTCCGATAGTGACCATTCTTTTAGCATATAAATTTCTTCATGAGAGATTAGCCAAAGTCCAATACTTAGGAATTGCTTTTGCGCTAAGCGGAGTAGTTTTAATCGCTGCTTTTTAACTTAACGCTCCAGCTCTCAAAGCTAACTCCATCAATTATCTCGATAGATTGCCTTTCATAGTTCTTTAGTAAATCGCTCTCATCAAAGAAGTGGCCATCACCATCTTGATTAACTCGGGTGATGTAGAGAAGATCAATAAGGCTCTCGGCAATTAAACTCGAGATGAAATTAACCCCGCCCTCTATCAATACTGGGTAGCCCTGCTCTAATAAAGCGCGATTAATTAGCCAGGCTGGATCTTGATTAAAGATGAATTTATTACCAACGGCTCCTTCCTTAAGCGTGCGAGATGAGATATAGAGCGGAAGGCTCAATTTAGAGTAGGGCTCATTTCTATAACTCTGGCCGCCAATTAATATCGCCTTGGCTAGCGTGCGAATCTGGTGGAATCTAATTCGATCACTTTTGGGACTTAACTCCCTTGAGCTACCCCCAAGGCTGGTGGCCAGATTCCTTGCCAGGAGAATATTGGCCATCGTTTTGACCTCTGGGCCTTGCTTCATAAGTAGCACGCTACCGCCCAAGTGATGATGTCAGTGCCGCTCTCTATCGTTGCCTTCATGATTATTGATTGCGATAGTTGCATCATGCGAGATATCGCATGTAAAGATTGCGTAGTTTCCGTCCTAATTTCTGCCCCTAGTAATCAGAGCCATGAGCCCTCAGAGCTTGGTCTTGAGGAGGCGCGGGTAATTGATCTTCTCTCCTCGCGGGGAATGATCCCTCCACTTCGCTACGCTCAAATTAAGACAGAAAGTGATAATTCACAGGCAAATCAAGCCCTTTCAGGTTGAGCTGGCCTTACTTTCGCAGTTAGCCTAACGTGATGAAATTGGCTCTTCGGTGGCTAACGCCTTTCTTGGGTCTAGTTTTAGCTATCACCCTTCTTCCAACATCTAGCGCTGCCCCAAGCGTTGACTTAGTTGCAGTCCGGGCAGAGGTTGAACGCCTTCAAGAAGATGCCGCTGAAGCCGGAGAGAATGCCCAAGCTGCCAAGATTCAATTAGCCAGACTTAAATCCCAATTAGAGTCGGTGCGCCAAGAGGCAGATCTTCAGAAAGCTAGCGTTGAATCGATTGAGAAATCACTTTCCGCAATCGCAGTTGCCCGATATAAATCAACGGGGCTTGGTGAAGGTTTAGAGCTGCTCTTCTCCTCAGACCCAACCCTTTATCTCTCAGCTGCTGGTTCGCTAGAGGATGTAACTAGAAAGCAATCGCTAGAGCTTCGAAAGTATGCCACCGCTAAACAGCGCCTTGATGCCACATCACTAACAGTCAGCGACAAAGTTAGATTGGTTCAAGCAGCAGAGGCACGCTATCGAGCTCAAGCAGCTCAAGTTGAAGCCAAACTTGCGCAAGCTGAAAAGTTATTATCAAAACTGGAGAAAGCAGATCGAGAGAAAATTCTCAAGCTTCAGGCGATGGATGCAGCGGAGCGACAAAGATACTCAGAGGAGCAGGCAAAGCTTGCCAATGCAGTATCGGGAAGAGCTGGAACTGCCCTACGGTATGCCGTTAAACAAATTGGTGATAATTATGTATGGGGAGCAGCGGGGCCAATTCGTTGGGATTGCTCAGGGCTGACTATGCGCGCCTTTCAACAATCTGGGGTTAAATTGCCACACTCATCCCGGGCGCAATTTGGTTATGGAAGATCGATTTCAAGAAATAATCTCCAAGCAGGCGACCTAGTCTTCTTCGGCACTCCCATATCTCACGTTGGGATCTACATAGGCAAGGACAAGATGGTCCACGCGCCAAGACCTGGAGCTAAAGTGCAGATTGCAGAGTTTGGAAACTACTTTGGTCGGAAAAAGTATGTAGGAGCGCGTCGACTCTAGAGTTGATCAGTAGAATTTAATAATGCCTTCAATATTGCTTCTGACCAATGATTTTGGCCCGCGCGCAGGAGGAATAGAAACTTTCATTATTGGCCTTCTTGAAAGAATGCCAAAAGGCGAGGTTATTGTCTACACCTCTAAGCAAGTTGGTAGTGAGAGCTTTGATAAGAAGTGGCTTGAAAACTTTGGCGTTGAGGTAATTCGCGACTCATCCAAGATATTGCTGCCTACCCCTGGGGTAATAAGAGCAGTTAGAAGAGTTATAAAGCAGAGCAAAGTAGAGAAGATTTGGTTTGGAGCTGCAGCTCCACTTGCAATCTCTGCCAGGTTTTTAAGAGCAGGTAATGTCAAGAAAATTGTTGCTCTAAGCCATGGACATGAGGTCTGGTGGTCAAAGGTTTTTCCCTTTAACTTTGCAATGAAGGAGATTTCTAGAAGCGTTGACGTTCTAACCTTTCTAGGCGATTACACTGGAACAGTTATTGCGAAGCACTTTAAAGATAAGGCTAAGTTAGTAAAAATTGCTCCTGGAATCGATATAAATCACTTTAAGCCAGAGCGAGATCCATCAAAGGTTAATGCAGTCAGAGCTGAATTAAAGATTGGCTCGGAGCCATTAATTTTATCGGTGGGAAGATTAGTTCATAGAAAAGGTCAAGATAAGTTAATCACCGCGATGCCTAAGATTCTGGCTAAGCGGCCTGATGCTAAATTGCTATTTATTGGCCAAGGTCCTCGAAAAGCAAAGCTTGACTCGCTAGTTGCAAAGTATGGCATAGAAGATTCAGTGATCTTTCTTGGAAGTATTGCCTATGCAGATCTTCCAAAGTATCTAAACGCGGCCGATCTATTTGTCATGCCATCAAGATCTCGCCTCATGGGTCTTGAAGTTGAAGGCCTTGGAATTGCTTATCTAGAGGCAAGTGCCTGCGCTCTTCCAGTTATTGCTGGAAGCTCTGGCGGAGCTCCAGATGCTCTAATTGATGGCAAAACTGGATATGTTGTAGATGGCATGGATATCAATCAGATCGCTAATCGAGTGCTTTCTTTAATCGATAATCCGAAGGTAGCAAAAGAGATGGGCGAAGCCGGAAGACTCTGGGTTGAGAACAATTGGAGTTGGGATATTTGGTCGAGCGCTTTTAATGAACTATTGGAAATATCAGGGAAGTAGGCCAGTTTTCCTGGCTGTGTTTATACATTGAACGCGATTTTTTGCGCCAAACTTCTTATAGATTGATGCCAGGTGAGTCTTTACTGTCGATTCGGTTACAAATAATTGAGCTGCTATTTCAAGGACAGTATCACCGGTTGGAAGCTTTTCAAGGATCTCTAGCTCTCTTGGGGTAAGTCCTACTTCTCGATTTTTAGCATCGATTGCTTGAGTCAATTTTCTTGCGGTAAAACTTAGAGGCTTAACTGAACTTGCCTTTATAGCACTTAGTAGCTCACTGCTTGGCGATGCTTTATCAACATGAGAGCTCGCCCCTGATTGCATTGATGCTAGAACATGCTCTGGCATATTAGACATAGTTAAAACCACTATTCCAATACGCTGGGAGAGAGATCTGGCCCAAGCCACCACTTCAAGGCCATTGCCATCAGGCAGATTTAAATCAACAACAATCACATCTGGATTTAGATGCGATATCTGCGCAAATGCTTCTCTCTTAGATCCTGCTTCGCCAATCACACAGATTTCTTCGTCGCCGGCAATTAAACGGCGCAGGCCTTCTCTAACCATAGTGTGATCATCGACTACCAATACCTTAAGCATTATTGCTCCCAGATTTTCTAATCTGGAATTTAAAGTTACTACCATCGCTCTTTGAGGAGCTGGAGTAGGAAGATGAGATTTGGATCAGTAGCTCATCAATACTTGCTAAACCAAATCGAAAATCTTTAGGTTTTACTCCGCCAATTCCATCATCGCCGATTTCAAACTCGATGCTCTCTTCATTCTCTTTAAAGTTGAGATAGAAGCAAGTTGCTTTAGAGTGGCGAGATGTATTTCTTGCTAGCTCCAAAATTATCTGACTTAAGGCCTCTTCAACCTTTGGATCAAATTCTGGATAGTTAAAGTCGGCCGCTAGCTTGATCTCACCTAATATCTCCACTACTTGCTTAGATAGTTGCTCCCTTGAGGTGAGCCTTAATTGGTAGATCTGATCGCGAAAAGACTTAGTCGTTTGACTTATCGAAAATCGAATCTTACGTAGCGCAATTCGATGCTTCTTATCTAAATTTGCATCACCAATCATTTCATCGAGCTGATAGCCAATTACAGCTAGCTCTTGGGCCAAAGTCTCATGGAGACGGCGAGCCAAATCTAGGCGAAGAGTGCTCTCTTGGGTCTCTGGTTTAGATTTAGCCAAAGAGTTCGGCGATCTCGGCCGCGAACTCTTTATGGACTACGTGACGCTTAACTGACAACTTGGCAGTCAAATGACCTCCGGCGATGGTGAAATCAACCGGCAAGATTGTGAACTTACGAATTGACTCAGCACGGCTTACTGCCTTGTTAGCTTCATCAACTGCAGTTTGAATGACTGCAATTAGATCAGGATCATTGGTGAGCTCCGCGAGAGTTGCACCATCCTTTTTATTTGCAGTAATCCAACCCTTGAGTGCATCAGGGTCGATAGTTACTAGTGCAGCGATATATGGCTGGTTATCGCCAACTACTATGCATTGGCTAACTAGGGGATGGGCGCGTAAGCGATCTTCAAGAACTGCAGGGGCAACATTCTTTCCACCTGATGTAACAATCAGCTCTTTCTTTCTACCTACGATATAGAGGAAGCCCTCTTCATCTAGTTTTCCTAAATCACCGGAGCGGAAATATCCATCTTCGGTGAAAACTTCTTTGTTAGCCGCATCATTTTGCCAATAGCCGCGCATAACAATTGGGCCCTTAAGTAAGACTTCGCCATCTTCGGCAATCTTGATTGTGGTTCCTGGGATGGGTTTTCCAACTGAACCAACTTTATGAGCAGTAGATAAATTAAGGGTTGCGCCAGCGGTGGTTTCGGTTAAACCATAACCTTCAAGGACTCTAACTCCAGCGCCGCGATAGAAGTGGCCTAAACGCTCACCGAGTGGAGCACCTCCTGAGATTGCAGCCTCAACTCTTCCGCCAAGACCATGTCTAATCTTGGAATAAACCAATTTATCAAAGAGGCCATGTTTTAACTTAAGAGTTAGAGACGGGCCGCCATTATCGAGTGATTTGCTGTATTCCACAGCGATAGCTGCAGCCTTGCGAAAGATTGCACCCTTTCCTGCTGCGTCAGCTTTTGCCTCAGCTCCGTTGTAAACCTTTTCAAAAATTCTTGGCACAGCAAGAACGAAGGTCGGTTTAAATGATGCAAGGTCGATTGGAAGTCTGCCAACCGGATCTGGGCAGTGGGCAAGATGAAGACCTGCGCGAATAGCGCCAATTTGCACCATGCGACCAAAGACGTGAGCAACGGGAAGAAATAGCAGAGTTGAGCCGCCAGCTTTCATAAATAAGTCAGCAGCGCCCATAACTACATTTCCACACTCTGATAAAAAGTTTCCATGGGTAAGTGAGACGCCCTTTGGCTTTCCAGTTGTTCCAGAGGTATAGATAAGGGTTGCAAGAGAATCTGGAGTTAGCGCATTTCTGCGATTATCTATTTCTTGATCAGAGACATCACGGCCAAGATATGCAAGTTGCGCTAGGACATTCTCTGTTATCACCCAACAATTCTTGACATTGCTATTGAGAACGGGGGTTACAGTTTCACGAAGTTGTGGGGTTTCAACAATAATGGCAACTGATGCTGAGTCCGAGAGGATCCAATCAACTTGTTCAGGTGATGAAGTTTCATAGATTGGAACTGTTACTGCGCCAGCAAACCAGATAGCAAAATCAAGTACAGTCCATTCATAACGAGTGCGAGCCATAATTGCTACGCGATCGCCTAATCCGATTCCGGATGCAATAAGACCTTTAGCTGTGGCGCGAATCTCTGCTTCAAATTCACGAGCGCTTACCGGCTGCCAACCATCACCGAGTGGACGTGAGACCAAGATTCGCTCTGGTTCAAACCAGGCTCTCTCAGCTACTAAGTTAGTTAGGTTTCCTTGGGTTGCTTTTGGCTCTAGGGCCGGAATGAAGTATTCGCTCATGGGGGCAAAATTAGCGGTTACTGGTAGGTAACGGGAAGAGGTAGCCTCTGCCCATGGCCGATAACTCATCTCACTCAACCCAAATCCAGGCTCCAATCGAGCAGGTACGCGAAATTCTCTTCAATCTTGAGGGCTATCCCAGCTGGTCAAGTGCAATTAAAACTGTCGAGGTCTTGGAGCGCGATTCTTCATCCCGCCCTACAAAACTGACGCTTAAAGTTGAAGCAGGAGTTCTAAAAGATCGTCCAACTCTGGTTTATGACTGGAGCAAGGCTCCCAATGAAATTTCTTTCTCGCTTGAAGAGGCAGATCTGATGACTCAGATGGATGGCAAGTATGAGATTAAAGATAATGGTGATGACTCAGTCACTGTCACCTACTCACTTACTACCGCATTAAGTATGCCAGTTCCTGATCTGATGAGACGTAAAGTAGAGAAAACAACTATTGAGCAATCTTTATCTGAGTTAAAGCAGAAACTCGAAGGTTAAATGTCTCTGGCACTTGGTATCGATGTTGGTGGTACCAAAGTTCTTGGCGGAGTCGTTGACTCATCTGGCAAAATAGTAAAAAGTGCTCGTAAGCAGACTCCACCTCAAGGTGGTCAGGCCCTAACTGACACAATTGCAGAGCTAGCACTCGAGTTAATTTCAGAGTTTGATATTTCAGCAGTTGGCGTTAGCGCAGCCGGATTTATTTCATCAGATCGCAAAACAATGCTTGCCACTCCAAATATTGCTGGGTGGAATGGCGTCAACCTTACTGAGCAGCTGGAGAAACAAATTGGCAGAAGAGTTGTTTTAGAAAATGATGCAAATAGCGCAGCATGGGGCGAGAAAAAATTTGGAGCGGGTAGAGATTTTCAAACCGTGATTATGTTAACTGTAGGAACTGGCTTAGGTGGCGGATTAATTGTTAATGATCAGCTCTATCGCGGGGCCTATGGAATTGGCGCAGAGTTTGGTCACACCAGAGCAGTTCCCAATGGACACCTCTGCGGCTGCGGCGTTAGGGGATGCTTTGAGCAATATGCCTCAGGAAATGCACTTCTGCGTCATGCCCGCGAAGCTATCGCTGCCTCACCAGATATGGCTAGAAACCTATTAGCAAGAGGCGATTCAACTATTGATGGGCTAACTGGGAAACACTTAAGCGATGCTGCAAGAGATGGCGATAGCGTTGCAATTGCTGCCTTTAACACCACCGGCCAGTGGCTTGGCGCACTATGCGCATCCCTTGTTGCATCCCTTGATCCAGAGGCATTTATTATCGGTGGCGGAGTAATTGATGCCGCAGATATTCTCTTAAATCCAACGAGGCAAGCAATGAATGAACTGATTCCTTTTACTGGCAAGCGTCCAGCTCCAGTTATTGTCTCTGCGGTATTAGGAAATGATGCAGGCCTGGTTGGAGTTGCAGATCTAGCTAGGAACTAGAGTTACTCAAAGGGGTATTTAACTCCAATTTCACTTCTTATCTGATCCATGATTTCCATAATCTCTTGGCTATCTTGATGAGTAATTAGATCTGATTCTTTTGCTCCAGTTCTATAAAGCTTGGCAAATTCAATTGCCTGCTCTCGAAGTCCATGGCCTTCATAATTTTTCGGATAATCAATTACCTCGCCATTAGTTTTTATCAAGCGCATACTTGCTGGGTTATAGAAAGTGCTATCAATTTCTATCCGTGCCTTGCTACCAATTATCTCTGCCACACATGGAGTCTTTACTAACATGGTACAAGATAAATTTGCTACAGCGCTGCTTGGATAATCAAAAAATATTGAACAATGGCCATCAACTCCAGTATCTGTAAGTTCAGCAGTAACTTGAATTTCATTAGGTTTTCCTAGAATGAAATGTGCAAGTGAGATGGGATAGACCCCAAGATCTAGAAGCGCGCCACCTGCAAGCTCTGGAGCATGGAGACGATAATGTTTTGGTAGCGGAAGGAATTGGCCATGATCGGCAGAAATAGAGATGATTTCACCAAGCTCGCCAGCTACAAGTAATTGCCTGATAAGTCGGTAGTGTGGCAAGAAGCGAGACCACATCGCCTCAACTAAGAGCAGGTTTTTTTGCTTTGCCAGTGAAATCATCCTGGCTGATTGGGCTGCATTAACGGCAAAGGGTTTCTCACAGAGAACAGCTTTACCCGCGTTTAGTGCAAGCAGCGTATTTGGTTCATGCATGGGATGAGGCGTTGCAACATAAATAGCATCCACATCACTTGCCACCAGCTCTTCATAGCTGCCATAGGCAACCCCACCATGTGCCTTACTGAAATCTAAAGCCTTATCCAGAGAGCGAGATCCAACAGCGCTTACTTCATGGCCACTAGCAAAGGTCAGATCTTTAGCAAATGCCCTTGCAATGCCTCCAGTTCCTAAGATTCCCCAACGAAAATTTTCACTCATATCGCAGATCCATCTCCATCTTCATCTGCATCTGGCTTGATTTGGTAGAAGAAAGCAAAAATTCCAGCAGCTAGGGCAAATCCTCCAGGCCAAGGGCCAAGGCCAAGCAGGTCTAAACCAAGGATTTGTACTGCAATTATGTAGATCGGTCCACCAATTACTCCAAGGAGAGCTGCACGTTGAATGCTACTTAGCTGCGGCAGCTCTTTGTTATCTCCGGGGTATTTTTCGATAGCATCAATCTGCTCTAATTCATCAATAAAAGTTGTAGGAGCTGATTCATCAAGTGAGAGCCCTGAAACAATGGATTCAAATTGAGCATCAAGGCTGCCGCTATCACTTCTATCAACTTCGCCGCTTAATACATCGTTTATGAAGACTCTGCTCTCTTCAATCAAAATATCAAGGTCATAATCAAGTGCCACATTATGAAACGATCTCTCAAAGACTACTTCCCTGATATCGACCGATGAGACATTATCAATAATGAGCTCAGAGTTGGAAGGGTCAACTACGTGATCATTTATTGAATAACCAACCATAAGCGGTAAAGCGACTAAATATAGATCTTGCCTAACTAACGCCCAGAGCCTTTGCAGGGAATCAAATGCTTTTAGGGGAGTCCTTAGATAGCTATGGCGCGGGGGATTAGGGGCTGCGACATCACTTCTACTTCCTTTAATTGATCCAACTAAATACTTTAAGAGTGGAACAAGCTTTACTCTAAGCCTGGTATCTTTTATTGCAGGGTTAATTAATATCAAACCTTCAATCTCAGATCCTCTAATACTTGCAAGACGAAGTGAGAGCGCACCACCCATAGAGAATCCAGCAACAAATACCCGCTCATGTTTTTGCTTTAACTTTGTAAATTCTCTATCAACTTCTTCATACCATTGTTGCCAAGTGGTGTTATTCATATCCTCCCAAGTAGTGCCATGGCCTGGAAGACATGGTGCTGCAACGCTAAATCCAAGATCTGCAAGGCCCTGCGCCCAAGGCTTTATCGATGCAGGAGAGCCGTTAAATCCATGGATCATCAAAACTGCAACGGGTCCGCTGGGCAGATAAAAAGCTTGCGGGTTAGGAATTACGCTCACGACACGCATAGTGTCATAAGAGGGGCAAAAGGCTCTAAATTAGGGCCATGACGCTAAGGCGAAAAAAGAATAAAGTTGAAGCAATGGTTGCTGGCGACAAGATCGCCTACGGCCTTCTTAAATCTTTCCTGCTACCAGTGCTTACCTTGCTCTTTAGGCCAAAGGTTTCCGGACTTCGATTTGTACCTGCAACCGGCCCAGTAATTATTGCTTCAAACCATCTCTCCTTTAGTGATTCAATATTTATGCCGTTAGTAATTCCAAGAAAGGTAACCTTTCTAGCCAAGAGTGAATACTTCACATCTCCAGGGCTTAAGGGATTGGCTAAGAAGCTAACCTTTATCGCACTTGGCCAAGTCTCAGTTGATCGAGCCGGAGGATCTAGAAGCGAGGCAGCGCTACTTACCGGACTCTCTGTTCTTGCAGAGGGCGGCTGCCTTGGTATCTATCCCGAAGGAACCAGATCTCCAGATGGCCGGCTGTATAGAGGAAGAACTGGAATAGCAAGACTTGCTATGGAAAGTGGCGCTCCTATTGTGCCAGTTGCAATGTTTCATACTGCAGAGATTCAACCAACGGGAAAAGTAATTCCAAAGATTATGCGAGTAAAGATGGTCTTTGGTGAGCCGATGTATTTTCCAACCCCGGATAAATCAAATGATCCGGAGGAGTTAAGAAAGGCAACCGATTCCCTGATGAAGAAATTGCAAGAGCTCTCAGGACAAGAATATGTCGATATCTATGCCTCGCAAGCTAAAGAAGCTCTAGATGAGCAGAGACGACGCGAGAGGAAAAAGAGCCAGGAGTAATTACTCTTGGCCAAAGATCTCTCGGCGCGTAGTAATGAATTTGCAAGTATCACAAGTTGCATCAGCGCTTGGAACTTCGCCGCTAATTACCTGAATAAAGTCCTGTAGCCGCTCTGCTAGTCCAACTGGATTTCTCGTAATTGGATACCAAGCGCTACTCAAGTTAAGGCTAAAGCCACTTTCAGGGTTGCCTTCAGGATTTTCAGGCGACCAGACAAGAAGACCGAGAACTGAAATCTGCTTTGGCTCTCCTTGGAGTGGATTTTCTAGCGCAAAGGCATAGGCTTCAAGTTGAGGAGAGTAAAAGTCACTCTTATCGTTATTTTTTCCTTGGAATTTGCAATCTATTACGCCATAGGTGCCATCTTCAAATTCCATCAGTAAGTCGTATTTTCCTCTTATGGCATAGGGAGATGGATTTGAGTTATAGGTAATTGGCATTGATTTAACCCAACCACCGCGATCTAAGACTTTGCCTGGCTTAATTTCTGGGTGTAAATCTTTTGACTTAGCGCCATTAAAGTGTTTCTCCTGCATCGCAGAGAGCTCGCCAACTAATGGGAAAAATGATGGAGCCTTAACGCCATGGTTGTAATTAAGCCATAGGCAGCGATGGCATCCATTCCAAGAAAAAGTTAAATCACTCGGGCTTATAAACTCTCTAGCTTTGCTCATGGCGTGATTCTGCCTTGGGGCACTGACATTTCATCGATTAGATCGCTGAAGTCAAGGTAAATATTCCAAGGGTGATCATTACCAGCCCGCCAATACGGCGCATGAGAACTAAGCGCTGCGGGGAGGTGGCTAGCCACTGCCTAACTGTTCCAGCAATTAAGCCCCAGGTGCCATCAGAGAAGAAAGCCAGAATTGCAAAAGTCGCCCCCATAATTACCAGCTGTTCAGTCACGCTATCTGATCCCTTATCAACAAATTGCGGCAAGATAGCGGCAAAGAAAACCAGCCCCTTGGGATTTAACGCTCCAACCCAGAAGCCATCTTTTATCGACCTAATATTTGAAGGCTTGATATCGCCTTGATTGACCATATCATCGGCATGAATTCTTGAGTGTTTTATTGCATCAAGGCCTAGATAGATCAGATAGAGCCCGCCAAGAAGTTGCACTCCAATAAAAGCTAACTCACTTGCCTGCAGAATCGGCCCCAAGCCAAATGCCACCGCAAGTGAGAGGGTAAATGCGCCTGTGACATTTCCTGCAACTGATGCAATCGCAGTTGCTCTGCCCCAAGCAATTGCCCTAGCAATAATGAAGAGCACACTTGGCCCTGGGGCCAAAATAATGATCATCGCAGCAATTAGAAATTCAGGATATCTAGCTGGGAAGTCGAGAATCATCGGAGAATTATCCAACACTTTTGCCTAGAAAAAGGGATAAATAAAGAGGCGCCTAGCGGCTAAGCCAGGCGCCTCAATTAACTACTCTAGATAGCTAATTTACTGCTGATTTATGAAACGCTGGTTCCACGCGATTTGGAGATATTGTGAAATACGCGATAACCAACGATTGCAACCAAGGTTGCGTTGATGATTCCATTAAATGTGAAATCACCACTGGTCCAGGAGACATCAGCAATTCCTATGATGATTGCGGTAGCAACCACGAGCAAATTGGTGGAATCAGTGAAATTCACCTTTGATTCAATCCAGATTTTTGCTCCTAGAATTCCGATCATTCCAAAGAGAGCAACTTGCGCTCCTCCTAGAACTCCACCAGGAATAGCGCTAAGAACTGCGCCAAACTTTGGTGATACCGACAAGATGATTGCGCCAAAAGCTGCAATCCAATATGCCGCGGTTGAATAAACTCGAGTAGCAGCCATTACACCGATATTTTCAGCATAAGTGGTGGTTCCTGAGCCGCCGCCAGCGCCCGCAAGGCTGGTAGCAACGCCATCAGCAAATAGGGCATTACCCATCTGATCATCAAGATCTTTGCCAGTCATATTTGATACCGCTTTAACATGTCCAACGTTTTCAGCAATCAGCACCAGAACTACTGGGATGAAGAGAATGATGGCGCTGACTTTGAATTCAGGAGTAGTAAAAGTTGGGGCAGCAATCCATTTAGCTGACGAGATTCCATTAGTGTTGACATCTCCCATGACAAATGCCACTAGATATCCCACAACAACTCCGAGGAAAATCGAAATGCGCCCAATGAAGCCGCGTGAGAAGGCTGCAAATGATGCGATTGCAAGCAGGGTCAAAGTTCCTAGAACTGGTCCACTTGCTAAACCATTTTTAGCAGCTGGAGCAAGGTTTAGGCCGATGACCATAACGATGGTTCCAGTAACGACAGGAGGCAACATCCAATTAATCCAGCCAGTTCCAACTGCGCGAGCAATTAGACCGACGAGGGCCAATAGGACTCCGGTTGCAACCACGCCGCCGAGGGCAACTGCCATGCTGTCACTTTTAACAGATGCGGCAATTGGAGCAAGGAATGCAAAGGATGATCCAAGATAGCTTGGAACTTTATTTTGAGTAATGATGAGGAAGAGAATCGTTCCCACGCCAGAGAAGAAAAGAGTGGTGGTAGGGGGTAGGCCCGTAAGAATTGGAACTAGGAAAGTAGCTCCGAACATTGCTGCAATATGTTGGAAACCAACGCCAATGGTGCGCGGCCAACTTAAACGTTCATCTGTCGAGACAACCTCGCCAGGGGCAATGCTCTTTCCAGTTCCGTGTAGCTTCCATGAGAGAAGGCTCATGTCGGTCCTCATTTGTAGTGCGCCAATTGGTTCTGTAGGCAATATTTCGAGTGCGGGCGAACTCTAGAAAAAAAGGGCATGCCTGATATTTGCTACTAATAAGTCTGACGCGCGCAAATCTGGGAGTTTTATAACGACACCCTGGGGATCTTTGCGGGTCAGAGTTGCGCGGCGGCGCCAGGCAGGGTTTACTATCTACTCGATATATCGAATCGATATAAATAGGGGGTGGGGTAGATGAGATCTAGAGCTGAATCGCTCGAGTTTGCCCTCCTTGGCCTATTAAAGGAGAGCTCCCTGCATGGCTATGAGCTTCGAAAGAGGCTAACAGCCATCTTTGGCCCCTTTAGAGCTCTCTCATTCTCAGTCCTCTATCCGCAATTGAAGCGAATGCTTGATGCAGGTCTGATCATCCAATTGGAAGTTCCCAAGGGTGGAAAGTCAAAGAGAGTTCGAATCGTCTACTCCATAACCCAAAGGGGCATATCAAAATTCGATGAATTAACGCAAGGGGCAGGAGAGCTCGGCCTAGATGACGATAACTTTGAAGTGAGCGTCGCTTTCTTTGGTCCAACTTCAACTCGCAATCGATTAAGAATTCTTGAGGGGCGCCAGCGCCGCCTCAAGGAGAAGGCTGAGATCTTAAAAGCTGATCTAGATAAGTCAGCCGTTGGTCTTGATAAATATCTTCTGGAGTGGCGCCGCCACTCTCTTGAAACTGCTGAGCGAGAAATCACTTGGCTTGATCAAATGATCAGATCTGAAAGGAAAAACTAGTGAGCCCAGATAAAGAGATCCGCGTAGCAATAGTTGGAATTGGTAATTGCGCCAATTCTCTAGTGCAAGGGGTGCATTACTACCGAGATGCGGCAAGGGATCAAGAGATTCCCGGTCTGATGAATGTAGTCGTCGGGGGATATCACGTAGGTGATGTGAAGTTTGTTGCTGCATTTGACGTTGATAAGAAAAAAGTTGGTCTTGATCTTTCAGATGCAATCTGGGCTAGTGAAAACAACACCATCAAATATTCTGAAGTGCCTCAATCTGGAGTTAAAGTTTTAAGAGGTGTAACTCATGATGGCCTTGGTCGCTATTACAGGGAGACAATTACAGAGTCTGATTCGCCAGCTGTTGATGTAGTCAAAGCACTTAAGGATGCCAAGGTCGATGTTCTAGTCTGTTATCTGCCTGTTGGCTCAGAGGTTGCTACAAAGTTTTATGCCCAATGCGCAATTGATGCTGGCTGCGGTTTTGTTAACGCACTTCCAGTCTTTATCGCTTCAACCCCTGAGTGGGCCGATAAATTCACACAGGCTGGCCTTCCAATCGTTGGTGATGATATTAAATCTCAAGTTGGCGCAACTATTACCCATCGAGTCCTGACCAAGCTATTCCAGGACCGCGGAGTCAAAGTCGATAGAACCTATCAATTAAATGTTGGTGGAAATATGGACTTTAAAAATATGCTTGAGCGAGATCGCCTAGAGTCAAAGAAGATCTCCAAAACCCAGTCAGTTACATCGCAGCTTGATTACGATATAGGAGAGGGCAATGTTCATATTGGGCCATCTGATTATGTGCAGTGGCTCGATGATCGCAAGTGGGCCTTTGTTCGACTTGAAGGTCGAGCATTTGGCGATGTTCCACTAACTATTGAATACAAACTTGAGGTTTGGGATTCACCAAACTCTGCTGGGGTAATTATCGATGCCCTTCGCTGCGCAAAGGTTGCGATGGATAGAGGAATTGGCGGGCCACTTCTTTCGCCATCTAGTTACTTTATGAAATCTCCCCCTGAGCAGTACTCAGATGAAGAGGCTCTAAAGAGAACGAAAGCTTTTATTGCCGGCGAACTAAAGAGTTAGGATTCAGGGATGAGTGAGGTCCTTACGTCCCTAGATGAGCAGGTCCTGACCTTAACTCTGAATCGGGTGGCAAAACAGAATGCCATCACCCGAGATATGTATCAACTTCTCGCCGATGCGCTCAAAGAGGCCAACGGCGACTTTGGGATTAGAGCAGTAGTTATCACGCATGAAGGGCCACATTTCACCGCTGGAAATGACATCTTTGATTTTCTTAACAATCCGCCTCATGAGCCTGGCTCACCTGTTTGGAATTTCCTGCAAGAAATTCACAATTTCACAAAGCCACTCCTTGCAGCAGTTTCAGGAAATGCAATTGGGATAGGAACAACGATGTTGCTTCACTGCGATATCACTATTGCATCTGAGAAAACTATCTTTTCAATGCCATTTGTGAACCTAGGCCTTGTTCCTGAAGCTGGGGCAACTCTGCTATTTCCAAGACTTGTGGGATATCAAAAAGCTGCGCAGATTCTTCTCACTGGAGAACCTTTTAACGCGAAGCAGGCAGTTGAGATGGGTCTAATTGCAGGCATAGCTGAAAATCCAAAAGATGAGACTAAGAAAATTGCGCTAAAGCTTGCAAGCCAGCCGCCAAATGCAATCTTGCAGACAAAAGCACTATTAAAGAGTGATCTCCATGAGAAGGTTAAAGTGGTAATGCAGGCAGAAGGGGAGCTCTTCCTGCGCGCCCTTGAATCCGATGAGGCTCAAGAGGCCTTTATGAAACTAGCAGCAAAGAAGGGTAAGTAGATGAGTCTTGCAGGAAAGAAGATTTTTATTACTGGCGGATCTCGAGGTATTGGACTAGCCATCGCTATCAGGGCTGCAAAAGACGGAGCAATGATTGCAATTGCTGCTAAAACTAATGAACCAAATCCAAAGCTTCCAGGAACCATCCACACCGCAGCAAGTGAAATCACAGCCGCTGGGGGAAAGGCCCTCGCTATTCAATGCGACTTAAGGGATGAAAATCAGATAAGCGCAGCTGTTGATCAAGCTGCGAAAGAGTTTGGCGGCATTGATATCTTAATTAACAACGCGAGCGCTATTAATCTCACCCCCACGCTGCAAACGCCTGCTAAGAGATTTGATTTAATGTTTGATGTAAATGTTCGGGGAACCTTTCTAACCTCCCAAGCAGTTCTACCGCACCTGCAAGAAAGTGCTAAAGCTGGCCGAAATCCTCACATCTTGACTCTCTCGCCTCCGCTTTCAATGAAGGCAAAGTGGTTTAGAAACCATGTGGCCTACACAATGGCTAAATATGGAATGAGTATGTGTGTTCTTGGAATGGCCGAGGAGTTTAAGCGAGATAAGATAGCTGTTAACGCCCTCTGGCCAAGGACTGCAATTGATACTGCAGCACTTGCAATGATCCCTGGAGTTGATACTGCCGCCTGTCGCACCCCTGAGATTCTGGCCGATGCTGCTTATATTATTTTAAATCGTGAATCTGCTTCTTGTAGTGGTAACTTTTTTGTTGATGATGAAGTTCTAGCATCAGAGGGGATTACTGATTTAGAGAAGTACTCTGTTGTTCCAGGAACTACTGATTTTCTCCTTGACTTCTTCCTTGACTAGAGGTTAAAACCTTTAGGAAGCTCCAAGCGATTGGCTGTTAAAAGTTGCTTATTTGACAGCACTTTTGAAATCTCATCATCTGCTGCAACAACGCCAGCCGAAAGTATTACCGCGCGCTGGCAGAGTTCATATGCAAATGGCAGATCATGGGTGACCATAAGCAAAGTGACATCAAGTGATGTGATTATCTCTGCTAGCTCTCGCCGCGCAGCAGGATCTAGATTTGATGATGGCTCATCCATCACCAAAATCTCTGGTTTCATCGCTAGAACTGTGGCTACAGCAACCCTTCTTCTCTGGCCAAAGGAGAGATGATGGGGAGGCCTATCAATAAATTCACTCATTCCCACTAATTCCAGAGCCTCCGTAACTGCCTTTTCTAGCTCTATTCCGCGTAGCCCTGAGTTGTAGGGACCAAAGGCGACATCCTGACCAACGGTTGGCATAAATAATTGATCATCAGGATCTTGAAAAACGACTCCAACTTTATGGCGAACAGATTTAATACTCTCTGCATTTTTTGAATCAACTAACTTACCAGCTACTCGTACCTGTCCTTGCATCGTTGGGATGATGCCATTTAGATGAAGAACTAAAGTCGTTTTTCCTGCCCCATTTGGACCAAGCAGCGCAACTCTCTCTCCCTGATTTATAGAGAGGTTGACTCCATAGAGCGCTTGATTTCCATCAGGATAGGCATAGGCAAGGCCAGAGACCTCTAAACTCTTTTCAGACATTTGTTTCCATTTCCACTAGATCAAGATCGAAATTAGTAGGGATGTAAGAGCTAGAAGTGGAAGAGCTAAGCCAAGTGCGATCTGCTGCGGTAATACTTCTTCTCTTTCTTCTTTTGGTAGCTCTCCACCATATCCACGAGAGAGCATTGCTAGATGAACTCTCTCGCCGCGTTCATATGATCTTATAAAGAGAGCTCCGGCAGAGTTAGCTAAAACTCTCCAATGTCTAATTCCCTTAGCATCAAAACCTCTTGAGGCTCTTGCAACGCTCATACGCTCCATCTCATCGGTTACTACATTGAGATAGCGCAACATAAATGTTGCTATCTGCACCAGCGTGCTTGGAAGGCGGAGTATTTCAAGCCCTCGCAAAATCTCTCGTGCGGTGGTGGTTGCTGAGAGCAGGATTGCGCTTAACACTCCAAGAGTTGCTTTAGCAATAATTCCTGCGCCAGCATTTATCCCCTCTTGATAGAGAGATAAACCTAGAAAATCAACTCTCTCTCCTTGGCCAAAGAAAGGCATCAAGAGAGCAAATGCGACAAAGGGAATCTCAATCAGGCTGCGCTTAATCACCGTCAATGGTGGAATCTTGGCAGTTATTAGCGCGAGCCAGATGAGTGAAAAGTAGGCGATATAAGCGGCGATATTAGTTATCGGGGTAGCAACGGCTACCAATATAAAAAGAAGAGCAGCCACGATCTTAATTTGAGGCGGCAGGTCATGGATGAAGGTATGGCGATGTAGATAGAGGCGCTCTCCTACATCATGACCATGGTCATGAGTCTTAGGTGAAATATTTAGTTTCTCTTCTTAACCAGAGTAAATAGCGCAAGTGCGATGATGGCTGTAACAACGACTCCAACTACTCCGGCGATCCCAACGCTCAGGCGCTCATTATCAAGGCCTGCAAGCCCATAATCAGCAAGTGGTGAGTTTGAAAGAGCTGAATCCTTCGCACTCTCTAAAAATCCTTCATCCTCAGCAACTTTTTCTAGTCCATCTGGGCTTGAAGATGCGTAGTAGGAGAGTCCCCCTGCGAGAGATAGAGCAGCGAGAAAGAAGATTGCATAGAATTTCTTTAAATTATTCTTACTCTGATTCATCAGGATCGTATCTCCAACGCAACTTCTTTTCTGCTCCAGCCATAAACAAGATCAGATCTTGATGCAAGTATTGCTGAGACTGTGAGCGCGGTAATTACAGCTTCGCCAATACCAATCAAGAGATGCGTGGAGAACATCGCTATGAAAACCGTCTCAACTGGCGCAGTTCCATTTCCGCCAATGGCATATTGCAGAGTAAAGGCTGAAGCAGAGATTGGAACTGAAACAAAGGCAGCAATTCCTGCAGCTAATGCAATTGCAGATTTTGTCTTAGGCAAGAGCTTTACCATCAATTTAAAGGCAAGAAAACTGACAAGCACTGCGATAACACTTAAATTAAATACATTTAACCCGAGAGCAGTTAACCCGCCATCGGCAAAGAGGAGAGCTTGAACGCCAAGGACCACAGTGATTGCAAGAGATGCGGCATAAGGGCCGACCAAAACCATTGCCAGCGCACCACCAAGGAGATGGCCGCTAGTCCCGGCAGCAACAGGGAAGTTGAGCATCTGAACTGCAAAGATAAATACTGCGGTCAGCCCAGCCATAGGGGCGGTGCGATCATCAACCTCCGTTTTTGCCTTCTTTAAGGCAATTGCGGTGCCAGCAAGAGCAAGGGTTCCAAAGGCCGCAGAGGTAGGGATATCGATGAAGCCATCAGGGATATGCATAGGCGTATGTTAACGCAAATCATTTGCATTTGCATAGCAAAGGCCAAAAGGTCTCAAGCTCTATTTTCAGGCCTTAAGGTGGCGCCATGAGCGCTCAGAGGTCTCAAGGAATATCAAAGTCACAGCTGACCTGGCTTTCGCTCTGGACCGTTTATCTCATCTGGGGATCGACCTACTTTGCAATTGCCTATGTAATCGAGAGTATGCCGCCACTTCTGGCAATGGGGATTCGCTTTTTAATTGCAGGATTACTTCTTGCTCTAATCATTTCGCTTCGCCAGGGGAGTAGTGAGCTTAGAATTCCTAGAGCAGAGCTAAAAAGCTCGCTTCTAATGGGTTTCTTACTTCTTGGATTTGGTATCGGGACAGTCTCCATAGCCCAGGCTTATGTCCCCTCAGGCATTGTTGCGCTAATAATTGCAGCGCTTCCGCTCTGGATAGCAATCTTTCGCACCATCTCTGGTGAGCGATTGGTAAAAATGTCCTGGCTAGGTTTAGTGATCGGTTTTGCTGGGGTAGCTCTTCTACTTAAGCCTGGAAGCATTACTCCAGTTAGCGATATTGAAAATTTCAAGCTCTTTCTCTTTATGCTCTTGGTACTTCTGGGAAATATTGGTTGGGCTCTTGGAACATTTCTAGCTCCAAGGTTTCGACTTCCTAAAAATACTCTTGTCTTTACTGCCTATGAAATGTTGGCTGGGGGAGCCTCTCTGACACTGGCAGGATTTATTAAGGGAGAATCGATATCTGACTTTCTTGATGCAACCAACTGGTCTTGGCTATGGTTTTTCTATCTAGTCTTTTTTGGATCAATCGCGGCATATACCGCATATCTCTGGCTAGTTGCTAATGCCCCTGTGTCACTTACTGCAACTTATGCCTATGTTAATCCGATAATTGCAGTGGCACTTGGCGCAATATTTCTTGATGAATTAATCACTAGCGCATATGCAATCGGAGGATTGATTATTTTGATTGGAGTTATCTTGGTGGTATCAGTTGAGCGGATAAAGAAAGAACCAGCTAGCTAATCTATATTGCCTTAATCTGATGAGTTAAATCATGGCGATTAACAATAAGAATTGAGTGATTATCCATCAATATCCAGCCGCTTTGATCCCAGCCTGAGGAGGCAACTGCAACACCGTTTTCATCGATGCGAAAGCGCAGTTGGTAGTAGAGATCATCGGTCCAACTTGGTTTATTTAAAGGATCATGTTCACTAACCACAATTAGGTAGTCAGAGTTGATAATCATGGAATTAATTGAGCTATAATCAAAGTTCTGCTTTAGATTCTTTATCCCCTTAACCACTCCATCTACAAATCCAATGGCTTTAATCTCAGTTAGAAGATAGAGAAAGAAGAGCTCGCTATCGGTATCACCCTCTCTAAGTGATTCAAATTCTGGAGCAACCAGTGATTTAACAGCTTCATAAGGGCTAAGGGCGCCATTATGGATAAAGGCGATATCTTCAAAGCTAAATGGATGTGCATTTTCGTGAGTGACTCCAAGGCCAGGGGAGGCCCATCTAAAGTGAAGTAGAGCCCCTGGCGCGCTTTGATTGCTAATGACTTCACTAAACCTAGCGCTAGATGCGGCGCTTGCCACTTCTTTAATTACCGTTGCGCTATCTGGATTAGCAAGAGCTAGACCCCAGGAATCGTTATGAACCTCTGAGAGTTTAAGAAAGTCGCTAAAGCCCTGGCCCATAAATTCGGGGAGATTGACTGGGGTTTTTGAACTATAGGCCATGAGTCGACACATAAGGCGAGCCTATCGGCTACCCTAAGAAAATGCTTTTAACTGCCTTAGTAGTAATAGTCCTTGCCGCTTACGTAATCGAATCAATCCTGGATAACTTAAACCTATCCACTGCAAGAAATGCCTTAGATCCCAAGATTGCCCATCTCTATGATGCTAAAGAGCGGGAGAGATCAATTAGTTACAGCGCAGAGAAGACCCATTTTGGATTTATTTCATCAACTATCTCAACTCTGATTCTCATCTTTGCCCTTAGCTATGGCTGGTTTGCATCACTTGATAATTGGGCAAGGAGCATCTTTGATAATCAGATTTTGGTATCCCTGCTCTTTATCGCCTCACTCAGTGTTATCTCGTATCTGCTAAACCTTCCATTTACTCTTTATGGAACCTTTAAAATTGAAGAGAAATATGGGTTTAATAAAACTACTCCAAAGGTATTTTTCACAGACACTATTAAAGGAGCAGCTCTTGCAACCCTTATAGGGGGCAGCTTGCTAACAGCAGTTCTCTGGTTCTACCAACAGCTTGGTGGAAATTTCTGGATTCTTGCTTGGGCCCTTTTAGCCGTCTTCTCGCTTCTAATGTTTATGTTTGGAACAACATTAATCCTACCGCTTTTTAATAAATTAGAGCCAATTAAAGATGGACCACTAAAGCAAGGAATTGAAAAGTATTGCGCTTCACAAGGCTATAACTTAGGTCGCCTATTTGTAATGGATGGCTCGAAGAGATCATCGAAGGCAAATGCTTTTTTTAGTGGACTTGGTTCAAGCAAGACCATTGTCTTATTTGATACCTTAATTGAGAAACTTACCACTACAGAAATCATTGCTGTTTTAGCCCATGAAATAGGCCACTACAAAAAGAAACATACTCTCTCAATGTTTATCTTTAGCAATATCCAAACCTTTGCAACTTTTGCTCTCTTGGGATTTCTTCTTGGCTATTCGGAGCTCTCAACCGCACTAGGGGCAAGTGAGAGTAGCTTTCATCTCTCAGCGCTAGCATTCTTCATTCTCTTTACGCCACTTAGTATTTTCCTAGGTTTAATAAATAACACCTGGTCTCGTCATAACGAATATGAGGCCGATACCTTTGCTAAACAAACCTATAAAACTGAACCTATGCGAAGTGCTTTAAGCAAAATCTCCACCGATAGCCTTGCAAATCTCTCGCCCCATCCTGCTTATGTGGCATTCAATTACACTCATCCAACACTTCTGCAAAGATTGAAGAACTTAGAATAAAAAAAGAGGGCCTGCCTAAGCAGACCCTCTCTTCTAACTCTTGAGTTTAGATATCGTAATAGAGTTCAAACTCTGCTGGATGAGGACGCAAGCGTACGTAATCAATTTCTGACTTACGCTTCCAATCAATCCAGGTATCGATCAAGTCTTTAGTAAAGACTCCGCCGCGAGTTAAGAAGTCGTTATCTCCTTCAAGATTATCGATAACAGCATCTAGCGAGCCAGGTACTTGGGCAATTGCCTTAGCTTCGGCTCCCTCTAATTCGTAGAGATCTTTATCGACTGGCTTTGGTGGTTCGATCTTATTTGTGATTCCATCAAGGCCGGCCATCAAGATCGCAGCAAATGCAAGATATGGATTTGAAGATGGATCTGGGCATCGGAACTCAATGCGCTTTGCCTTAGGGCTAGATCCTGTAATTGGGATACGGATACAGGCTGAGCGGTTACGAGCTGAGTAAACAAGATTTACTGGAGCTTCATATCCTGGAACAAGACGCTTATAAGAGTTCACGGTTGGGTTGGTAAACGCAAGTAGTGAAGGAGCATGCTTGAGAAGACCTCCGATATACCAGCGCGCAGTATCAGAAAGATTTGCATAACCATCGCCCCACATAAGTGGTTTGCCATCTTTCCAAAGTGATTGGTGAACATGCATTCCAGAGCCATTATCGCCAAAGAGTGGCTTTGGCATAAAGGTCACAGTCTTTCCAGCAGCCCAAGCAGTGTTCTTAATGATGTATTTAAACTTCATTAGATCATCGCCGGCATGAAGGATGTCATTGAAGCGATAGTTGATCTCCATCTGACCTGCAGTTCCAACTTCATGGTGTGCGCGCTCTACATCAAGACCAACTTTGGCAAGATTCATAACCATCTGATCGCGCAGATCAGCAAATTGATCAGTTGGAGAGACTGGGAAATACCCGCCTTTAATTCTGGTGCGATAGCCACGATTTGGTGTGCCATCTGGATCATCATCAATTCCAGTATTCCAAGCTCCTTCATATGAATCAACTTCATAGAAGCCGGTATTCATACGTGTTTGGAATTTAACGCGATCAAAGACATAGAACTCAGCCTCAGGAGCAAAGTATGCGGTATCTGCAATTCCAGTAGATCTCATATATTCCACTGCCTTATTAACAATCTGGCGTGGGTCTCTACTATATGCCGAGTTATCATTAGGATTTACTACTGAGAAATGAAGAACTAAAGTTTTTTCAGTTCTAAATGGATCAATAAATGCTGTCTCTGGTGCTGGAAGAAGTTTCATATCTGATTCATGAATAGATTGGAAACCTCTAATTGAGGAACCATCAAACATCAGACCATCTTTAAAGACATCTTCAGTAAATTGCGAAACGGGAACGTTGAAGTGATGCTGCAGACCAGGCAGATCGGTGAAGCGAACATCAACAAGTGCAACATTTTCTTTCTTTATGTAATTCAAAACTTCTGCAGAATTTTTAAACATTTCTCTCCTGAGGTTTTTCTTCATCTTTAGCTCCACGTTGAGCTCTCTAGCAATGGCCCAAACCTAGGCTAGGGCGGTGAAATATCCATAACCGGTGGGTTACGGCTATGTTTCATAAAACGGGCCTAAGGGAGCTTTTTTAGTTAGGTTGAGCCTATGGAACGGGCAGGACTTGGCCGGCGAGTGCTGGCGCTATGCATTGATTGGGCTATTGCATCATTTACTGCGGCTCTGGTTTATCCCTTGCAAGCAAGCGCGCTTGGACCATCGCTGTTTCGCCTTGGAGTTTTTGTTTTAGAGGTTTCCCTACTTACATCACTTGGCGGGGCATCTGCAGGACAGAGAGTTATGGGCTTAAGAGTTTTAAGTTGGCCAGATAATCTCTTCCTACGCCCGGGGCCAATTCTGCTTCGCACAATCCTCATAGCACTTGTTATTCCAGCTGTTGTTACTGATAAAGATGGCAGGGGTCTACATGACCGTGCTGCTAAGTCTGTTGTAATGAGAGTTAGTAAGAAACGAGCTTAACGAGGCTTAGGCATCCTCATGTTCTTAGGCATGGGACCTTTTGGAAGCGGAATATTAAGCCCGCCAACTGATTTAAGTCTTGCTCGCAGCTCTCGCACCTGAACTGTTGAGAGCTTTTTAGGAAATTTTTTCATTCTCTTCTGTAGTTTTCGAACCGAGACTTGATCTTTTTCATTTCCAATTACTATTTCATGGATAGGAACACCTGGGGCAAAGCGCTCCATCTTTCGCTTCTCATCTGTAAGCAGGGATCTAAGTGCATGGCCACCTTCGCCAACTAGAACTACTCCAGCTTTACCAACTGCGCGATGAACCATATCTTGGTTCTTATTAACATTTACTGCTGGAGTAATGGTCCAGCCTTTACGAATTGACATTAAAACACTGGCTCCAGCGCCAGGCTGTCCCTCAATTGATGCGTAGGCAGCATTTCCGGCAAGTCGCGTAAAGTAAAAGAAAGCGCCAAGAAAAGCGAGTGGAAAGGTTAGAAAAGCTGCATAACCTGGTCGGTCAAAGAAGGCTCCAATTCCAATTCCTGCGCCCCAAAGTGGCGCAAAGACAGCGAGGCAGCGGAGAGAGACAAACTTGTAATGCTTGCGAGCAAGGGAGTAAGCATCGCGAATCGTTTTAAATCTGACTTTCTTAGGAGCGTTGGGATCCTTCTTCTTTCTACCAAACATCTCTCAACTCTCCTTTTTATTTCTTTTCTTATCTTCAAGTTCTGCAGGGCTTGGAGCGCTTCCACCGAGCCTTGCTGGCGCCCATCTAGCGCCCTTATGGGGGTCAGGATAATCACTCTGAACTTGATTTAGTAATTTAGCCATCGCTTCTTTAAGAGCGGCGAGCTCTCTATCGATATCAGTGCCTTTCTTGATATATCGAAGTGGCCCAATGGAAATAAAGATAGGGATACTGCTTCGAGACAAGTTCTTCGGCAACTTCTTGCTCCACACTCGCTGCGAGCCCCAAATCACCATCGGAAGGATTGGAGCGCCAGATTCCATAGCTAGGCGAATAACGCCGCTCTTCATATCTTTAAGCTCAAAGCTTTGAGAAATCGTTGCTTCCGGAAAAACACCAACGATCTCACCTTTATCAAGAGCCTTAAGAGCTGCAAGAAAAGAAGGGGCGCCATTACTTCGATCAACGCTGATATGTTTCATACCGCGCATTAGCGGACCGGCTATTGGATGATCAAAGATTTCTTTCTTTGCCATAAATCTAACTAAGCGGGAAGTGGGAAGAAAGGCTGTTCCAGCTAGTGCAAAATCAAGATAGCCAACATGATTCATAGCAAGAATTGCTGGACCCTTATTTGGAATATGACTCTGTCCGTAAAAAGTGAATCGCAGATCTAGATACTTCCAAAACGCACGAACTAGTTTTATAACTGGGGGATAGACCAGATCAGCCATTTGAAATCCCTTGACGGGCAGCGATGGCTTGCTTATATAACCTTCCTGCTCGATAACTTGATCTCACAAGCGGTCCACTCATCACTCCAAGAAAACCTAACTCCTCTGCCTCTTTTGCTAATTCAACAAACTCCTGCGGCTTAACCCATCTTTCAACAGGGTGATGCAGATTAGATGGCCTTAAATATTGAGTGATGGTGATTAACTCACAGCCTGCGCTTCTTAAATCAAGGAGCGCCTGCGATATTTCACTTCGCTCCTCTCCCATGCCAAGAATTAGATTTGACTTGGTAATCAGGCCAAAGTCTCTTGCCTGAGTAATAACGCTTAAAGATCTCTCGTAATCAAATGCAGGTCTAATTCTTTTAAATATTCTTGGAACAGTTTCAAGGTTATGAGCAAATACCTCAGGCCTACTTTCAAATACTTCACTTAAAAGCTCAGGCTTTGCTGAAAAGTCAGGGGCCAGCATTTCAACCAGGCACCCAGGAACTACTTGATGAATCTGGCGGATAGTTTCGCTATAGAGCCAGGCTCCTTCATCCTCTAGATCATCCCTTGCAACACCGGTAACGGTGGCATATTTAAGTCCCATCGTTGCTACCGACTCGGCAACTCTTCTCGGTTCATCTCTATCCAAGGCTTCAGGTTTTCCGGTATCGATATTGCAGAAATCGCACCTTCTTGTGCAGGCGCTGCCGCCGATTAAAAATGTGGCTTCTTTATCTTCCCAGCATTCATAGATGTTAGGACAAGCCGCCTCTTGGCAGACAGTATGTAAACCTTCTTTAGCAACAAGAGATCGAAGCGCGCTGTACTGCGGTCCCATTTTTGCCTTTGTCTTAATCCACTCTGGCTTTCGCTCAATGGGGGTTTCGGCATTGCGCGCCTCAATTCTTAATAACTTACGTCCATCAGGGGCAAGCATTATTGACTCACCTGACTAAGTGATTGTTTCATTCGCATCTCTACGACTTCTTGAACTTGCTCAACTGAAATACTTCGATTCAATTCTCTCTCCATTGAAGTAACCTGCGCATCGGCAATTCCGCAGGGGATAATCCGGTCAAAGTAGCTAAGGTCGGGGTTAACATTTAGCGCAAAGCCATGCATCGTTACGCCCTTTGCAACTCTGATTCCAATGGCCGCAATCTTTCGATCGCCTTTTTCATCGCGAACCCAAACGCCAGATCGCTCGCAATATGTTTGCCCTTCAATGTTGAAGTCCTGACAGATTTGAATCAAAGCTTTCTCAAGCTGTCTAACAAATCCGACAACATCATTTGGCTTTTTTAATTTAACGATTGGATATCCCACAATTTGTCCTGGGCCATGGAATGTGATTTTTCCACCTCTATCAACATCAATTACCTTTGAGCCATCAATTGGTCGCTCACTATCTAGCGTTCTTCGCCCGGCAGTAAATACCGGTGGATGCTGTAGCAAAAGAAGTGAGCTAGCACTCATCTCTTCTACAACCTCTTGGTGAAGTTGGCGCTGAATTGCTAGCGCCTCTTCGTAATCAATTAATCCAAGGCTTTGGCAATTGATAGTCGAGACTTCTTCTCTCGTGCTTGCCAGGGCTTGTGAAATCATAGGTAGAGCCTAACTTTATAGCGCAGTTCTTGGCGCAATGAGCGGTAGAATTACGCTCCTAAGGCTTAAAGAATATGGGTTGACAGTAGCCAAAATCACCCCAAAACTATCGAGGTGCGAGATTACAAGGAGATGCTGTGAGTCAGGAAGTATTGAGCGAGAGGAAGAAATCTGGCGTAAAGGGTCGCAAGGCATTATGGATAGCGATGGTCTCAATTTTAGTCTGGCTATCAATTGGCGGCTTTGCTGGGGGAGCATTCTCCAAGATTTCTACAGTCCAAGAAAATGACAATTCTGCCTTCTTGCCCGATAGCGCCGAATCAACTATCGCTGGCGAGGTATTGGTTAAGTTCTCATCGCAGGATGATCAACTATTTCCAGCACTGCTCTTATTACTTGGAGATTTAAACCCTGCTACCAATGCTCAAGCCTTTGCGAGAGTGAATCAGTATTCAGCTACGCTGCTAAGTAAAACCCTTCCTGCTACTGGAAAGCCATTGAGTACCTACTTTGCCAGGGGAGTTCCGCTAACTCCAATTCCATCGGCAGATGGCAAGGCAATCTTGATAAATGCACAACTGGATTTCGCAGTTGCTGATGCCAATATTGATGGCGAGCCAATCTTTCCAAAGATTATCGAATTCATTAGAGAAGATATGGAGAAAGAGTTCACTTCCGCAGGAATTACCACCCATGTAACGGGTCCTGCCGGATTATTTGCAGATCTATTTGAAGCCTTTGGTTCAATCGATACCAGGCTATTGCAGACAACTCTGATAGTTGTGGCGATTATCCTTATTGTGGTCTATCGCTCTCCAGTGCTCTGGATATTGCCGTTATTTACCGCAGCAAGCGCGCTAGGTATCGCCACCATGATTGTTTATTACCTGGCAAGAGAAGACATTATTGATCTAAATGGCCAGACCCAAGGAATTCTTGATGTTTTGGTTCTGGGAGCCGCCACTGACTATGCGTTGTTATTAATTGCACGTTATCGCGAAGAGCTCCACCAACATCAATCTAGATTTGAAGCGATGAAGATTGCACTGCGCGGGGTTGTAGAGCCAATCATCGCTTCAGGATCAACTGTTATTGCCGGACTTATGGTTCTGCTACTAAGCGACCTTTCAAGTAATCGCGGCCTTGGCCCTGTTGGATCAATTGGAATCGCATCTTCAATGCTTGCAGTTTTGACTCTACTTCCAGCTTTATTAATTGTCTTTGGTCGCTGGATTTTCTGGCCAAAGATTCCACGCGTTGGTGATGTTGATGAGAAACTCTCGGGGCTCTGGGCAAGAGTTGGAAGTTTGGTTGATCGTCGCCCAAAGGCTGTTTGGATCAGCACAGCACTTGCGCTGCTTATCTTTGCTGGATTTTCTATCACTTTGAAATCTGATGGACTCTCACAGAGTGAAGCCTTTACTACTCGAACTGATTCAGTTATTGGACTAGAAAAGCTAGGAGAGCATTTCCCAAGTGGGGAGGGAACTCCAGTTGAAATTGTTGTGGATCAAGCAGATATCGCCTCTGCTGCAGCAGCAATTGGACGGGTTTCAAGCGTTGCATCTGTAGTGCCGCTAACAAATGTAGATCCAGTTACACAGCGGCCAACTTCTGAACTTAAAGTAGTTGATGGAAAAGTAGTGCTCTATGCCACCTTAAAAGTTGCTCCTGATTCTGCTGAAGGCAAAGAGAGCATTCCCTTAATTCGCCAAGCTGCTAAGCAAGTTAATCCCAATATTTTGGTAGGTGGACAGAGCGCAATCGGCTATGACGTCGATCAATCATCTCGTAGAGATAATCGAGTAATTATTCCTATTGTGCTTCTTCTAATTGCTGTGATCCTTGGCTTCTTGCTGAGAAGTATTCTGGCAGCGGCGCTCTTATTAGGAACTGTAGTTCTCTCCTTTGCTGCAACTCTTGGAGTCTGCGCCCTGGTCTTTGATAATGTCTTTGGATTTGCTGGAACTGATGCAGCCTTCCCGCTTTTTGCCTTCATATTCCTAGTTGCACTAGGCATTGATTACAACATCTTCTTAATGACTAGGGTTAGAGAAGAGTCGTTAAAGATTGGAACCAGGGCAGGAATCATCAAAGGCTTAACTGTTACTGGCGGGGTTATCACCTCAGCCGGAATAGTTCTTGCAGCAACCTTTGGAGTCCTTGGAATCTTGCCGCTAGTCTTCTTAGCAGAGCTTGGATTTGCTGTCGCCTTTGGCGTCCTTCTAGACACCATAATAGTTCGCTCCCTTCTAGTTCCAGCTTTGGTGCGAGTAATTGGACCAAAGATCTGGTGGCCATCAAAGCTGCAACATCAAGAGAACTAAACTCTCGCTAAATGAAGGCAGGAATAATTGGCTATGGATTAGCTGGTCGCTATTTCCACGGTCCAACACTTCTTGCTGCTGGATTTCATGTAACAGCAATATGTGCGAGATCGCTTGAGAAAAAAGCTGCTGCCCATCAAGACTTTCCAAATGCAGTAATAGTTAATTCAATTGATGAGTTAGTCGCAGAAGATCTAGATTTAATTGTTGTGGCATCGCCAAATGAATTTCATAGCGAGCACGCACTTGCTTCAATTAGAGCTGGAATCAATACAGTTGTTGATAAACCCATGGGACGGGATTACTACGAGGCCCTTAGTCTTTATGATGCAGCTGAGCAGAGCGGTGTGCTCTTAACGGTATTTTTCAATCGACTTTGGGACTCTGATTCCTTAACCATAAAGAAGATAATCGAGCAGGGAGAAATTGGTAATATTTTTCGTCTGGAGTCAAGGTTTGAAAGATTTAGACCAGAGATAAACCCGCTCTCTTTGCGAGAAAACGCTTCTAGTGAGGCAGGCGGTGGGATACTGCTAGACCTTCAAAGCCATTTAGTATCAACTGCTCTTGATTGGTTTGGCCCAGCTGAGTTGGTATTTTCAAGTGTAAGAAGCGTTCGCGGCACAAGTGATGATGATGTACTTCTGGTTTTAAAGCACGATAACGGCGTTGATTCCTATCTCTCCGCCAGCGCCATAAGTGGAAACCCTGGGCCAAAGATTCGGCTTAATGGCGATAAGGCCAGTTTGGTAATTACTGATCTTGATAAGCAGGAGGAGATTTTAAGAAAGGGATTTAGAGCCCAAGCTGGCCAGTGGATAGATGGCGATGAGATTACAAGTAGCGCAAAAATTTATAAGGGTAGCGATTCATACTCTTATCAAGGAGAGCCTGGTTTCTATCCAGCTTTCTATAACGAGGTGAGACTTGCTATTGAATATGGCGGTGAACTTCCTGTCAGTAGAGAGCTATCACTGAGCGTTGCCAGAATTATTGATCAAGCGCGCCAGATAAGTATTAGGTGAGGACTACTCGGCAAGTAACGCACTGAGCGCTGGAGCTAAGTGAGGATAATCAAAATTAAAACCAGCATCTAATAGCGCAGTTGGCAAAACCTTCTTTGAGCCTAGAACTTCACTTGAAAATCCTCCAAGGGCGATTTTGAGGGCAAAGCCTGGAACTGGAATTAGCGCAGGGCGCTTCAGCGCTCTTGCAAGGGCTGAAGTAAATTCTTGATTCGTTGCTGGATTTGGAGCGGTGAGATTTACTGCCCCACTTACTGGCTTCTCCAATAGAAAGCAGATTGCCTCAACAAGATCATGAAGTGTGATCCACGACCACCATTGCTTTCCACTACCTAATTTTCCGCCAACGCCAAACTTAAATAGAGGAAGCATCTTTCCTAACGCTCCACCTGTTGAATCTAGAACTAGTCCAGTTCTAATTTTTACAACTCTAGTGTTTGTGGCGAGGTCGGCTGCTGCCTCCCACTGCTTGCAAACGGCTGCTAAAAAATCATCTCCAGGTCGATCAGATTCACTCACTGCTCTATTGCCAGTTTCGCCATACCAACCAATGGCACTGGCAGAGATAAAAACATCAGGCTTAAGATTTGAAACAGCGTTAGCAATTGTTGTGGTGCCAAGGAGCCGAGAATTTAGAATCTCTGCGCGATATTTCTTAGTCCATCTCTTATCGCCAACATTTGCGCCAGCAAGGTGAATAATTGCATCGACGCCATCAAGGGCTGCTAAATCAATATCTCCACTTCGGGGATCCCAGAAGACTTCATCAGGGGAGACGACTTTTCGTCTTACAAGTTTTTGAACCGTGTGGCCTTCAGACTTGAGATGGCCGACAAGCGCCGTACCAATCAATCCCGAAGCACCGGTGATGGCGATGCGCTGTGGCAGGGACATTTAGAGCCCTAGATCAGATTCGAAACGACCCTCTTCTAGACGGTCTTTAAGAGTAGTTAAGAATCTTGCAGCATCTGCGCCATCGACAATTCGATGATCGTAGGAAAGTGCAAGATAGACCATGGAACGAATAGCGATTGTCTCTCCGCCATCTTCTCCCTTAACAACCATTGGGCGCTTAACAACAGCGCCAACTCCCAAGATTGCTACCTGAGGCTGGTTAATTATCGGAGTATCAAAGAGTGCTCCTCGGGATCCAGTATTTGTGATGGTAAATGTGCCGCCACCTAAATCATCTGGCGAGATCTTGTTATCTCTAGTTCTTGAAGCGACATCAACAATTCTTCTTGCAATGCCGCCCATATTTAGATCTCCAGCATCACGAATCACTGGGACTAATAGACCGCGCTCAGTATCCACTGCAATACCTAGGTGTTCGGCTCCATGATAAGTAATCTGATCGCCCTCTACTGAAGCATTTACAACAGGATGTTGTTTAAGCGCTTCACAGACTGCCACTGCAAAAAATGGCAGATAAGTTAATTTCACACCTTCGCGACCTTCAAAGGTTGCTTTAGCTTTTTCGCGCAGACGAGCAATCTTGGTGATATCAACTTCAATAACTGTTGTTAGCTGGGCGCTAACGGATAGGGATTCAAGCATTCTTGCAGCAATAACTTTTCTAAGTCTTGACATGCTAACTGTTGTGCCACGAAGCGGGGATACCGCAACAGATTGGGTGCGAACTTCACTTGGAGCAGAAAAAGTTTGCGCTGCAGCTGAGGCAGCCGCTTGAGTTGGGCGAGATACAGCTGCCATAACATCTTCTTTGCGAATTCTTCCGCCAACTCCAGTGCCGCTTACTCGAGAGAGATCAACGCCATTTTCACTGGCAAGCTTTCTAACAATTGGAGTTACATAGGAATCATCAAGCACAGATCCAGCTGTAGGTTTTGGAAGAAGTGGCGGCGGAGTCTTTGGCGGAGCAGGAACTGGTCTTTCAACTGCAACCACTGGAGCAACAGGTGCTTGCACAACGGGGGCCTGAACAATCGGTGCTTGCACAACTGGTGCAGGCGCTGGTGTTGGTGCAGGAGCAGGTGTTGGCGCTGGAGCAGCTGCAACTGTAGCACTTGGTGATGATGCGCCATCTCCGATTAGAGCAAGTTCAGTTCCGACAGCAACGACGCTATCTACTGGAATTAAAATCTTCTCTAATTTACCGGCAGCAGGTGATGGAATTTCAGTATCGACTTTATCGGTTGAGACCTCGAGTAACGGTTCATCGAGTGCAACTTGATCACCTTCGGCTTTTAGCCAACGAGTAACAGTTCCCTCAGTTACGCTCTCACCGAGAGCCGGCATCTTTACTGAAATTGACATTTTCTCTAAACGCCCCTTTGTTGGTATCTAATACTCATTCTAACGAGCAATCCATCTGATGATAAAAAGCCTAACCGAAACTCTCTAGCCATGAGCGTGAAGCGGCTTTCCAGCAAGGGCCATATGAGCCTCACCCATCGCCTCAGAGAGGGTTGGATGGGCATGGAGATGTTTAGCAACATCATCAGCATCAGCCTGCCAATTAAATATCAATTGTGCCTCTGCAAGGAGTTCGCCAACTCTTGAACCAACCATATGTATGCCAATAACTGTTCCGGAGCTATCAGCAACTAATTTTATTGCTCCAGCAGTTTTTAGAATCTGAGCCTTTCCATTGCCAGCTAAATCATAATTAAGTTCTTTTATTTCAATGCCCCGCTTTTTTGCCTCAGCAGTTGTTAGTCCAACAGATGCAACTTCAGGCTCCGAATAAGTAACTCTTGGAACGCCGTCGTAATCAATCGGCCGTGGATTAAGGCCCGCAATTTCTTCAGCGACCATTATTCCTTCAGCAAAACCTACATGAGCTAGTTGCAGAGTAGGAATTAAATCTCCAACAGCCCAAACACCCTTTATGTTGGTGCGACATTTGTTATCTACCAGTACATATCCGCGATCCATCTTGACTCCAACATCTTCATATCCAAGTCCAGATGATGTTGGGCCTCGTCCGACTGCAACGAGCAAGAGATCAGCAGCAAAGCTCTTTCCATCTTCAAGTAAAACTTCAACTCCGGATGCGCTCTTACTCACGCTTTTGAATTTAACTCCCAGTTCAAAATTGATTCCACGTTTTCTAAAGGCGCGCTCCAAGGCCTTACTAGATGATTCATCCTCTAGGGCAACTAGATGTGGCAGGGCCTCAATGATTCGCACCTCTGCGCCAAATGATTTCCATACTGAGGCAAATTCGCAGCCAATGACTCCGCCGCCGAGAACTATTACAGATTTAGGAACATATCCCATATGAATCGCTTGATCGCTAGTGATCACTTGCTTTCCATCGATATCAAGCCCAGGAAGACTCTTTGCATAAGAACCTGTTGCTAGAACAACATTCTTTCCACTGTAGCTCTCAGAGCCAACCTTGACCGTTGTTGCTGAAACTAATTTTCCTTCACCTTCAACGTAGGTGATATTTCTAGACTTAACTAAACCCTGCAGACCTTTATGAAGCTTTGAGATAACACCATCTTTATAGGCATTTACTGCGACCATATCCATGGAGTGAAATTCAGCTTTCACTCCGAATTCAGCAGAGTGCCGCGCGCCATCTGCAATCTCGCCAGCATGAAGCAAAGCTTTAGTTGGAATACATCCTCTATGTAGACAGGTTCCGCCGAGTTTCTCTTTCTCTATTAAGGCAACCTTTAACCCTAATTGGGCTGCTCGTAGTGCGCAGGCATAGCCACCGCTACCACCACCGAGAACTACTAGATCGAAATCTGCCACATCAAACCTTCCTATAACTATTTTTCAATGAGCCTATCTTGCCAGCATTACTTGGCAGCCGATGACTCAGCAAGGGCTACTAAAGTGCGAAGTGCGACACCTGTTCCGCCAACTGGGGTATATCCATGTGCTTTTGCCTCGTTATAGGCAGGGCCTGCGATATCTAGATGGAGCCAAGGCAGCTCTGAATCAACAAAGTCTTTTAGAAATAGCCCAGCAACTAACATCCCGCCCATTCGATCACCGATATTTGCCATATCAGCAACTGGCGAATCAAGAGATGCTCGTAGCTCCTCTGGTAGCGGCATTGGCCAGAATGCCTCTCCAGTAATTTCTGCAAGAGTTAAGAATTGCTCTCTAAAACTCTCATTGTTTGTCATTACCGCACTTGTCCTGGTTCCAAGTGCAACGACCTGAGCTCCGGTAAGAGTTGCAACATCGACCATCCCATCAAGACCGCCAGCTTTCTTTCCAACCTCTGCTGCGCGAACCATGGCATCAGCAAGAACTAGGCGACCCTCTGCATCTGGATTTAAAACTTCAACGGTTTTACCACCATAAATTGTGATGATATCGCTTGGCCTGGTTGCTTTATCGCTAACCATATTCTCCGCCAGGGCCGCCCAAGCATCGATATGAATTGGAAGCTTTAGTTCAGCAATTGCTAATACCGCAGCGCAGACTGCAGCTGCTCCACTCATATCAGATTTCATCGCCTCCATACCTTGAGCAGGCTTTAGGGCAAGACCTCCAGTATCAAATGTGATTCCTTTTCCAATAAATGCATAACGCTTCTTAGCGCCTTTGCCGCTATAGGAGAGGCGAAGTAAACGAGGAGGATTAGCAGAACCTTGGCCTACGCCAATTATTCCGCCATAACCGCCTTTAATTAGTTGACTCTCATTAAGTATTTCAACTTTAACGCCAAGTGATGCAGCAAGCTTTTTAAATCGAAGTGAAAAAGAATCTGGAGTTAGATGACTCGGCGGAGTATTGATCAAATCTCTTGTTAGGTGGGTGTATTTAGCAATTATCTCGGCGCGTTTGATTCCTTGAAGGTAACTCTTATCTTTTGCCTTCTTCGAGTAAATCGTGATTTTCTTGAGCGCGGGTTTTCTATCAGCCTTCGAACTTCCTCTAAATTCATCAAAGGTATAAGCGCCAAGTAGGGCTCCTTCAGCTATTGCTCGAAAATCTTGTTTTGAAGCTTGTGGCAGAGCAAAAGTTGCTGAGGTAGTTCCGGCAAGAGATCTTGCAGCAGCTCCGGCAGCTCTTCGCAATACTTCATGGGCAATTGAGCCATCGGCCTTAGGAGTTAGCGCTGTTAAAAGAATTAACTTACTTGCACTTCCAGGAAGCTTTATTACCTCATCACTTGCCCCACTTGCCCCAAGATCAGTTAGGGCTTGAAGCAGTGGTCCCTGATCTACTCGAAGCTCGCCGCTTAATATAGAAAACTTCTTACTTTTTTTATCTAGAGCAAAGCCCAGAACTAGGACTTCATCTATTACTGAGTTATCGGAGGCTGAGATAGTGGGCAATGTTGTAGGCATTGGGCTAGGTTATTGGAGTGAGCAAATATTCGCCATTACACCAGTTCCATCTTGATTCTGGGGCCAAAGTCGCTGATTTTGGGGGATGGCAGATGCCGATCGAATACCCCGCAGCAAATGGTGGTGGGGTTTTAAATGAGCATAATGCGGTGAGAAATACTGTGGGCCTCTTTGATGTCTCCCATCTTGGTAAAGCTTCAGTAATAGGTGAGGGGGCCCTGGATTACTTAAATTCGATTTTTACTAATGACTTGAGAAAAATCTCAGATGGTCAAGCTCAATACACTCTTCTCTGTCAGAGAGATAACGGTGGAGTAATTGATGATCTAATCATTTATCGCTACTCAAGCGCCCATTTTCTACTCATTCCAAATGCTGCTAACTGCCAGCAAGTTTTAGATCAGGTAAGTAAAGAGTCGCCAAGCACTCTTGAGATTAAGAATTTACATGAACGTTATGCCCTCTTTGCTCTTCAAGGCCCTAAATCTCTTGATGTCTTAAAAGATCTTGGTGTAGATGTAAATCTTGAATACATGTCATTTATGGAAATTCAGCTGGACTCCGAAGCGCTAATCATCTGTCGAACCGGATATACCGGAGAGCATGGCTATGAAATTCTCACCTCTTGGGCAAATGCGAGAAAAATCTGGGACTTACTTCTAGAGAAAGTAAAGAAGTATTCCGGACTTCCTGCAGGACTTGGCGCTCGCGATACTTTAAGAACTGAGATGGGATATGCCCTTCATGGCCATGAACTCTCAACTGATATAACTCCGGTGGAGGCAAGTGCTTCATGGGCTGTGGCATTTGATAAAGAGTTCTGGGGAAAGAGCGTTCTTGAAAAGCAACGCGCAGAAAAGAAACATAGAAGGCTTGCAGCAATTTTGCTTAACGATCGCGGTATTCCTAGAGCTGGGATGGAAATCAAAGATATCGATGGCAAGAAAATTGGTTATGTAACAAGTGGCACCTTCTCACCCTCGTTAAAGAGTGGCATCGCTCTAGGACTATTTGATAGTCAGATTCCACTTGAAAGCCAGGTATTTATCGATATACGAGGCCGTTTAAGCCAAGGAGTGATTAAGCGTTTACCTTTTCAACCATCGAAGGTGAAGTAAGACCCATTCTCATTGCGGCTCTTGAAAGTGATGCCAGTAGAGCCCTGGCGCTTAGAACGATCAAAAGGGCGGTAGTGATAGCTCTTGGGATATCCCATGCCATAGCTGTTGCTAAGTGAAACGTTAGAAAGCGTGAGAGATTCTCCATAAGCGGTGCGCCGGCGATAAAACCTAACTGAGTATTAGTCGATGCAATCCAAGGCCAGAGCTGGAGATCCATGAGCGCACCAAAGAGAAGTGAGCTGATGACTCCAATTGCTACAAGTGTGATTATTTCAAATCGTTTGTTGATCTGCTTGGAAAATAAACCAGCAAATAACCCAATCCACCCCGCAGCCAGCATTTGAAATGAGAGCCAAGGTCCAATACCTCCGCTAATAACTGCAGAGACTGCCATCGAGATAACTCCAAGTGAGAACCCAAACTTTGATCCAAATATGTAGCTTGAAATAATTAGGAGAAACCACATCGGTTCAACGCCCACAGCTCCAGCTCCCACTAGCCGCAGCGCTGCTATTAAGGCGGCGAGAACTCCAAGTAGTGCAACAATCTTGCTATCCAGAGCCCCTCTTGATATCTCCACTGAAATCACTAGAACTGCTAGAAATGCGATAAATAAAGCTAAGAATCGAGCAGGGTCTGGCCTTAATAGAAAGAAATCACTCTCAGGAATAAAGAGCGGCCAGGTAAATGAAAGAAGGCCGAGAGTAGATCCAATAAATATTGGAAGCCAGGAAAGTATTGAAGGCCTAGCTCTAGTTTTTCTCACTTAGACATCTTTCTACATCGCTTAGTGAGAGCCAGCTGTTATTGGGAAGAGCTTTAGAAACTTGCGGTGCAAAGGCAGGGGAGGCTTTAAGCACTTCTCTACTGCTGCCATCTGCAATTACCTCACCATCTGCAAGAAAAATAACCCGGTCTGCCACCTCAGCAACTAGTTCGACATCATGAGTTGATATCAACACTGCGCGATCAAGGCTTGAGGCAATCTGCTTTAGTATCTTTATAAGCACTTTCTTAGCTTCATAATCAAGACCTCTAGTTGGTTCATCGAGTATGACTAGAGCTGGCTGCGCAGAGAGGATGATGCTTAGTGCAAGGCCAAGGCGCTGCCCCTCTGAAATATCTCTTGGATGTGAATTAAGGCTTGGAATCTTCATCAACTCCTGATAAACAGCAAGGGTAGTTCCAGGCTCAACTTCATTATCAAGATCAGCTAAATCACATTCTTGCTTTATTGATTGGCCGTAGAGAAGATCGCCTGCATCTTGCGGGATATATCCAACGAATCTTATTAACTCTTTATCTGTAAAACTCTTGGGATCTCTCTGATTTACTCTAACCTCACCTTTAGTAAGGGGAGCTTGAGCAACCGCGCATTTAAGTAAGGTGGTCTTTCCTGCGCCATTTCTTCCCATTAGCGCGACAATCTCGCCCCCATTTATTTGAATATTTACATCCTCAAGAGCTTTACTTGACTGATCTTGATCATATGAAGCGCTGACAGAGTTAATAGTTAATATTGCATCTCCGTTAAGTTTCTCAATGGCCTTGGTTGGCGCTTCAGATATTTCTGGGGCAATTTTGCGAAATTCACGAATTGAGAGCGGTATTTCACCAAGCTCCAATTTCTTTGCTAACTCAACTAGGGGAGGGGCAATTGGAGAGCTAGTTAATATCTGCCTTGCAGGTCCCAGGTCAACTGAGCCATCTCCGTGGATCAGAATAATTCGATCAACAAATCCAATAACTCTCTCTAGTCTATGTTCTGCCAAAATCACCGTAAGTCCAAGATCGTGAACCAGGCGATGGAGAATGGAGAGGACCTCCTCTGCTGCAATTGGATCAAGGGCGCTCGTTGGTTCATCAAGAAGGAGAACCTTTGGATTTGTAACAAGGGCTGCAGCTATTGCCACTCTCTGCTGCTCGCCGCCACTTAGCTCTGAGATATTTCTTCTTCTCAAAGGAGCAAGTGCAAGGAGATCTAAAACTTCTTCAACGCGCTTTCGCATGATCTCCGGGGCAATTCCAAGGCTCTCAAGGCCAAAAGCGATCTCATCTTCAACGATGTCTGAAACAAAACCATTAACTGGATTTTGGCCAACGATTCCTACTACATCTGCCAACTCACCAGGCTTTAACGCTCTAGTACTTCTTCCAGCCACACTAATTTCGCCGGTGAGAATTCCTCCAGTGTGATGCGGGATAAGGCCATTGATTAGTTTGAGAAGCGAGCTCTTACCTGCTCCAGTGTGGCCTATTAGAAGAAGTAACTCTCCCTCATTAACTGTAAAAGATATGTCTTCCACAATCGTTCGCTGCGCGTTGGGATAGATCAAGGAGACGCTAGAGAAGGTAATCACGAGATGAATCCTGGAGTTATTACTGCAATTACAACTAGCCCAGCTAATAGTGCGCTTGAAGCAGCTGGAACTAGAAAAAGAAAAATCAAAGCATAAATCGGTGCTGCAAGGGCAACCGTCTCCCGAGGGCGCCAATTGTGTGGACGATATCGACTTGGATTTGGAAAATATCCGTAGCCTCTAGATTCCAGAGAGGCGGCAAGATCTATTGACCGCTCTAAAGATTCTTCTAAAACCGGGGTACCGACTTTTCTTAATGAGACGATGCCAGTTGAGCTCTCACCTCTTAGTCGTCTTGCCGCTCTAACCCTTTCAATACTTCTAGCGCTCTGCGGCGCAACTGAGCTAGCAATTACTGTTGCAAGTCCTATTCCATAATATTTTCGTGGTAGAACTCGCAGCAGTTCATGAGGATTACTTAGCGCGCTCGCTGCAGCAAAGATAAGAATCAGCGCAACAAGCAAAGTCGCTTCATCAAAGGCAGTAGAGAGGCGCTGTGAGGTGACATCGCCGCCGAGTCTTATTCCAACAAATAGATCTGGAAGTTTGATGCTTGGGATAGTGAAGAGCACTTGCCCGGGCATTGGAACTCCAATAATTACTCCGATAGCCATTCGAAGCGCGAAGGCTAGAGTTGCAAGCCGGAGCGACCATCTAAAGGATTGATACCAATAGGTATTACTTCGTTTCATGAGCACTAGAGCAACTGCTCCGATAGATATTGAAATTGAGATTAGAGTGGAGTCAGAAACGAGAAGAATCACAAGAAGAGAAAGCGCCCAGAGCCACCAGAAGAGTGGGTGAAAACTCTCTCTGCTGGCCCTGAGCGTCTTAATCATTTAATTAATTTTCTTAATTATCGCGTGCGCCGGCGATTGAGAAAGAATGCACTTAGTAAAAAGAGTCCTAGAACTGCCAGGAGAATAGGAGCGCTCTGGCTAGAGCTTGATTCTGGCTCGGAAGTTGCCTCAATCGCTACTGCTTCCTCAGCTACTGGTTCATCAATTTCAGCGCCGCACTCACTTGCAGGATATCCAGCAATTCCGCAGATAAGTCCAGAATCTCCAGCTCTTACATCAAGTGCTGCCTCTAATACATCAAGGCCGACTGAGCCTTTATCAACTACGACGCAATCTGAGAAAAACTCATTAGGCACTTCGCCATCTGGCGCAATATTGCCAGCTCCAAAGTCAACAACTAAACCAACTCTAATTTTTCCTGATGTCTCTGGAGTTTCACCGCAGAGAGTTGCAAAATCAGGATCCATCATTGGTTCAACAGCTGGAATGTCATTTGAGCTGAAGACAAATGCCCACCCTTCGACATCGCCATCTTTAACTTCAACAGATGGGCCAGTCATTGCAGCGCTCCAAGTACTTGCTCCAGCTGCCGCTTGGAAGTATCCCCAATAGCGATAACCCTTAGCTCCATGAGAAGGAGTCGGAGCAAGAAGGCTAAGGATTAATATGAAGAGCGCAATAAACTTTGGATAGGTTTTGAGAATATTTGTATTTATAGATCTGTTAAGCATTGTGAACCTTTCGATAGTAGAAAAGGGCTCACGACGGCGAAAAAAAAACTTCCGCCCCGTAAACCACGACGGGTGGTAAAGATGCTTCTTGGGTGGTAATCCGACTTACCTGCTCAATTTCTAGCGGGCTCACGGTTGCGGGTCAGCGTCGGATTTTCACCGACTTCCCCATTCCAAAAAGCTATTAAGTTGTATGGCCTAATTAATCAGGAAAGTGGCTAAAGCGCAAGGAGGCGCTAGGCTCTAGTTATGGAATATAGAAAACTTGGCAGCTCGGGTATGTATATCTCAGAGATCACTTACGGCAACTGGATTACTCATGGCTCGCAAGTCGAGCAAGATGCCGCAATTAAATGCGTTAGAACAGCTTATGACTTAGGTATTACTTCTTTCGACACCGCTGATGTCTATGCCGGCACTCGCGCTGAGAGCGTGATGGGCAAAGCCCTAAAAGGAATTAGAAGAGAGTCTTATGAGCTCTTCACCAAGGTTTATTGGCCAACTGGAAGTGGAAAAAACGATAGAGGCCTATCACGCAAACACATCATGGAATCGGTGCATGCCTCTTTAAAGCGTTTAAATACCGATTATCTAGATCTCTATCAGATGCACCGATTTGATTATGAGACCCCACTTGAGGAGAGCTTGTCGGCATTTGATGACCTAATTCGCCAAGGAAAAGTCCACTACATTGGATTTTCAGAGTGGGATGCAACGCAAATTAGTAGCGCTCTTAAAATTCAAGATGCAAAGGGCTATACCCGCTTTATCTCCAGCCAACCACAGTACTCAATGCTCTGGAGAGTTATCGAGAGCAAGGTTGATCCGCTATGTCGCAATGAAGGTATTGGCCACATAGTCTGGTCGCCAATTGCTCAAGGGGCGCTAACTGGAAAGTATTTGCCCGGCAAGAAACCACCTAAGGGATCAAGGGCTACTGATAAAAAAGGTGGCGCAAATATGATCTCGCGCTGGATGAAAGATGATGTTTTAACTGCAGTTGAGAAGTTAAAGCCAATTGCAGAGAAAGAAGGGCTTACTCAAGCTCAGTTAGCTGTGGCCTGGGTGCTGCAAAATCCTAATATTTCATCTGCAATCATTGGAGCTACTAAGCCGTCTCAGATTAAAGAAAATGTTAAGGCCTCAGGAGTTAAGTTAAGTAGTGAAACAATGAAAGCAATAGATAGCGCTCTTGGAAATCTTCCCGAAAGAGATGCTGCAAAAACTGTTAGCCCAAATCCAAGGGCTTAACTAAATTTTCTCGCCCCGCTTAACTTGAGGAAGTGGGGCTCGTAGTCTTCTAATCTGGGTAGAGCGGAGCCAGCCATACATTCCAAGGCCCTTAAGAGCCTCACCAGGAAAGCGCGTACTTACCTCACGCTTGATTCGCCTTGAGAGAAAATATCCATCAACTACGGAGAAAATTAAAGCTGAATACATCAGAGCAATTGCAGCAAATTGGATATACATAACTGGGATAAGAGTCATGAATAAAACCAGAACAATAATCGGAAGAAAGAATTCACCAACTGAGCGTCTTGAATCGACATAATTTCTTATGAAGCGTCTTACTGGTCCTTTATCCCTTGGAGGTAGGGCATTTTCATCACCGCGCATATAGGCATCACGCTGTTGAGCGCGCAAGATTCGAGCCTGCGCCTTCTGTAATTTCTTTGCTTCCTTATTAGCAGCAGGAGCAAGGCGATTAACAACTCTTGATTGCTCTGCCTCTTTGCGCTTTGGTGTTGGGCGACCTTTTTTCTCTGCCATAGTCGCTTAAGGTAGGCCAAGCATTCGATCTAGCGCAATTCGAGCAAAGTTAGCCGTCTTAGGCTCGACCTTAATCTGATTAACCACGCGCCCCTTAACCAGAGATTCCATCGCCCAGAGTAGATGGGGCAAATCGATGCGATTCATCGTCGAGCAGTAACAGACATCCTTATCAAGAAAGACCACAGTCTTATCTGGATTATTAGCTGCAAGGCGCTTAACTAAATTGAGTTCAGTCCCAACTGCCCAACTGCTCCCAGCGGGAGATTGAGTAACAGTCTTAATGATCATCTCAGTGCTACCAACGACATCAGCCTTTGAAACAACTTCATACTGGCACTCAGGATGAACTATGACTTTAACCCCAGCAATCCTTTGCCTAACCTGCTCAATATTTTCAACTGAGAAACGACCATGAACCGAGCAGTGGCCTCGCCATAAAATAACTTTGGCAGAGGAGAGCTCATCATCACTTAGCCCGCCGTTAACTTTCCAAGGATTCCAAACAACACAATCGCTAAGTTTTAGCCCAAGTTTTAACACTGCAGTATTGCGACCAAGATGTTGATCGGGAAGAAAGAAGACTTTCTCTCCTCTTTCAAAAGCCCATTTCATAGCTCGCTCTGCATTTGATGAGGTGCAGATAGTTCCGCCATTTTCCCCAGTAAATGATTTAATCGCGGCAGATGAATTCATATAGGTAACTGGAATTGTTTTACTTGCTATCGTTAGTTTCTCAAAGACTTTCCAGGCTTGATTAACTTGATTAGCTGCTGCCATATCGGCCATCGAACAACCAGCAGCGAGATCGGGAAGAATTACGCGTTGATTGGCTGAGGTGAGAATATCTGCGCTCTCTGCCATGAAGTGAACTCCGCAAAAGATTATGTTCTCAGCCGATTGATTATCAGCAGCTGCTTGAGCTAATTTAAAAGAGTCTCCGGTGATATCTGCAAAATCTATTACTTCATCTCTCTGATAATGATGGCCCAAAATCATTGCACTATTGCCTAAGGCTGCTCGAGCCTTCTTGGCCCGCTCAACTAGATGGGGATCACTTGGCGCTGGAAGCTCACCGGTGCAGGAGACGCCACGCTCGCTAGAGAGATCTGAGCCTTTTCCTAGAAGAAGGAGATCAGTGATTGAGGCCATGGCTTCATTATCTCGCGAAAGTTCGCTGCGTGTGCGCTAAAGTATGGCTTAGGGAAGTTTACGAGCGAGGAAGAGATATATGAGTACCGAAACCAAGACTGAAGGCATCAAACTATCCAGCGAGGCTGCAGTAAAAGTTGCCTCCCTTCTAGCTCAAGAGGGTAGAGATGATTTAAGTCTTAGAGTGGCAGTACAACCAGGTGGTTGCTCAGGCCTTCGCTACCAGCTTTATTTCGATGATCGCTCCCTCGATGGCGACACGGTAATGACTTACGGAAGCGTCAAGGTAGTTACCGACAAGATGAGTACTCCAT
>VGAJ01000001.1 GCA_016870795.1 Actinomycetota bacterium | reverse complement strand
TCGAACTTGATACTGATGGGATTACAATAAAAGCGTTTCATGAAAAACCTAAAGATCCTCCAGCTATGCCAGGTCATCCTGATTTATGTTTGGTTTCCATGGGTAATTACATCTTCCGTCGCGACGCAATGGAAGAGGCCCTGATACTTGACTCGGAAGATGTTGACTCTCGTCATGACTTAGGTGCGAACATCATTCCAGCTATGACTAGAGCGGGCCTTGCTAAGGTTTATGACTTTGCAAATAATGTTGTTCCAGGTGAGACTGAGCGCGACAAAGGTTATTGGCGTGATGTAGGAAGTATCGATAGCTATTTTGATGCACATATGGATTTAGTTTCGCCGCTACCTATTTTTAATCTCTACAACCGACAGTGGCCAATTCTCACCAATCCACCATCGCTGCCGCCGGCAAAATTTTCGGAACGAGGAATTGCCTTTGATTCAGTTGTCGGCGCGGGATCTATTATCTCTGGTGGGGAATTGCGTAGAACCGTTGCCTCCTATGATGTTTATGCTGGCCGTGACTCTGTCGTTGAAAGGTCAGTACTTATGCCAGCTGTGCGAATAGGGGATGGAGCCCGAATTAAAAACGCAATCTTAGATAAGAGTGTAATTGTTGAACCTGGGGCCAGCATTGGATTTGATTTAGAGAGAGACCGCCAGCGCTTCACAGTTTCACCTGTTGGAATAGTTGTAGTTGGAAAAGGCGCAGTAGTTACGCGGTAATTTCATTGATAATTTTGCAATGCGCTAGAATCTGCGCCTGAGTCAGAGCTGATTCAAATCCCATTATCTAATCGGAGTTATTCATATGCGTTTCGGAGTCCTTACAGGTGGCGGAGATTGTCCCGGACTTAATGCAGTTATCAGAGCGGTTGTACGTAAGGGCGAAAAAGAATATGGCTATGAGTTCATCGGTTTTCGCGATGGTTGGAAAGGTCCGCTAGAAGGACTTACGATGCCGCTAAATATTGCGGCAACTCGAGGAATTCTGCCAAGAGGTGGAACAATTCTCGGGTCATCTCGCACTAATCCATTTAAGATTGAAAATGGTGTCGAGCGCATAAAAGAAAATCTTGCCAAGATGAATGTCGATGCTCTAATTGCGATTGGCGGAGAAGATACTTTAGGGGTTGCTACAAAATTAGATGCCTTAGGTGTAAAAGTTATTGGAGTACCTAAGACCATCGATAATGATTTGAATAATACTGATTACACATTTGGTTTTGATACTGCCGTAAATATCGCAGTTGAAGCAATTGATCGTCTTCACACCACTGCAGAGTCACATCACCGCGCACTTATTGTGGAAGTTATGGGAAGACATGCGGGCTGGATTGCTCTGCATTCCGGACTTGCCGGCGGAGCTTCATGCATTCTCATACCTGAAGTTCCCTTTGATATCGACAAAGTTTGTTCATATGTGAAATCTAGATTTGAACAATCTTATGCTCCTATTTTGGTAGTGGCAGAGGGAGCCCTTCCAAAAGATGGAGATTTGATTACTAAAGATTCCACTAAAGATGCTTTTGGCCATGTCAAACTTTCAGGAATTGGTGAGTGGCTAGCAAATGAGATTGAAAAGCGCACCGGAGCAGAGGCGCGCACCTCAATTCTTGGCCATATTCAACGAGGTGGAACACCGACAGCATTTGATCGAGTTCTGGCAACCCGCTTTGGCCTACATGCCATTACTGCGGCTCATGAAGGCGATTGGGGCAAAATGGTGGCACTTCATGGCACAGCGATCAAGCGAGTTCCACTTGCCTCAGCTACCGAGAAGTTAAAGACGGTAGATCCCGCCCTTCTAGCAGAGGCAGAAGTTTTCTTCGGATAATTGGCCGACGCCGATTGCCCTAAGTTGCCTACCCTTTGACCATGTCAATTGATTCTCTCTTTGATCCCGCCCTTAAGGCAGCGCAACAGCCAAATTGGCCAGATCGCGCTGAATTAGATTTGGCAGTAAAAGAATTAAAGTCGCTCCCGCCTCTAGTTTTTGCTGGTGAATGCGATAACTTAAAAGAGAAGATAGCCCTAGCCGCAGATGGCAAGGCTTTTATGTTGCAGGGTGGAGATTGCGCAGAGACTTTTCTTGGGGCAACCGCAGACTCAATTCGAAATCGGATTAAGACTATCTTGCAGATGGCAGCAGTTCTCCAATATGGAGCAAGCCTTCCTGTAATAAAAGTTGGTCGAATGGCAGGCCAGTTTGCAAAGCCAAGAAGTAATGATTTAGAGACTCGAGGCGAGGTTTCCCTTCCTGCATATCGCGGGGATGCTGTTAATGATTTGGAGTTCACCCAAGAAGCCCGGCGCCCAAATCCTGCTCGACTAGTTAAGGTTTATCAAACCTCTGCCTCAACGCTAAATCTAGTTCGTGCTTTTACTCAAGGCGGTTTTGCAGACCTGCGTTTGGTTCACGAGTGGAACAAAGGCTTTGTTAAGGATTCTCGTATTGGTTTGCGCTATGAAGCTATGGCTAAGGAAATTGGAAGAGCTCTCGATTTCATGAGATCTGCTGGGATTAATCCTGAGGAGTTTAAGACTGTTGATTTTTACTCAAGTCATGAGGCTTTAATACTTGAGTATGAGAAGGCCCTAACGAGGATTGATTCAAGAACTGGTAATGCCTACGATGTATCAGCTCACTTTGTATGGATAGGCGAACGCACTCGTCAATTAGATGGAGCACATATTGATTTTGCCAAGAAGATTAAAAATCCAATTGGAGTCAAACTAGGGCCAAAGACAACTGCTCAGAGCGCACTAGAAATTATCCATGCGCTTAATCGAGATAATGAGCCAGGTCGCTTAACATTTATCACCAGAATGGGCGCGCAAAATGTGCGTAGCGTTCTTCCAGGAATAATTGAAGCGGTAAATAAAACGGGCGCAAAAGTACTTTGGGTCTGCGATCCAATGCATGGCAATACATATGAAGCTCCAAGCGGGTATAAAACCCGTAAATTCGATGATGTTCTAGATGAAGTTAAGGGCTTCTTTGAAGTTCATCAAAAGCTTGGAACTCATCCTGGGGGAATTCACATTGAATTAACTGGCGATGATGTAACTGAATGTGTTGGTGGAGGCGAGGAAATCTCGCATGAAGATCTTGCGACCCGATATGAGAGCGCTTGTGACCCAAGGCTTAACCACACACAATCTTTAGAGCTTGCATTCCTTGTTGCCGAGATGCTTCGCGATCGTTCATAGTATTTTCAAACTTAAATTAAGACAGTAGGGTTTGCCCGTGTTGCTTCGTACCACTCTTAAAACTCCAGTAGGCGCTCTTTCTTTAATATCACGCGAACATATCCTTATTGCTGCGGGCTTTACATCACAGGATGAACTTCTATGCTCGATCTCCAAGCAAGATAGGCAGTTAGAGAGTAAAAAAGTAAGTCAGATTCCAATAATTTCAGATTTGGTTTCTGATTACTTTGATGGAGACTTGAGAGCCCTTGATGGAATTAAGGTAGATCAAGAGGGTGAGAAGTTTTCGCAATCAGCATGGCGAGTGATGAGAAAAATATCTCCAGGAAGAACTCTGACCTATGCCGATTTAGCAAAACGAGCAGGTTCAGAAGATGCGGTGCGAGCAGCCGGAAGTGCTTGCGCCCGAAATCTGATTGCCCTGGTTGTCCCTTGTCATCGAATTGTTAAAACAGGTGGGGGGCTAGGAAATTATGCTTATGGGTTGAAATATAAACAGTGGCTACTTAGCCATGAAGGCGCGCTTTAAAAGCTCCTGCAAGATAGCGCAAGCTCTCTCATTTGCCTCATCATTAATATCCATATGTGTTACTAATCGAAGGTAACTCTTTCCTAGTGCGCTTACCAACAGTCCTTTTTGTTTTGCATCCGAGGCAAATTCAAGTGCAGATACATTTGCTCCGGAGAGGTCCAGTCCAACAATATTTGTCTCTACAAAATCTGGATTGATGGTCGAAGGTGCAACGCTTGCGCAGGCTATAGCTAGCCGCTTGGCCTTTCTATGATCATCGACTAATCGAGAGATGTTGTGATCTAGTGCGTAATGACCAGCAGCTGCCAGAATTCCTACCTGTCGCATTCCAGCGCCATATCGTTTACGCCATACTCTAGAAGATGAGATACGTTCTTTATTTGAGATCATCAAAGATCCAACGGGAGCTCCTAGCCCCTTTGAAAGACAGACGCTAATGGTTTCAAAGTGCTTTCCATACTCAAGTAGAGAAACTCCGGATGCAACGTGAGCGTTCCAGATTCTTGCTCCATCAAGGTGGAGAAATAGCCCTAACTCTTTTGCTTTCCTGCCTAAAAGGGCAATTTCTTCAATTGGTTGAATGCTTCCACCGCCAAAGTTATGAGTGTTTTCAATTGCAATAGCTGTAGTAGAAACTAGATAGGGGCCAGATTCAGGTTTTGCTAAATCTAAAACTTGAGCAGCATTTAATAGCCCACGATCGGCAAGCCAGGTCCTAGTTGTAATTCCGCTAAAGGTTGCTGCCGCTCCTAGTTCAGCTCTAGCAATGTGAGAGTTTGTTTCACAGATTAACTCCTGCCCTGGAGATACTAGGGATCGAATAGCTAACTGATTTGCAAGAGATCCACTTGGGGTAAATAACGCAGCTTCTTTGCCAAATAGCTCTGCAACTCTTTCTTCAAGTGAATTGACTGTTGGATCATCGGAGTAGACATCATCGCCAACTTCAGCGCTAGCCATCGCAGAGCGCATCTCTAATGAAGGTTTAGTTACAGTGTCAGATCTTAAATCGATTAGTTCTGTGCCATCTTCCATGAGTTAAGTCTTTCAGCTAGCCCTAGGCGATGAAAATCTAGGCTGAACTATGGCAAGCATGGCAATTAGTACCAAGGTGCCACCGATTGCTAGACGAAGAGTAAAGGGCTCCATTCCATACGCGAAAGAAAATAGAGCTGCAAAAACCACTTCCATAGTTAGTATGACTGCAACCTTAGTAGTTGAAATGCGAGCCTGAGACCAAGTTTGAATTACAAAGGCAATCGCTGTGGCAAATACAGCTGTGAAGATAACTACTGCCCAAACTTGAGTATCAGGGGGAAGGTTGAATCCATTAATTCCAGCAGGTATTGCCGATAGAAAGGCGCAGCCAATCAACTGCATGACCGTTAGCGCGTAGGCATCAAAGTTCTTGCTCCAGGCACCGAGCATGATGATATGAACTGCAAATAAAATTGCCGAGAGAAACACTAAAAACTCTCCAAAACCAACGCTCCACCCTTGAACAGAGAGAACTGCCAGACCAACTACGGCCAAAAGAATAAAACCCCACATTGTCAGGGTCACTCGCTCTTTTAGTAATAATGCTGCAATTAAAGGGGTAATTACGACATAAAGGCCAGTGATAAATCCAGTGATGGCAGGAGTGGTGCGATCAAGACCTAGAGTCTGAAAAATATAACCAGAGCCCAGGGCCAACCCAATTATGAAACCTTTGCTTACTAGCTCCTTGGTGAAGAGTTTTAATACTTTAGGTTTGATAATTATCATTGCCAGAGCTGCAAAGATAAATCTTGAGGTTAGAAAGCTATAAACATCCTGCTGATCTAAAATATCTTTCATCCAGACAAAAGAGATACCCCACATTGCAGCTACTGTAAGAAGAGCCCAGGGAGCCAATTTAAGTTGCATTATTTATCTCTCATTTTCATTAGCATCGCGACTTCTCTTCCATGCTCGGGTTCCTCTCCAGGAGTCTCTAGAATCAGGGGAGCATCAACAAGAGCGGGGTGTGCCAGAAGTTCTGCAAATGGTTTACTGCCAATCTCTCCTTCTCCAAGATTTTGATGGCGATCTTTAAGGGAACCAAGCACATCCATAGAGTCATTGGCATGAATTAGTTGAATTCGCTCTGTGCCTGCAACCTCCACCAATAAATCAATAGTTGCACTCATACCACCTTTACTCTTTATGTCATGACCTGCGGCAAAAACATGGCAGGTATCAAGACAAACTCCTACTTTAGGATGCCACTCAAGGGCTTCGAAATAATTATTTAAATCCTCTAACCGCTTAACTAGAGATTGACCTTGACCAGCGGTTGGTTCAAGCAGAAGCCAAGGATCTTGATCATCTAGCTCGCTAAGTATTGGCATCATGCCTTCATGAATTTGCTTCCATGCGCTCTTGATATTTCCCTCATCAACAGCAGAACCTGTGTGAATTACCACACCTCTAGCCTTTATCTCCCGTCCTCGCTTTAGGGAGTATTTTGTGGATGCAAGAGAGTTTTTATAGGTGCCTTCGGTCGGAGATCCCAAATTAATTAGAAATGGCGCGTGAATATAAGTTTCAATATCTAGTTCACTTGCCTTTTCAATGAATGCTTGATCAGCATCACTATTTGTCTCAGGCATGGCCCAACCTCTGGGGTTTGAAGCAAATACCTGAATTGCCTCTGCCTTTATTGTTTTGGCATATTCAATAGCTCGCTTTGCCATTCCACCAGAAGTTGGCACATGAGCACCAATTCTTGGTTTGTTCGCTGCTTTCGGCACTAAATCACCCTACAGTGATTGTGACCATTGAGCCACGTTTTACTTTATCTCCCACTTTTGGTGAGATATTGGTGACAACTTTCGTCTTCTTATTGCCAACTTTCTTGACAACCACCTTTAAATCAAGATCTTTAAGGGTATCGACAGCTTTTGCTTCGCTTAGGGAGAAGACATTGGGGATAAATACAAATTGAGATCCCTTGGACACAGTTAAAGTTATTACGCTTCCTTTATCGATATCTCCACCGCTTGGAATCTGACTAACAACTGCTCCAATTGGCAGATCTTCACTAAAAACATACTTAGTTTCAACATCAAAGCCAGCTTCAGTTAGTTCATTGAGGGCTTGCTCGCCGCTCTTTCCTTGATAGCTAGAAACTCCAACTTGCTCTACTCCTTTAGAGAGATAGAGAGTTACTTGGCTATCACGCTTTATACGCTCACCTGCTGCAGGGCTACTTCGCATGATAAAGCCTTTGGGAAATTCACCTGAAAATTCTTCAATAATCTCACCGACAACTAAGTTATTATCCTTAATTAAACCTTCAGCAATTTCTATTTTGAGTCCTTGAAGAGTTGGAACTATATAACGCTCCTTCCCTTTTGAGATTGTCACTTCGACTGTTCCATCTGGCGAAATGCGCCCGCCGCCAGCTGGACTTGAGTTGATTACTCTATTTTCGGGAATATCTTCACTAAATTCTTCTCGCTCTACCTTTAGATCAAGGCCAAGGTCTGCCAGCTCACTAGTTGCTTCCTTCACAGTAAGGCCTGCAAGAGATGGAACAATTACCTTTGAGCCAGGGCCTACGATTACATACCAAATGCCAATTCCAAGAGCGATTGCGATTAGTGCTGCTATCTGACGATTTCGTTTAACTCGTTTAGAGAGCGCCTTTTTAGCAATCGAAGAACTCTTCTCTTTTTTCACGGCAGCCTCCTGGTTTTTGGGAATTTCCACTTCACGATCTTTATCTCTACGAAGGCGCTTTGCGCCATCTTTTTTTCCTACTTCCTTTATAGCAAGTGGTGGCAGGTCAAGCTCAAGACTTAACTGCCTTTTGCGCGGATCTAACTTTTCAGAGAGTTCGCGCAGTTTCTCAAGCATTACTACTGCATCCCTTGGACGTTTATCAGGATCTATGTCAGTAGCGGATAGGACTAGCTGATCAATTTCTACTGAGAGTCCGGGTTTTAGTGTTGAAGGAGCAGGCACTCGTTCGTTTACATGCTTGATTGCAACCTGAACTGGATCCTCTCCTTGATATGGCTTCTGGCCTGTGAGAATTTCAAAGAGAACAATTCCAAGTGAGTAGATATCACTTCTAGCGTCTGCAACTCCTCTTTGAACCTGCTCGGGGGAGAGGTATGAAACACTTCCTAGAATCACACTGGATTCCGCAGTCATAGTGCTTCCAAGAAGTGCGCCTCGAGCTAAACCGAAGTCAGCAATCTTTATGCGACCTTCTTTTGAGACTAAGATGTTTTCAGGTTTTATATCTCTATGAACAATTCCTAACTTATGCGCAGCAGCAAGAGCGCTTGCAACTGGTGTAATGATGGATAAGGCACGTTCAGGAGAAAGTGAGCCCTGCTCGATTAGGTAATCTCTTAGCGTTGCACCTTCAATTAACTCCATGACAATAAAAACGCAAGGAGATCCACCTTGATTCCACCCTTGATCCAATACTGCAACGATATTGGGATGAGAAAGTGATGCAGCGGCTTTGGCTTCTCTTATAAATCGTGAGACAAACTGCTCATCTTGAGCGAGATGAGAATGCATTATTTTTACTGCAACCTGTCGATCTAGTCTTAAATCTATCGCGGCATAAATTGTTGCCATTCCGCCAGAGCCAACAACGCGGGTTAGCTGATAGCGCCCATCGATGATTTCCCCAATTAACTCTGACACGTGGAAATTTTAGATGAAAGTTGCTCCATCAATGCGAATAGTGGCGCTATCGCGAGTGTTGTCTGCAACAAAGTGGAAATTCTCTCTCATCTGCCAGATCTCCATCTCTTTTTCAATGGATTCGCCATCTCTCTGTAAGACTCTTTGTAAGCCAACTTGAGCATAGATGTCAATCCAAATCAGCTCATCTAGATACTTTCTAACAACCCTCTGGCCCGAACCCACACCTTCTAGAATTAATATCTCTGGAAAAGTGAAGTCCAGCAGCGGGCCAAACTTTGATTCAATCCAGTTATATTTTCGATATTGAAAACTCTTTCCTTTAGAAACAGGAGAGCAGATGCTTGTATCTAAAACTTTACCTAGCTCTGGGGTTAGCGAGTTTTGCCAACCATCATAGAGATCATCCATATGAACAATCTCAATACTTTGATCTTTGACATTTTCTTTAAGGCGATTGGCTAGAGTAGTTTTACCAGCTCCAGCAGGTCCATCTATTGCAACTATTCGTCCAACATTACCTATTGCTCTACCCTTTTTAATGCTTGTGATGATTTCAATAAGCGAAGGCTGATTCATATTAGATTTGTTCAGCACTCTTAGATAATTTCTTCCAACGCTCTAACCCAAAGACGGCGATTATTGTAAAGACGCCATAGAGCAATGCAGTGAACCAATAGCCTTGATTTGCGTAGTGAAAAGTTCCAAAAATATCAATCACAATCCAGGCAATCCAAGTCTCATTTCTCTGAAGCACCATTGCAGTCTGTGCCAGAGTGCTTGAGATAAGCAAGAAGGAATCTGGCAGTGTTGCAGCAGCGCCGATGCTTTCAAGTATTGGTGCAGTAATAAGCCAAGATGCCACTAAAGCTGTAAGCCAGATTAATCTCTCCTTATTGTTCATATACCTAGGGATAACGCCAGTCTTATTCCATCCAAGCCAACCCCAGATTCCTGCGGCGATGAAGACAAATTGAAGTAGAGCACTAGCAATTAGATCTACTTGATAGAAGAAGATTGCATAAAGTGATGCGCTAACGAGGTACCAGGGCCAGGTCATTCTTACTCCGCGCGCCCCGAGAAGTACAGCAGTGAATGAAGTGATTACTGCGCTTAACTCCAAGGCCGATACTTCATAGCCCCAAGCTGTGAAAATAGTAAACATGATTAAACTCCCTTCCAATTCGCATTACCGAACTGGTCTCTCGGTCGACCTTCAAAGAGGTCCTCTCAGCCAACTTTTGGCTCCCGATTAGTAGAACAATAGCATTAGCCCATGCTTAAGTTTGGTTATTTCGCGATGCTCACCTTCACAGTTGTCGGCTCATTCTGGTTGGAGATTTTTCTTAAAGTTGGAGTATTGCGAAGAATCAAGCGAGCGATGCTAGCGATTCTTCCAACAGCAGCCATTTTTTTGACTTGGGATTATTACGCAGTCACATCTAGGCATTGGTTCTTTGATAGAGAGCAGGTTGTAGGAATCTTTGGACCTGCTGGAATTCCGCTTGAAGAGTTTCTCTTCTTCATCGTAGTTCCTCTCGCAGCCTTAATGACTATAGAAGCGGTGCGGCGAGTAAAGCCTCATTGGAATTATGGTGATGAGCGATGAGTTACACCCAACTAGCCCTTCTTTCAATTCCACTAGTTATTCTTTTTGATTTCTATATTACTAAATCTAGAGTTTTATCAAGAAAAAGTTTCTGGAACGCCTACGCAATCATGCTTTTTTTCCAAATAATTACAAATTGGTGGTTAACATCCAGAGGCATCATTACCTATGACCCTGATGTAATAGTTGGGGTGCGTATTGCCTCTGCTCCAGTTGAAGATCTATTCTTTGGATTTTCTATGATTGTTATGGTTATCTCGCAGTGGATTTATTGGGGAAGAAGGGGAATACAGAGAAACTAGCGAGAAGCGAGCGCTGAAAAATAAGCAGGAAGCGCCGTTCTAACTCGCCGAAAATTAGAAGTCTTAGCCCGCTTGGTAAAAATTTGATAATCAATCTTCTCAACCTCATCGACAATTCCGCAGTAGAGCTCACTTGCTGCTCTAATGCACGCCCTTGCATCCGGGCTTAGTAGCTCTATTCCAGAATCTGCCTCGCTCTGCAGTTGACGCACCCTTGCAATCTGAAACTTGAGCGCATTGATTATTTCAGGGCTAATTTGCCTTTTCTCAAGCATCGTGCGATCTACACCAAATGAGGCTAGCTCTGACATGGGTAGATAGATTCGCCCGCGTTCTAGATCCTCACCTACATCTCTGATGAAGTTGGCTAATTGAAAGGCTATTCCTAACTTCTCAGCCGGAGCGAGCGCTTCAGATTTTTTCCCCTCAATTGTTCCCAGAACATGAACCATCTGGAGCCCAATTACTGCAGCAGATCCATAGACATACTCCATCAAGTCTTCATATCTCTCATACTGGGTTACGGATAAATCCATAGCCATGGAATGAAGAAATGCTTCAAAGTAAGAAATTGGAATGTTAAAACGCTGCACTGTATCAACCAGACCTCGTCCGACATGATCGCTACTTCGCCCCATAGAAATGTCGGATAAGAGTTGATCACTCCACCTGCCAAGTTCATCTACTTTTTCTTGGTGAGTAAGAGTTGATGCCAGATCATCGACAATCTCATCGGCATACCGAGCAAATCCGTATAACGCATGAACATGTGGGCGCTTAGCTTTTGGAAGGAGGAGAGTAGCTAGGTAGTAAGTCTTTCCATGAAGAGAGTTGAGCCTTTTGCACTCCAAATAAGATTTGCGTAGCTCAGGATCATGGATTCCAGCAGCGCTTAACTCATCCATATTTACTTTACTGGTCCAACAATTCTCTCTGCTGCAAGTCTTCCTGAGATTAGAACCATTGGAACTCCGACTCCAGGTTGGGTACCGCTTCCAGTAAAGACCACATTCTCATATCCCTTTGCCATATTACTTGGCCTAAAAGGTCCGGTTTGCAGGAAGGTATGCGCGCTTGCAAATGGCGCACCTCTTTCCATCCCCATCTTTTGCCAATCAAGGGGAGTTGTTACATGTTCTACTTCAACTGAGTCTGCAAAATCTTTATAGCCCCGCTCTTGCATCGTGGCATACATTTGATCTTTATAAACGTTCTTCATCTTCTTCCAATCAATATCAGCATCAAGATTTGGCGTAGGAAAGAGAATGTAATAACTATGTTTTCCACTTGGGGCAAGGCTTGGATCATCTTTTGAAGGAAGAGTCACTAAAAGGCTTGGGTCGCTCATCAATTGCTTTTTAGTAATTAGCTCATCAAAGACTTGATCCCAGGAGTGGCCAAAGTGAATATTGTGATGAGCTAAATGATCATAACTCTTGGAAGAGCCAGCCAAGATTGTTACACAAGATGGTGAGTAATTGAGTCGTTTAACTGATAGTGGGGTTTTTCCGAGCAAATCTCGCCAAGCCACAGGCAAATCAGGATTTAGCACCACAACATCACATTCAATTCTTTGGCCATCACTAGTTATTACAGCGCTTGCCCGAGATCCACTCTTTTCTACCTTTGTCACTGTGGTGTTATATTTAAAAGTCACACCATGTTTCTCGGCAGCTCCTGCTAGCGCTCTTGGAACCGCATGCATTCCACCTTTAGGAAAGAAAACTCCATTGACTGAATCCATATAAGCAATAACTGCATAAATAGCAAGTGCTTGCTGGGGCGAGACCCCGGCATACATCGCTTGAAAAGAATAGACGCGTTGAGTTCTAGGATCTTTTAGGAATTGAGAGACTTTTGGAGCAAGCTTTCTAAAGCCACCGAGAGCAATTAAACGAGCAAGATTAGGGGTTAGCAGATTTAGCGGAGAGTCAATGTTTCTATCAATAAAGTCATTCATTTCATACTTATATAACTTGGTGACAAATTCAACATATCGTCGATAGCCAGCAGCTTCATCTGCGCTAATATTTTTTGCAATCTCTGCTTCCATCTGTTCAGTATTTGCATGAACATCTAATTGAGAACCATCGGCATAAAAGGCTCGATATAGTGGCTTAAGCGGCATCAGATCGAGCCAATCTTCTATTTTCTCTCCAACGCATGCCAGAGCATCGGCAATCAGATCAGGCATAGTTAAAACACTTGGTCCAGTATCAAATGAATATCCATCTTTTTTCATTAATCCATTTCGACCACCAGGAACTGCTTCACGCTCAATCACAATTACTTCTCGCCCAGCTCCGGCAAGCCTTAGCGCACAACTAAGGCCAGCAAGTCCAGCACCGACAACTACTACCCGGTCTGTTTTTCCCTTAACTTTTCGCATTTAAAGACTCCGTTGCGTTGCAATAGTTGCCATCTCTTCTAATACAGAGAGAATACTTGTCTCAACTTGGCTATCTCGCAACGCAGAAATGGCTCTATCCCGAAGCTCTGTGATGAGCTTCTCAACTTGAGCGACCGCTCCAGAGCTAGAAATAATCTCTTGAAGCTTAATAATCTGTGTTTTATCAAGACCTTCATCTCCAAGTGAGGAAGTTAGAAGCTCACGCTCTTGTTTGCCTACTGCCTGCATGGTGAGGGCAATTAGTACCGTTCGCTTCCCCTCTCTTAAATCATCACCTGCTGGTTTTCCTGTGACCTCTGGATCCCCAAATACACCAAGGAGATCATCCCGCAATTGAAAGGCTTCCCCGAGTGGAAGTCCAAATGATGAGTAGGCGCTCATGAGTTCCTTTTTTCCAGCAAGCGCTGCGCCAAAGTGAAGTGGGCGTTCAATTGAGTATTTACCTGACTTATATCGAGCAACTTTTAGAGATCTATCAATACTAGTTGTGGCAAGTGCGCCCTCTAAAACATCTAAGTATTGGCCAGCCATCAATTCATCTCGCATATCTGCAAAGACTGATTGCACTTGAAGAAATTCATCGCCGCTTATTCCAGATTCCACCAATAAGCGATCGGCCCAGACCAGAGCTAAATCGCCCATCAGAATTGCGGAGGAACTTCCAAATCTTTCAGAGCTACCTTTGTATGAAGAATTTTGGTGATATTGCTGAAACGCTTTATGTATTGCTGGTTTATTTCTTCTCGTATCAGAGCCATCCATCACATCATCGTGAATAAGTGCGCAGACGTGGACTAACTCTAAAGATGTGCAGGCACGCAGTATCTCCTCGCGCGCTTCTGCTCCGCTTCCTAAATAACCTAAATAGGCAAAGATGGGCCGAAATCTCTTTCCACCTTGGGTAATAAAATCTGACATTGCCTTTGCTACTGGCTCTAGATCTGGGCCAATATCAACAAGTGCAGCGCTTCTTGCAACGGTGAATGAGGACAAGGTCTTATCTATCTCGGCGCGAAGCTGGGATAGGTCAGGAGATTTCACGGCGCAACGGTACCCTCCCGCTATATGAATAGTGCGCCTACCTTCTCCGTTGAGTTCTTTCCGCCTAAAGATCAGGCTGGAGAGGAGCGTCTCTGGAGCGCTCTAAAGGCTCTTGCAGTCTATAAACCTGATTTTGTTTCAGTTACTTATGGCGCAGGTGGTTCAACTAGAGATCGCACAATAAGAATTACCTCAGAGATCACAGCAAGAAGTGGAATTTCAACAATTGCACACCTAACCTGTGTTGGATCTAGTAAAGATGAATTAATTGAGATTCTCAATCAATACAAAGCCTCTGGAATTAAGTCAATCCTTGCACTTCGCGGCGATCCAAAAGGTGGACCTGGCGTGAAATGGGAGAGTACAGCTGGAGGCTTTGATCACGCAGACAAGTTAGTAACTCTTGCATCAAGTATGGGCTTTGAAGTTGGAGTTGCAGCATTTCCTGATGGCCACCCAGCATCAATGGGAAATTTTGAACAAGATGTAAATGTACTTCTTGAGAAGGAGAGATGCGGAGCAAGTTTTGCGACTACTCAATTCTTCTTTGATGTTAAGGGCTATATCAATTTAGTAGATAAGATAAGAGCTAGAGGTTCAAAGCTTGATATCTATCCTGGAATTCTTCCTATAACTAATTTTGCTCAATTAAAGAAAATGAGCGATCTCGCAGGCTCGCCAATCCCAAGTGAAATTCAAAGAAGAGTTGAGGCAGCAGGGGATATCCCAGCTGATGTGGTTAAAGTCGGTGTAGATATTGCCAGTGAGCTATCTAAAAGGCTTCTAGATTACGGAGTACCAGGTCTACATTTTTATACTATGAATAGCGCAGCTCCAACGATTGAGATAATTAAGAGAATTGGGCTTAGATGAAGAAGATAGAATTCTTTAATTCTTGGTCCAGCCTTCATGGCGGAGCAGAGATAAAAGGAATTGTTAGAGCATGGTTAGAAATTTCATTCCTGCTCTGTAAACCTCTAGCAGTTTTAAGAGTTACCCCTAATTCTCTATCAATCTTTGGTTTACTGCTAGGTATCACCTTGGTAGTAAGTATTGAAAGTAATTGGGCTATAGCGCTTCTAGTCTTCTCCTTGATTGCAGATGGCATTGATGGATCCTTAGCAATACTTACTGGAAAGGTCAGTAGGTGGGGAGCGCTGCTTGATGGCTTTATCGATCGAATTGTTGAAGCGCTCTGGGCCTATAGCCTTTTTCTTCTTGGAGCTCCCTATCAACTGGTCTTAATCGCTTGGCTTGCAGCATTTCTTCAAGAATATATGCGCTCAAGGGCGGCATCACTTGGCGTTACTCAATTAGGGGTTGTGACAATTGGTGAGCGTCCAATTAGAGCCAGCATTCTATTCATTGCTCTCGTTGCAAGAGCTGTTGATATGGATCTAGCAACGCTGCTCTCTCAGATCTGGGCTGTGCTTCAGGTAATCTCTCTATTTACTGTTCTAAACTTTCTTCGACCGCTTCTGCAACAATCTCAGCGCTAATTCCAACTAAAGGTAGACCTCCGCCAGGATGAGTTGAACCGCCAACTAAAAATAAGTTTTTGATCTTTGAACGATTGCGCGCTCGCCAAAATGCCGATCTTGCGCCATTGCTAGATGTCCCATAAATCGAGCCACCAGGGGCGTTAACGTTTCTCTCTAAATCTGCTGGAGACCTATATTCCAAAACTTCAATTCGGGAGCGAACATCTAATCCCTTTGCCTCCATGAGATTAATAATGTGCTGGCTATATTCCTTGGAGCTTTTCTCATCCCAATTAAAGCCATCTTTTGGTTGGTGGCGAGGGGCATTGATTAGCACCGACCAACTCTCATCAACTCCAGCTCGCTTCATCCTGGAGTCATTTGGATTGCAGATATAGATAGCTGGATCTTCTACTGGCCTTCTCTTTTCGAAGATAGAATCAAATTCAGCATCATAATCTTTAGGGAAAAATACAGTGTGGTGGCCAAGCTCTGATGAGCCACGAAGCCCAATGAGTAGAGAGAATCCAGAGAGTGATGTAGTGGCTTTGTTAAGTGAGTTACGGGCACTTCTAGTTCTGGAGCTCTTTTCAAGGAGCTGGTTATAAACTAAATCTGCATCAGCGTTGGCAATTACCACATCGCTATTATGAACTTGGCCATTAGCCAATCTAACTCCAATTGCAACGCCAGATTTAGTGATGATTCGATCAACTTTTGTGTTGAGATGCAGCTCAACTCCTAAATCACTTAGGCGAGACTCTAGAGATTTAGCAAGCGTGCCAACCCCACCGCTAACATGCCAAGCACCGAAAGCCTCCTCGACAAAGGCAATAGTTAAAAGAACTGCGGGGACTTTTCTAGGATCGGAGCCGGTATAGGTGGCATAGCGGTCAATTATCTTTCCAATATAGACATTATCGGTATAACTTCTAACTAAATCTCGAAGGGAAGTAAATGGAGCGATTGTCTTTAAATCACGGAGAAGTGATGGACTCTTTAGCATTTGAAAAGGGGAGCGGAGCTCACTTTCAACAAAAGCCTGTCTTGATGCGTCCCACATCTTCTCAGCTCTTGTCAGCAATTGATGCCAAGCATCTCCTGCCTGCGCTCCAAAACTTTCAGTTATTGCTAATACTGTGCCGCTATGTGAAAGATTTGGAAAAGTTACTCTCTTGCCATCATCAAAGATATATGTAAAAGATGGATCAACGGGGCTGAGTTGGACGAGATTTTCTAAACGCTTTCCCGTTTTAACAAATAAATCTCTATAGACAGCTGGAAGGGTAAGTAGCGAAGGGCCAGTATCAAATGAAAATCCTGAGATATCTTCAGTTCGACACTTGCCGCCAGCAAAAGAAGCTGCTTCAAAGACTTTAACTTTATGTCCACGTTTTGCAAGGCGGGCAGCAGCAGCCATACCACCCATTCCAGCGCCAATTACAATGACGGATTTTGATACTTTGCTAGTTCTGTGATGGCTCATAGTTTCCTACCGCGCCAAGAAAGTTCGCCTCGGTACTTCTTTATCCAAGAAATCGTTATTAAGTAGATCCAGATAAGCGCGCTCAATGGATGAAGTAGTGAGGCACTTGGAATCGTTCTTGTCTTTATCCCGCTTAATACTCTTGTCATAACAATTGCAAAGTAGAGATACCAACCAGAGAGATCTCCTAACAGGCCAGCTATGAGGGGAAATATAGATGTAAGAGTTAGCAAAGTTATTGCTAGAAGTGCACCTAGTGGATTAACAAAAGCACTCCATTGTGATTTGGCATAGCCTGCTATGAGTTGGCTGGCACTTGAATACATTCGACAGTATGAAACTCTTGATCCATCTGCAACGCCGCCTCTTGCGCCAGCTCTGACTAAATTTCTAGCAAGAAATAGGTCATCTACGACTTCTGCTTTAACACCTCTGTGGCCATCGCAATCAAAGTAAGCCTTACGCTTTATCACCATAAATTGACCATTTGCCACGACAGTTGATGGTCTTGGCCACTTTTGAGTGATTCGAAGTGGCAGAGTTGTAAACCAGGACCATTGAAGTAGAGGCTGAGTTAACCGTTCTAAAAATGTTAGGGCAATCTGTCGGGGATAGGCAGAGATGAAATCCCAATTCCAAGCTCTCATTGATTCAATGGTGCTTGCTATAGCCCTTGCATCCAGCCTCACATCAGCATCTAGAAAAACTAAGTAATCACCCCTTGCAGCTGCAGCTAATTGATAGCAGGCATAGTTCTTTCCTAGCCAGCCCTCTTCCAGCTCTTTTCCCGCAATTACTTTTAAGTTGTCTTGGGACATGGCAAGTAATAGCTCTCTAGTGTTATCACTCGAGGAGTCATCTAGAGCGATAATTTCAAAATTACTTAAGTCACCCTGCTCTTTTAGTAGAGTGATTACCTCAATGACATTTTCAGCTTCATTTCGCATCGGTATTAATATCGAGACTGATTGATCAATCAAAGCACTATTTTTACTAGAAACCACTCTCAGCGTAAAGAAATTAAAGACCGCTAAAATGAGCATAATTGCAATTAAAAGGGCAGAAGCATCTAATAGAAAAGTCATTTTTCCTTAATCTCGGCGGCCGTATTTAACTGAGATGAAATACCAGATAACTAGCGCTCCTAGCGCTGATCCTCCAAGGAATGCCACACCTGGACGATCGAAATGGAAAATGTTAATCACCATGCCGCCAATCCAACTCCAAGCAAGAAAGAATTCAGGAACTGCTCTACTTGATCCTAGAGATCTTCTCTCCTTAGGTAGGAAGATATTGAGAAGAGCCATCAACCCCATTCCAGTTAATAGCCAACCAAAGGTATTGGAGAGCGGAATTTCTGGTTGAAATGGAACACTTCTGCCGCCTATCTCCCAACTCCATCTTCCAGCTGAAACCATCTGAGGATCAAGAAATAAGTCCCAGGCCATAAGGCCATATCCGCCAACTAAAAAGACAAAGTTCGGGGCAACTCTTCTTGCTGCAATGAATACCGAGTGGGCCATCATGATCCAAGCAAATGGAACTACTAGTGGAACGTCAAAGATTTGATATCCAAGAGTTGGCGAATACTCATAACTTCCAAATGGCCAGGTAGTTCTCATGCCAATTTGCTCAACTAATAGGGAATAGGTGAAAGTGATTAGAAGAAATCTGATTGCATAAGTGAAGCCATAAGCAAAGAGAGCATGAAGCAACATAGCTCCTGCTGCCCAATAGACAGTGGCGATAGTAACGAGACGAAGACGCTCTCCTTCAATTAGGGGATAGGAGAGTTGAAGAGCTAGAGCAACAGTTAACACTGCAACCAGAGTAAAATTTCGCCACGGCGTAATCGTGCGCCTTGAATCAGGCTTCGGGCGATAATTTCGAATCGACATGGCTTAATTGTGCCTTATAAAGAGCCGCGAGATTCAATGAGGGCAAAGCGCGCAAACATTTCCTCGGCATACCAAGCATGGCGATGCGTCGCCTTTATTGCCTCTTTATGAGCAGCGCCTGAGTAAGCAAAATTCTTAACTGCTTCGCCAGATTCCCAGATGGAGAAGGTGCCTTGCAGACCAATTGGAGCTTCACCGATTCCAATAGCAGAAATCAATCCTGGTGAGCTATGAAGGCTAGTTGTAACTGGGGGAACTGAGCTCCAGAAAATTAAATTCTTACGCCATTTAATCCTAGCTCTTGTGATCGCAACTATTTTTCCGCTCCAATCACTACTAGCTTTAGGAATCTGATCAAACGGGCTCTTCTTTGACCAAGCGCCATTAATTGATATCGGAGATAGCTGGCCGCTAAATTGCGAATGAGATTTCTTGTTCCAACGTTTAATGATTTTTGAATTGGCAATTTCTGAGTCTTGATCAACTACAACTAGCAATCCCCAGCGAAGAACATCAGCATCCCTTGGGGTGAAGGTCTCACCCTTTCCAGCTCCTAATAGCTTCCAGAATTTAACATCACTTCTTCTAGCTAGCGCTAGACGATCAAGTCCCATATGCAAAATTGCCCAGGGGATGTAGCGAGCTTTAATCTTCCAGAAGAAAACCAGAATCACTTTGCTGCTCCTGCCGCTTTCTTGATTTCATCGATTACATCTAGGGGACTATCCCACATCGGAGCATGGCCGGTATCAGAGAATATGATCCATCTAGCATGCTTTGGCGCAAGCGATCTCTCCTGGCAGCTAGTCTCAGGAAGAGTCCTATCTGAATCACCAAAAATAATTGTCACTGAAATTGAATCAGATATCTGACGATCAAAACGCTTTAGTAACATGCCATCCCAAGCCGGGTAATAACCTTCTGCGCTTGCCATGGCAATTGCTGCATCAAGACATAATTCATAAGAGAACTCTTGCCACCGCGGGCTAACATCAGCAAAACCTAATCTGCGAGCAATTTCGAAGTGAAGCGCTGTTGGCGCAAGTTTTACTGTGTATCTGGCTAGAAATCGAGCCAGCGCTGTGCCTGGATATCTAGCGTTATAGGGGTTGAGCCAAAGTCCAGCAGGTGCGATGCCAACTAAAGATCGGACTCTTCCTGGCGCAATTGCCGCCATCTCCATTGCAATCCAGCCACCAAGTGAATTACCTGCAAGATGAAATTTATCAATTGAAGCTGCGCTCAACTCTTCCAAAACTCTGAGTGCTAAAGAGTGAGGATCCATCAATTCACCTTTTTGATAAGGACTCCTACCATGTCCTGGAAGATCAAGAGTTACAACTAAAAAGTCTTTATCTAAAGTTGAGCGAATCGGTTTGAAAGCATTGCTGGCAGAGCCCATGCCATGAATTAGAACTAGGGGATCTCCCGCGCCACTTTTTTCAATATATAGAGGAGAGCTCACAGCGCAATTCTCACTCTAATTACCAACTCTTGCAGCCTTAGCACCTGATGCCTCTAGTAATTCTTGAAAAGTAGTTGGAAATACTGCGTGTGGATGGCCAGCTGCAGCCCAGATTGATTGGTAATCATTTAAAGCTTCATCAATTAAGGTGATGCTGGGCTCATTAATCCAACCAAGTGGAGCAACTCCGCCAACAGAGTATCCAGAAATCTCCTTAACATAATCAGCATCTGCTCGATCAAGGGCAGGAACTTGCAGTAATTCAGCCACCATCTGCGTATCAACTCGATGGCGACCTGAGGTAATTACTAGAAGCGATCTGTCATCTGGCAACCTAAACACTAGCGATGAGGCGATCTGTCCAACTTCAATACCTAATCCTGCTGCCGCTTCAGCTGCAGTTCTTGCGCTATCGCTAAGAATTTTTATCTTTCCGGAAATTCCATGTCTATCAAGGGCTGCTTGAGCGCGCTTAACTGCAGCCTTTTCCAATATTGAATCCATAGTTAGATTCTAGAGAGTGCTTATCAATTCCTTAACTAGCGACTTAATCTGATCGCGAATTGGGCGGATTGCATCGATGCCTTGCCCGGCAGGATCATCTAATTTCCAATCTAGATAGCGCTTGCCTGGATAGATTGGACAGACATCCCCGCATCCCATAGTGATAACAACATCTGAGGCCACAACGGCTTCATCGGTAAGAATTTTTGGTCTCTGCGCGCCTAGGTCAATACCTTCCTCTTTCATTGCAATAGCTACAGCTGGATTTATCGAGTCTGCAGGAGCAGAGCCTGCGCTTCTTACCTCAACCGAATTAGCAGCAAGGTGCTGGAGAAACCCTGCAGCCATCTGGGAGCGCCCTGCGTTATGAACGCAGACAAAGAGAACAGAAGTTCTTTGCACTTACGAAATGAACCAAGTTTCAATAAGAGTAAAGGCTGCGATAGCAAAAACAAATATCGCAAAGGCTCGCTTCAAGGTTATAGGAGAAATCTTGGAACTATGGTGAGATGCCCAACGTGATACAAATAGTGCCATTAGCGCCATAATGATTGGTATTGACCAATTGATCTCATCCCAATGGCGAAAATGAGCAATGAAACCTGTGAGAGTATTGATTGTTATTATGAAGAGTGAAGTTCCTGCAGCTTTGGCTGGAGCAATGTTATAAAAGAGAATTAGAATTGGAATAGCTAAGAAACCTCCACCAATTCCAAAGAGGCCTGTTATTGCGCCAATAATTAGTGAGATGGCAATCAAAGCAAGAGGTGAAATCTTACGTTCACTTGATTGTTTAGCTCCAGGCAAAAGCATGGAAAATCCAGCAACTACCAATACCAAAGCAAAGCCTGTGAGAATTGCACTTTCTGGAATCTGTGGCAGAAAATAAGCACCGGTAAAGTTGGTGGTCAATCCAATTGCCCAGATCACAAGTGACTCTTTAATCAAAATTTCATTCTTCTTTAGTTTTGGAAGTGCTCCTGAGGCTGCCCCAACAAAAACCACAATCAGTGAGGCGGTCGTGGCCTGCACTGGGTTGAATCCAAAAATATAAATTAAGGCTGGGACCGCCAACATGGAGCCTCCGGCGCCGACATATCCCAAAACTGACCCAATTGCGATCCCGGTAAGAATTGCCAGCGCTATTTCCATTAGAGGAGGCTACCTAAGTTAGAAGAAAAACCCCCGCTACCAATACTTATTAGCGGGGGTTTTCGTTAAGAATTCAACTTTTGTTCAACTAGAGATTAAAAATTCCCTCTGTAATTGTTGGGCCAAATTCGACGCCGCTTCCAACCAAAACAAAGATAATCAGAGAAGCACCAGCAAGGGCGAGATTCTTCATGAAACTTGTCATCTCAGACTGCTTTGCCTGTGCATCTGTGACCGTCCAGAAGTCATGCATTTTAAATGCTGAGAGAAGAAGGAAAATAGAGAGTAGGAGCGCACCTAAATCAGCATAAATTCCAAGTGCCACATAGAGGCCGCCAATAATCAACATTAGCCCGGTGACAATCACAGATAACTTAGCTGCCGGAACTTTCTTATATTGGGCATATCCCGTCATTGCTTCAAGCTTTGTTAAGTGGGCTACTCCTGATGAGATGAACAGAAGAGAGAATAGAACTCTTCCAAGTATTAAAACGATATCCATTAAGACTCCTTATCTAGATATAACTAGTCAATAAAAGGTAGTGCATTTGACATGAAAATCCCCGCTAATTCATCGGCCATGTTGCCACCGAGATTTAGCGGGGACTTTCATCAGATTATTTCTTTAGGGTAGCCAGGTGAAGCGACCATCCCCAGTTGTCTTGCTATAGCGAACATCACTAGATGGTATTTCTGGAAGCCCCGCTGCATTCTTTGGGAAACTTAGGAGATAGTCATAGAGCGCTTGTTCGTAGGAGACACCAAATCCAACCTTTACGAGTTTGGCTAGCGTTGGATAGTTATCTCCACCTTCTGCTGTGAAGTTATTTGTCACAACCGTTACAGCTGGAGCATTTGCTACTACTGCTCCATCCTTAACTAGCGCGCGGCCATCTAAAAGAGTGACATCTTTTACTCTGGTTCCGGAAGTAGTTACATTTCCAGCATAAGAATCACCGGTTGGACTTGAAACTACTATCGCGGTTCCAGCTCTTGAACAGGTTACCTTCATTCCGGCCACTTGTAGGAATTGTCCGCCACCAGATGTACCAACAGAGCAGGATCTCTCAAGAATCTCCTTGATGTTTGAAGCGCTAACACTTGTAATCGCAACTAGTCGATTATCAAAGGGTAGAAGATCAAAAGTGTTGCCTCGGCTAATTGCTCCTACAGCTCCACTTGTTGGCAGAGTTACTCCACCATTTTGTCTGATACCTCCACCGTTTTGCAGAGCTACTACCGGGTTAGCACTTCCTGCTGCCGGGAGGCTTGCTCCAGCTGCTCTGGTGTTATAGGCATGTATAAATGAATCAGCAACTAAGTTTCCACCATTTGTCTCAGCAGTTCTTACTCCAAGAACAGTGGCGCTACCACGATCTGTAGCAAAGACAATCTGACTTGAAGCAATTGGTTTGGCAAATCCAGTCAAGCAGGCCTGTAATGGCACTTCAACAGCGCTTACAATCCTGGCATCGGGAGTTACTGCATCACTTACACCTAGAGCCTTTGAGACAGAAGATGAAGGAATAACTCGTCTTGGATAAGAAGTTGTTTTGTTATAGGAACTAACTTTGCCTTTGGCATCAAATGTGACATCAAAGCGACCTAGATAGCTGTAATTTCCTTTAGATGTGATGAGGGGAACATCCACGCCATCGGCATCCTTAACCATTTCAGGATATTTGCCCACTGGCTTTCCCTCACCAGGAATTAATTGGATTGATTCAGCTACATCTGGGTTTGTTAATAGGTCATCGCCGCCTCCAGCGATAGCGACATCGATGTTCTTCAGAAGCGCAATTAGCTGCTTGTCATAGGCGACGCCCTGTAAGTGGCTGACCAAAATGATCTTATTAACGCCCTTTGCTTGAAGTTCTGCAGCTTGCTTATTTACTAGAGCTGCTGTTGTAGCTATATCTGAAGTTTTTAGCTTAGAAGTTCCAGGCGAGGAGATTGTTCTAAGAGTGGGAGTAATGGCGCTAACCACACCAAAAACTGCTCCAGTGGTGTAATCCTTATGGACATAAGATTGACCAAGTTTTTTGCCAATCATAATTCCACGAAGAATCGGCTCTTTCTTGCTTACCATGGAAGATAGGTCAGCATTAGCTGTGAAATCCATATTCCCTGAAATGAATGGATAGCGATTCTTGCTAGAGAAGGATTCAATATAGCGTTTTAGAAAACCAGTTCCATAATCAAATTCGTGATTGCCTAGGACATGAACATCATATGGCATTAGAGATTGCGCAACACCATCATAAACAGTTGCAGTTGAGGCATTGCTTGCTGGCTCAGAACAAATTAAGTTCTTGCTAGCAAGGAAAGAGTCACCAGCATAAACAGAGAGCAGAGCATTTCTTGCAGATTTAGCTGCTTTGACCTCACGCTTCATAACTGATGAAAAGGCTGCAGCGCTGCCATAAATAAGTGTTCCTTGCGCTGTTTTAAATGACTGATCAGGCAAGAGAGCAGATTCGCCATCGTTGTTATGCAGGATGGTTAGAGTGACGGCAGATCCAGGATCTGAATAAAAGCTGGCATTGGCAAGTGACATCTGAGCAATTAGCGAGGTTGCTGCTAGCGCCACAACTATTTTCTTAAGTTTCAAGGTTTCCTCCATAGGCTCCGGTTGATTTTTTGCTAATTGTTAATTCGGGAAGGGGAGGGCCCGCTGAACGTGCGAAGGTTATCTCTAGGGCTTGCTTTAGAGCCGGAGGAGTGGTTAAAGGCGGGTAAAAGTCTGATTACATATGGATAGCAAGGAGATTTGAGGGGGTCAGGGGGTAGGTATAGTATTCGAACAAATGTTCGAAAAAATGGAGAATCAGAGACCGGAGATCTACCTATCCGGCGGTGAGCCAATTGAGTTCACCTATAAAGGTCAGCGCTATCGAATTTATGCCCTGCTTAGCTCTTGGCGTGAATCTGGTGGTTGGTGGAATAGAGCTAGCGATGGCTTATTTCGCCCAGATGATGGTGGACGGATTTTATGGCGCGTAGAGGCAGCTCCTATTGGAGTGATGAAAACTTTTGAAATAGAACGTATTGAAGTAATTCCAGAAGGGGCCAGTAGCGCTCCTGGTCTTTGGCAGATTCGCCCCACATCTAGACCAGCATGAGTTTTACTCATCTTCATCTTGCAAGTGGATTTTCATTTAAATATGGAACCACTCTTCCTCATCTTCTAGTTGAGAAGGCTCGCGACTTTGGCATGAGCTCACTTGCACTAACTGATCGCGATGGCTTATATGGCGCAATTCGATTTACTCAGAGCTGCGTTGAAAATGGCATTACTCCAATTATTGGAGTTGATATCACTTACAAGAATCAGAGTCGAATCACATTGCTTGCTACCCCAGGTAAAGGCTGGAGATCTTTAGTAAGGCTAGTTAGCGAACTTAAAAGCTATGGTGAGTGTGATTTAGACTTTTTAAGGAAACACTCTAACTACACCAGTAACTTAATATCGCTACAAGGCCCAGACTCTTTAATTGCTAGAGCTATTACCAATCGTCAATATGAAAAAGCGCTATCGCTATATAACGATAGCCGTGAACTATTTCAAAGCCAAGTAATTGAAATTGTCTCTCATTTAATTTATGGAGATGGACCAAGGTCGACTACCCATGCTTCAAGGATGCTTGGTTTTGCTGAAGATAATGATCTTCCAGCGATACTTAGTAATGCTGCCAGGATGTGTTTAAGGCAGGATGCGCCGATAGCAGATATTCTCGATGCAAGTCGAAGGCTCTTGCCGCTTCATAAAAATGTTGTAGAGCGCGAAAATAGCGAGGCCTTTCTTAAAAGCTCTCAAGAGATGCATCACTTAGCAGAGATAATTGCTCGCGCTTCGGGGCAGAGAAATAGCCGTAAATTATTAAGTACTACCCAAGACCTTGCTAAGCAGGCAGAGCTATCGCCTAGCCAAGATATTGGCCTGGGATCTATCCATCTTCCAGAGGCTGAGCTTTTAGGGGCTAAAAATCAAGAAGAGCTAACTATTCAACTAAGGCAGCGCTCAATTGCTGGCATTAATTGGCGCTATGGCCAGAGCAATAGTGAGGTAAACCAAAGACTAGAAAAAGAGTTAGAGATTATTAAGAGTCTAGGTTTTGAATCATATTTTCTAACTGTTGCCGATATTACAGATCGCGCGCGAGCCTCTGGAATTAGAGTAGCGGCAAGGGGAAGTGGGGCTGGATCATTAATCTGTCACCTCTTAGGAATTTCTGGAGTTGAACCACTCTCACTAGGTTTATTGATGGAGCGCTTCTGCTCTCCACTTCGAAGAGCTCTACCTGATATTGATATTGATGTGGAATCTGCTAGAAGGTTAGAAATTTATGATCAGGTGTTTGCAAATTACCCAATGCGATCTGCAACAGTTGCAATGTTTGATACCTATAGAGCTCGCCATGCCATAAGAGATGTGGGAGCAGCTCTATCACTTGCTCCTATGGAGATAGATCTAGTTGCTAAATCACTGCCGCATATTAGAGCTCGCAATATTTCACAGGCGCTAACTAATCTTCCTGAACTTGCTAATTTAAATCTAACTAGCCCGACCTGGAAAATGGCTGTTGGTCTTGCAGAGCGCTTAGATGGCCTACCTAGAAATGTTGCAATGCATCCCTGCGCAGTAGTGATTTCAAGCGCTGAGCTATATCAGAGAGCTCCAATTGAGATAAATGCTAGTAATTATCCGATGGTGCAGTGGGATAAAGATGATGTGGAAGCAATTGGGCTTTTAAAGCTAGATATTTTAGGAGTTCGAATGCAATCATCTCTGGCCTATGCCATATCTGAGATAGAGCGAAGTACTGGAAAAGTAATAGATATTGATGCAATAGCTTTAGATGATAATGAAACGTTTTCGCTCATCCAATCTGCTCAGACTTTAGGTATCTTTCAAATAGAGAGCCCAGGCCAGCGTGAATTAGTTGGAAAGTTAACCCCAGAGACTTTTACTGACTTAATAATTGATATCTCACTTTTTAGACCAGGGCCAGTAAAGAGCGACATGATCACTCCATTCCTAAATGCCCGCCAAGGTTTTAAAACTAGGGAGATATTCCACCCTGATTTAGCTGAAATCTTGAGTGATACCCAAGGGGTAGTGGTATTTCACGAGCAAGTTATTGAAATTATCGCCACTCTAACTGGATCCTCTCTTGGCCAAGCTGATGAGAAGCGAAGAGCTCTTGGCAGCAGAGAGGGGCAGCAAGAGGTCTGTGATTGGTTCTTTGCTCAAGCTATATCAAGAGGCTATGAGCTAAAAGTTATTACTCAGATCTGGGATGTCTTAAGAGCCTTTGCCTCCTTTGGATTCTGCAAAGCCCATGCCGCTGCCTTTGCTCTTCCCACCTATCAATCTGCTTGGTTAAAGCGCCATTATCCAGCAGCATTTCTTGCCGGAGTTCTAACTCATGAACCTGGAATGTATCCCAAGCGCCTGCTATTAGATGAGGCTAGACGAAATGGATTAACTATCGCCCCTCTTGATATTAATCACTCTGATATTAGCTATCGAGTGGAAGGCGATAATCAGAGCAGTATCAGATTATCGCTTAGCGATATCTCAGGAATTAGTAGCGCAGAGATATCAGCAATTATTGCTAATCGCCCTTATTTAGATCTAGCTGACTTTGTCCATCGCAGCTCAGTTAGCAGGCCAACTTCTGAAGCCTTATTAATGGTGGGGGCCTTTGATCAGCTCTATGGAGCTGAGATAAATCGTAGAGATTTATTGCTACATCTAACTGATTTATATAAATGGTCTGGTGGTAGTAGAACTAAAGTAGTTACTGGTTCGCAGTTAAGCCTAGGTTTTACCCCCACTTTATCTAAGACAGGGCTACCTGATTTAGAAGATCATGAACTGGTAAGAAATGAAGTTAAGTATCTAGGGATGGATATCTCTCACCATATGATTGAATTTTATGCTGATTTTCTCAATCAGATAGGAGCAATAAAATCTAACCAGCTTCTAGAACAAAGATCAGGATCTTTAGTATTGGTAGCTGGGGTTAAAGTAGCGCTGCAAACCCCACCCATTCGCTCTGGCAAGAGAGTTATCTTTCTAACTCTTGATGATGGATATGGCTGTAGCGATGCAACATTTTTTGAAGATGCTCAACATAGCTATGCCGAGGTGCTCTATAACTCGCAGCTACTATTAATTCGCGGCGCTACCCGTAGAACTGGGCTACGTGGTATCTCACTTAGAGCTATTGGGGCATGGGATTTATCAGCTGCTTATCAAAAGTGGCGTAGCCTAGCTATCTGTGAGTAGCCAGATGGGCGAGCATTCCACCATTCTCCATGTTGATATGGATGCATTTTTTGCATCAGTTTCTGAGCTGGATTATCCGCAATATAAAGGCAAGCCGTTGGTAGTTGGCGCAGGGGCTAGGGGAGTAGTTCTTTCGGCAAATTATGCTGCTAGAAAATTTGGAATTAAAGCTGCGATGCCAGTATCAAGAGCGCAGCGGATGGCGCCAAATGCAATATTTATTCCGCCAGATCATGAGAGATATTCACAAGTTTCAAGAAAAGTTATGGAGATTTTCTTTGAGTTCACTCCTCATGTTGAGCCGCTCTCCCTAGATGAGGCTTTTCTCGATGTCACTGGATCCAGAAAACTATTTGGCAGTGGTCGAAATATTGCAGAGTTGATAAGGAAGAGAGTTTTTGCATCAGAGAAAATAACCTGCTCAGTTGGAATTGCTACTACTAAGTTCATCGCCAAATTAGCATCCGGGCGCTGCAAACCAAATGGAATACTTGAAATTGCCCACGACCGAGTCTTGACCTTTCTTCACCCCCTTCCAGTTTCAGAAATCTGGGGAGTGGGGCCAAAGACTAATGAAGAGTTGCAAGCTCTAGGCCTTCGGACCGTTGCTGATATTGCTAATACTCCTCTTGAAACTTTAAAGCGAGCACTTGGTCCAAGTGCTGGGGTATCACTTTATGAACTTGCTTGGGCTAGGGATTATCGGGAAGTGGTAGCAGATGCTCCAGAGAAGAGCATTAGCGCGGCAGAAACTTTTGCATATGACCTCGAGGATCAAGATGAGATATTTAGAGAACTCTTGCGATTAACTGAAAGAGCCGGCGCAAGGCTAAGGGCTCGCAGTTTGCGCAGTAAAACCATTGGTTTAAAGGTACGTTTCTCTGATTTTTCTAATCTCACCCGCTCTAAAACTCTGCCACTATCAATAAGTGGCAGCCATGAAATCTATGAAGTAGTTAAGGATCTCTATCTAGGACTCAAAATTGCTGGCTCCAGAATCCGACTTCTAGGGGTTTCACTTGAGCAGTTAGTTGACCAAAATGGCGCAGTTGAGCAGTTAGAGCTAGGTGAGCGGGAGCTGGGATGGAGCCAGGCGCAGGTTGCTATTGATCGGGCCATCACTCGCTTTGGTAGTGGCTCTGTAAAACCTGCTCGGCTAGTTGGAGAGGGCGATGATGAGAGCGAGGATTCATAGCAACTTCTTACTCTTTCGACTTTCCAGATAGCCCCACCTCTACTATTGTCAGTCCTATGCCACTATCTGAGCATGAAAAACGGTTATTAGCCGAGATGGAAGAGGCGCTAGCCGCCGATGACCCTCGCCTGATTTCAACTTTTAGCGGCAAGAGCCCATCTAGGAGCCGGGTGGTAATTGGTTTTGCCCTGATTCTCCTAGGCATTTTCATTCTCTTTGGCGGCTTGATTTCTCAAGTGCCACTTGTTGGAGTTGCTGGATTTATCGCCTCACTTGTGGGGGCAGTTCTTGCTATCTCAAATCTTGGGGGACTGATGAATGGAGTTATCTCCAAAGCCCAGAGTAGAGGGCCTAAGAGGGGGCCAGGCAAATGGAGCCAAGGCTTTGAGCAGAGATGGGATCGCCGTAATCTCGGTGAATAGTTAGTTAGATCAGCACAACCGCCCGCCTCTGGCGGGTTTTTTTATGCCCAAAACAGGAGAGTGGAGGAGAGCTTTTCCAGGCCTGCTCGCCTGTGGAGATAGGTGGTTGAAAATGGAGGAAAAGGGAGTAAAGTGGGGAATTAAGCAGAACGGGGGTTCTGCGCAATAAGCAAGTAGGGGAGGTCTCTTAAGTGTTTCTTGGCACCCATGAACCTCGCTTAGATGAAAAAGGGCGGTTAATTCTTCCCGCCAAATTCCGTGACGAATTGGCCTCAGGTTTAGTAATTACTAAAGGACAAGAGCGTTGTTTATTTGTTTTTCCATCTGCTGAATTTGCACGAATTACTGAGCAGCTAAAACAAGCGCCACTTACTGCAAAAGCAGCTCGCGATTACATGCGTGTGATGTTTGCCGGTGCACATGATGAAATTCCAGATAAGCAAGGTCGCGTAATGATTCCTTCCGGCTTAAGAGAGTATGCAGATTTAGAAAAAGATTGCGTAGTAATTGGCGCAAATACTCGAGTTGAAATTTGGGATTCCAAAGCATGGAAGAGCTATCTAAAAGATCGTGAAAAAGGCTTCGCTGATGTTTCTGAGGAGGTATTTCCAGGCCTCTTTTAACAAGGGGCAAAAATAAAAATCTCCTCTCTCCTCTGGCCACCGCCGACCTTCAAATAAACGGCGCCCCTTCCCCGGTGCCGTTTATCCCCCGCAATCCGTCGGCCGGCGGTGACCAGAGTAGAGAGTAAGAAAGAAGAAGAAGTTAACAACTATTAAGAATTAAGGGGTGTAGGGATGAAGCTAGAACACACATCAGTTCTGCTTAATCGCTGCATCACTGTTTTATCAACCTCACTAGAAAATAAAGAGAAGCCAGTTTTAGTTGATGCCACTTTGGGTCTAGGTGGCCATTCTCTAGCGCTATTAGAGAAGTTTCCAAATTTACAGATAATTGGTATTGATAGAGATAAGAGCGCAATTGATAAAGCCAGTCAACGTCTATCTTCTCATTTAGATCGCATCACAATTTTTCATGCTGTTTATGACCAGACCCCAAAACTCCTTGATTCTCTTGGAATTTCATCGGTTGATGGCATTCTCTTTGATTTAGGAACTTCCTCGATGCAGTTGGATCAATCTGAGCGTGGCTTCTCCTACGCTCAGAGCGCTCCACTTGATATGCGCATGGATCAAAGCAGTGGAATCACCGCCCAAGAAATTATCGATAGCTACTCCAGAGGCGAGTTAATTCGCATTATTCGCAGCTATGGCGAAGAGAAATTTGCTCAAAGAATTGTCGATAACATCATTGAAGCAAGAGCAAGTGGTTTGATAAGAAGCACAAGCGATCTTGCAGACTTAATTAAACGATCCATTCCAGCTCCAGCAAGACGCCTTGGGGGAAATCCTGCTAAGCGGACTTTCCAAGCACTTCGCATCGAGGTTAATCAAGAGCTAGCGATCTTAGAGCGAGCAATTCCTGCCTGCCTTGAGCGCTTAAATGTTGGTGGTCGGATGGTTGTGATGTCATTCCAATCGCTAGAAGACAAGATTGTTAAGAACTTCTTCACGCAAGCAACAGAGTCAAAGACTCCACTTGGTCTTCCAATTGAGATTAAAGCCTTATCTGCAAAATTCTCTCTGGTATTTAATGGAAGTCAGAAAGCTAGCGAAGATGAGATCTCAGATAACTCCCGGGCAAAGTCGGTAAGACTTAGAGCAATTGAGCGGGTGGCTGCCTAATGGCTCTATCAGTTCTTAGCCCAGCTTTTGAGCGCTCCAAAAAATTAGCAATTGCGAAGTCATCAAAGGTAATCCTTAAACTTGTTCCAGAGCTTCGCCCAACACCAGGTCAACAAGCAACTGATCGCCTCTTTTATTCAATAGTTGGCGCCACATTAGCCCTTGGCCTACTTGGACTTTTGGGCATAAATATTCTTCTAGGAAATGATGCAATAAGAGTTAGAGAGCTCAAGATCGAAGCAATGATGGTTAATGAAGAGCGGGAAGAGGCACTTAGACAGGTGGCCCTGCTCTCAACTTCAGAATCTCTAGCAGAGCGAGCAGTGTCACTTGGAATGATTCCAAGTTCTTCACCGATATTTCTTGATATTTCAGAGCCAATTCCGCTTGAGGTAGAAAAGGCGGCTAAAGCCAAACCATGAGCCACCATAAGTTAGTTGAGAAAAGGATTAGCTATCTTGTCGCAATTTCGCTAGTAATTCTCATAGCTTTTGCAGTTCGATTGATTGATATTCAAGGAGTTCGGGCAGCTGGTATTGCAAATAAAGCGCAAAATGAGCTAACTAAGAAATCAGTGATTATGGCTCCAAGGGGAGCAATCACAGATATCAATGGCACCGAGTTTGCTAGAAGTGTTAGCGCCTATCGAATTCTGGTTGATCAAGCAATCGTGGTTCATCCAAAGGAGCTAGCCCAAATTGCAGCACCAATTTTAGATGTTGATCAAAGCTGGCTTAAAGATCAATTAATTGGCGAGAGGCGTTATGTAGTAATCAGCCAAGCAGTTAAACCTGAAGTTTGGAGAAAACTTGAAGCAGCTGTAGATGCCTACAATGAAGAAGTTGCTAAAAGTGAAAATGGCCTTGCTAAAAGATTAATGGGCTTCTTTGCCGAGCGAATCTATATTCGCGAATACCCTGAAGGTGAATTGGCAGCTGCAGTAATTGGCTTTATCAATCGGGCTGGAGTTGGCGCTGCAGGCCTTGAATACAGTATGAATTCCACCCTAAGCGGAGTTGATGGGCTCTACACCTATGCAAATGCAGCAGGAACAATAATTCCTGGAACGCAGAAGATAACCGCAGAGGCAGTTCGTGGAAATACCGTCAGATTGACGATTGATAGAGATGTGCAATGGGTAGCACAAGAGGCAATTAGAACGGTAGTAAAGAGCTCTCGGGCCCTTTCTGGAACAGTGGTTGTTATGGATCCAAAGTCTGGCCAAGTTCTAGCTCATGCTACTTATCCCTCATTTACTCCAGGGGATACCAAAGGAGTGGATCCTTATCGCTGGCAGAACCCTTCAGTTCAAGAAGTCTATGAACCAGGCTCTACTGGCAAAGTCATGACCATTGCTGCTGCAGTTGAAGAGGGAAAGATTTCACCTGAAACGGTTATGACCATTCCTTGGAAATTGAAGCGCTCAAATAAAACATTTAGTGATCATGATAAACACCCCACTCAGAAGTTAACTCTCACCGGCGCCCTTGCCGTATCAAGTAATACTGGCGCCATCAAAGTTGGGGAGATGCTATCTAATGACACGCTTCACTCTTATCTCAAAAAGTTTGGAATTGCCGAGAAAGCCAACTCAGGACTTCCTGGTGAGGAATCTGGAAAATTACTTGATGTTAAAGATTGGTCAGGAACAACTGCGCCAACAGTGGCATTTGGACAGGGCTATTCACTCACAGCTCTTCAAGCAACATCGGTGTTTGCAACGATTGCAAATGATGGACTTCGTGTAACGCCAACTGTTATCGCAGGAATTAGCGATGGAGCAGGGCGCTACACCCCAGCAAGTCAACAAAAGTCTGTAAGAGTGATAAGTCCAGATACTGCAAAGAAGATGCGCCTAATGATGGAGAGCGTTGCGACTAATCGAGGAACTGCTGCCTCAGCTGCTATTGAAGGCTATCGAGTGGCAGGAAAGACTGGAACTGCCCAGAGATATAACCCAAAGTGTGGTTGCTATAGCGGATACACCGCATCCTTTATTGGTTTTGCGCCAGCTGATAAGCCCGAGTATGTGGTTTCAGTAACGATTCAAGATCCAAAAGGCCTTCACTGGGGCGGCTATCTAGGAGGACCGGTGTTTAAGAAAGTTATGAGCTTTGTGCTAAAAGATAAAGCGATTAAACCAACGGCGCCGGCAACAATTACCTATGCTCTAAATGCAAAAGAATTAAAGGCGAAAATCGAGCTAATGACTGGCGGCGCTCAGGCATCAGGTGCAAAGCGGGATAAAGCGAGTGAAAATGGCTGAGATGCATCGCTTGCAAGCTAATATAAAAAAGCTCGGCGATGTCGCTTCATTTTTAGGCGTGAAAGTTAGTGAAGAATTTGAATCACTTGAAGTAACTGGTCTTTCAAGTTCATCAAATAGAGTTAAAAACGGAGAATTATTCATAGCTCTACCTGGCGAAAAACATCATGGAGCAAGATTTGCACAAGATGCCAAAGACTCCGGCGCAATTGCCATACTTACCGATAGTGAAGGCTTAAATCTTGCCTCTAAATCACTTGGCAATTTCCCAATTCTTGTTGTAGAAAACCCAAGAAGCAGAATTGGTTATTTAGCTGACTGGTTCCATAACTCTCCAAGCAGAGCTTTATTTCTTGCAGGAATTACCGGCACTAACGGTAAGACGACAACCTCATATCTATTAAAACAGATTTGGGAGTTTGCTGGGGTGAAAGCTGGTCTTATTGGAACCATTGGAATTGAAATAGGAGAGGAGCGATTTGGCGCTAGCCATACCACTCCTGAAGCTGATCAACTTCATTACATTCTCTCGATTATGCAAGAAAGAAAGGTTAGTGCAGCTGCGATTGAAGTAAGTAGCCATGCGCTCTCGCTTAATAGAGTAGATGGTGCTTACTTCTCTGCTGCTGCCTTTACTAATTTGACCCAAGATCATCTAGATTTCCATGGAGATATGGAAAATTATTACCAAGCAAAGAAGAAGTTATTTGACTCCGCGCGGAGTGAGGTCTCATTTATCAACATTGATGATTCCTATGGAGTTCGCCTAGCAGAAGAGATTTCAATGCCATCAAAAACGATCTCTAGAAGTAACAACAAAGCTAGTTGGTACTACCAAGATATTAAGGTCACTCCAAAGGGCTATCGCGTAGACGTTAGAGGCACCGGCGGCATATTAATATCAGGTGAGTTAAACTTAATTGGCGAGCACAACTTAGATAACGCTCTTTTGGCTATGGCGATTGCTTTCGAAAGTGGTGTAGATCCGCTTGTGATTGGAAACTCTCTATCAACTCTTAAGCCTGCTCCAGGTCGTCTAGAACGTATTGATTGTGGTCAAAATTTCCTAGCTCTAGTTGATTACGCCCACACTCCAGATGCAGTGGAAAAAGTTCTTGCATCACTTAGAGCAAATACCAACTCGAAGTTAATTGCAATCCTTGGATGTGGTGGCAATCGTGATAAATCAAAGCGCCCTCTAATGGGAAAGGCGCTACTTTCTGGAAGTGATATCGCCATATTTACTAGCGATAATCCAAGAGATGAAGATCCTGAGCAAATCCTAAAGGAGATGACTGGATCACTAAAGCCCTCTGCTCCAAGTGCTGTAATCAGTGATCGCCAATCAGCAATTAAATATGGAGTAGAGAGAGCTGAAGCTGGCGATATTTTAGTAATTTTGGGCAAGGGTCACGAAACTGGTCAAGAAATAATGGGCGTCATACATGCCTTTAGTGACCAAGAAGTTTTACAAAAGTGCATCGAGGCCAGATTATGATTGACATGAAGATAGAGCAGATGGCTCAGATTATGCAGGGCAGCGCCCGCGGCCAAGCTGAGATTACAACTAAAACAATTTTTCAATTCGATTCAAGGCAGATTAATTCAGGAGATATCTTCCTTGCACTCAAGGGCGAGAAAGCCGATGGTCATGATTTTGTATCTGATGCAAGCGCAAGGGGAGCATCGCTAAGTATCGTTAATCGCCCCGTTCCAACTCCCCACATTTTGGTAGGTGATGTATTACTTGCTCTAGCTAAATTAGCAGCCTATGTAAGAAGAGAATTGAAAGACCTAAAAGTTATTGGAATAACGGGAAGCCAAGGAAAGACAACAACTAAGGACTTATTGTTTTCGATCCTTAAGGCTGAAGGAGAAACTGTTGCCTCAATTGGATCTTTCAATAATGAACTTGGAGTCCCCTTGACTCTTCTTCGTTGCACGAAGGAGAGTAAATACTGCATATTGGAAATGGGGGCTCGAAATAGTGGTGACATTGCCTCTCTCACTGCAATTGCAAGCCCTGATGTTGGCGCTGTGTTAAAGGTAGGCAATGCTCACATTGGTCAATTTGGCTCACAGGAAATGATTGCTAAAACCAAGGGCGAGTTAATTGCTGGTCTACAAAGTGGCGCTGTTGCTGTTTTGGGAACTTATGACTCCTTTACTCCAAAGATGGATAGCGCTCAAAAGGTAAAGAGAGTTACCTTCGGAGATAGCCCCAAATGCGATGTTCGCGCTGCAGATATTGAAGCTAGAGGTGGATTTGCTCACTTTGATTTAGTAATTGGCAGTGAGCGCCAGGCAGTGGGATTGCAGATTCTAGGTTTACATCAAATCTCCAACGCCCTTGCTGCAGCAGCAATTGCTAACGCATTAGATGTCGGCGTATCTCGCATTGCAACAGCCCTTTCCAATCATCAATCGATTAGTGAGTGGCGTATGGAGCTAAGTGAGGCAAATGGCTTAACCCTGATTAACGATTCATATAATGCAAATCCTGAAAGTATGGAGGCAGCACTTAATGTGCTCGCTCTACTGACACAAGAAAAAGGTGGACGCTCTTGGGCATTCCTAGGCCAGATGCATGAGCTAGGAGATAATTCAGATCAAATGCATGAGGAAATTGGTAAGAAAGTTGCAGATCTAGGAATCGATTACTTGGTCGCAATAAAGAGTAAGTCCTATTTGAGCAAAATTGATTCTTCGTTAACTAGCGCAAGGTATCTTTCTTCCTGGGAAGAATCATTAGATCTCTTTAGAGAGTTTAATCCAGGCGATGTAATTCTTGTTAAGGCATCAAGAGCTGAAGGCCTTGATGAATTAGCAAGTGCAATTAAGGCAAAGGCTATGAGTGAGCAAGAGGGAGAGAGCAAATGAGAGGTATTTTAATTTCTGGGGCTACGGCCTTTCTGCTTAGCTTCCTTCTCACACCTGTGTTTATTAAGTTCCTATCGCGCAAAGGCTATGGCCAACAGATTAGAGATGATGGTCCAAAGACTCATCACACAAAGCGTGGAACACCAACCATGGGTGGAGTAATTCTGATTCTGGCGGCAATTGCTGGTTACTTGATTTCACATCTTTTTACGGGAGCAGCCTTAACAACTTCTGCAGTATTGGTAATTGGTCTAATAGTAAGCCTCGGTTTAATCGGCTATCTTGATGATTGGCTAAAGGTTGTAAAGCAGCGCTCACTTGGCCTTAAAGCAAGAGAAAAGCTTCTTACTCAAGGCATTGTTGCCGGAGCATTTGGATATCTAGCAACCAGATTTCCAGATGATCTTGGGCTCACTCCTATGTCGCAATATCTATCAACGGTGAGAGACACTTCAATAAAACTTGGAATTGTGCTCTTAATTCTTCTAGCAATTTTGATGGTGCTTGGCGCAAGCAATGGTGTGAATTTAACTGATGGCCTAGATGGTTTAGCAACGGGTGCGGCAGTAATGTCATTTCTCGCCTTTGTTCTAATTGGTGTTTGGGAGTTTGGGCAGCGCTGCGAGGTAGTGAGCAGTGGAAATTGCTACAACGTACGCGATCCTCTAGATCTTGCAGTACTAGCCGCAGCTCTTGCTGGCTCTTGCGCAGGCTTTCTATGGTGGAATGCATCTCCGGCAAGAATTTTTATGGGAGATACCGGCTCTCTTGCTCTAGGTGGAGCGTTAGCGGGCCTTGCAATGACATTGAGAACAGAACTACTTCTGATTCCAATTGGCGGACTATTTGTCATTATTACTCTTTCAGTAATTATTCAAACTAGTTATTTCAAAATAAGCGGCGGCAAGAGAGTATTTAAAATGGCGCCGCTACAACACCACTTTGAGTTACTTGGTTGGGGCGAAGTCACAATCGTTATTCGCTTCTGGATTATCGCTGGACTTTGCGTAGCTGCAGGACTCGGACTCTTCTATGCTCAATGGGTGGTTGCGTGAATCAAAGCTTTATCGATTCCCTAAGAGGCGCAAAGTGCATTCTCTTTGGCGCGGGCGTTACTGGAGTGCAAACTCTTGAATTCCTAAAATCAAAGGGCGCAACCGTGATTCCAGTTGATGAGAGAGTTCAAGATAATGGAATTAAGCGCACCCTGGAAGACGAAGATCTGGTAGGGGTTAGCTTTGCAGTTGTCTCTCCAGGCTGGAGAGTTGACCATCCTTTAATCTCGCTAGTTAGAGGAGCAGGAATTGAATTAATTAGCGAGATTGACCTTGCCTGGAAGGTCAGGGAGCAGATATGCCGTAACCAGCGCTGGATAGCGCTAACTGGCACCAACGGTAAGACAACAACAATTCAAATGCTGGAATCAATGCTCGTTGAATCAGGAATTAATGCAAAAGCCTGCGGAAATGTAGGATTTACCGCAATTGAGGCAGTAGTTAAATCAAATGCCGATATTTTGGCACTAGAACTTTCATCATTTCAATTAGAGTGGAGCAATCTTGCTCACTTTGAATCGGCAGCGATTCTTAACATTGCCGAAGACCATATCGATTGGCATCAAAGCTTTGAGAATTATCTGTCCGCCAAGTTAAAAATCTCAGAACTGGCAGATTTGGTGATTCTCAATAAAGATGATCAGCATTTGGCAAAGAGCGGCAAAAATATTTCTAAGCCAATTACCTGGATTTCACTTCAAGTTCCGAGTAAGGGCGAGATTGGGCTGGTTGAAAATATCATTGTCGATCGCGCCTTTATCAAGGGTGATGCTGAAGCTCTATTTGAGCTAGGTGATGTAACCCCCTCTGTTGGCCATAACGTTTCCAATGCGATGACTGCTGCAGCGCTGGCTAGAAGTGTTGGAGCAAAACCAGATGCAATAGCCCAGGGGCTACGAAACTTTAAACTAGATCATCATCGATTAGAGGTGGTACATAAAAGCGGCGGAATAACTTTTATTAATGATTCAAAGGCAACTAATCCCCATGCAGCCATTGCTGCGCTGTATTCTCAAATGGAGTCAATTTGGATAGCTGGGGGTCTTGCTAAAGGAGCAGCTATGGATGAACTGGCTCAAAGATGCAAGAGCCGTATCAAGGCTGCAATATTGATTGGAAGTGATTCCCCAATCATTAAAGCTGCGCTATTGAAGCAATCTCCGAATCTTGCAATCTATACAACTGATTTAAGCTTGAAAGGAATCGATGTAATGCACAGCGTTATGAGTATTGTTAAAGAAATCGCTGTTAGTGGTGATGTGGTACTACTAGCTCCAGCATGTGCATCGATGGATCAATTTAAGAACTATGCCGATCGTGGCGAGAGTTTTACTCTGGCAGCAAGGCAGGCATTTAATGAATAAATCTAAGCCTTTATTTGCAACTCCCGCCTCTGCTTATTACTTGATTTTAGGCTCAGTTATCGCCCTCTCCTCGCTGGGATTGGTTATGGTGCTCAGCGCCTCATCAGTAAAGTCGTTGCGAGAATCTGGCAACTCTTTTAGCTTTGTACTTCGCCAAGCGCTTTTTCTTATTTTGGCGGCAGGGCTTGCATGGGTAGCGATGAAACTTCGCTATGAGCTTTGGAAACCGATAGCCCAAGTCTCACTAGTTGTTTCCTGCGCCCTTCTAGTTCTCCCTCAGATTGGTGGAATTGGCAAAACTGTTGGTGGTAATACCAACTGGATTGGTATCGGAAGCTTTACCTTGCAGCCCAGCGAGTTTGCTAAATTAGGTTTAATCCTTTGGTGCGCTTTAAGGCTTCGTATCCATGATGAAAGAGCAAGCGAGGGGATTGCAAGTAATCCAGCAACCCTAATTATTCCAGGCTTTATGCTTGTTATGGCATTGATTCTTTTAGGTCGAGATTTAGGAACTGCAGTTCTTGTCACCGGAATCGTTGCAGGAATTCTCTTTATTTCAGGACTGGCCTTGAAAGTCTTTGGCCTATTAGCAATGGGGGCTGCAGCTTTGTTTGCGGCCTTAATTCTGCCAAGTGCGAATCGCATGAATAGATTCTCGGCCTTCTTTGATCCCTTTGCAGAAGAGAATTATCAAGGCGTAGGTTGGCAGCAAGCCCATAGCATCATGGGACTTGCTTCAGGGGGAGCAGTAGGAACCGGTCTTGGAAGTAGTAAGCAGAAGTGGGGAAGTCTTCCTGAAGTTCACACCGACTTCATATTTGCTGTCATTGGAGAAGAGCTAGGTTTACTTGGAACGCTAGCAACTCTTGGTCTATTCGGAATTTTGATTCTGGGAATATTTAAAGTTGCAATTAATGCCCAGAACTCTTTTGATCGTTATGTCTGTGCGGGCATTGGATGTTGGATCTCAGTTCAGGTCCTTCTTAATATCGGAACCGTAATTAGCGTAATTCCCGTAGTTGGAGTAACGCTGCCACTGATTTCCTACGGTGGTTCCTCACTTATTGCTACCTTCATCGCGCTTGGCTATGTACTCGGGGTTTTGCGACGCGACCCTCAAATTGCCTCAGAGATTCGCCAGCGTAAGGCGGCAAGAACTGCGAGAGGATAAAGCCCATGGCGCAGCGTGTGGTCTTTGCAGGCGGGGGAACGGCCGGACATATTGAGCCAGCCTTAGCCGTTGCCGAGGCGCTATTACTAAAAGATTCAAAACTATCTTGCGAATTCATAGGCGTTAGAGGTGGTCTGGAATCACTTTTGATTCCTAAGAGAGGCTATCGAATTCATTACATTCCAAAGGCTTCATTTCCAAGAAAGATTTCTCCAAAAATCTTCCTCTTTCCCTTTCTTCTAGTAGGTGGAATCTTTAAAGCAAGATCGATAATAAAAGGGTCAGATTTAGTAATTGGCTTTGGTGGATATGTATCGACTCCAGCATACCTTGCAGCTTTTAGCCGAAAGATTCCAATTTTAATCCATGAGGCAAATGCAAAGCCCGGGCTAGCTAATCGCCTTGGAAGGCGGTTAGCTAAGGTAACTGCAGTCAACTTCGAAAAAGTTGCAAAACAATGGTCTGGTTCTGTTTTAACTGGAATGCCAATTCGCCAATCGCTAAATAGTCTTGCAGAGCTTTCTAACAAATCAAGTTTCAAGCAACTCAATTGTCAGAGTTGGGGATTTGATGCCAATCGGCCAGTAGTTGCTATCTTTGGCGGCTCTCTTGGCTCAACTCATATCAATTCAGTGATTGCAGACTTTCTAAAAAGATTCCAAGATAAATACCAAGAAGTGCAGATAATCCATGCTCTTGGAATAAATAATGAACTGCCGAAGGCTTCAAGTAATTATCTTCCTCAGCCTTACTTCCATGATATGGCTTCAATATATGGAAGCGCTGATTTACTAATCACGAGATCTGGGGCCGTCACCTGCTCTGAACTATCCTCTCTTGGCAAGTATTCAATTCTTATTCCTCTGCCTCATGGCAATGGGGAACAGTTTGATAATGCTGCTGCTCTAGTGGCTCAAGGTTCAGCCATGATGGTCTCAAATGATGACTTTTCAGCAGAGTGGCTTGATGAAAATCTGGCAGCAGCGTTAAGAAGCGCCCAGAAGTATCAGGCTAAATCAGTAGGTAGTAATGCCAAGGCTGCGATGAGAATTGCAGAACTTGCCCAAGAGATATTGTTAGGAAAATAGGGCTAAATGAGCAATCAAGTGATTAGCGATTGGAGCAAAGCTCGAGTCCATTTTGTCGGTATAGGCGGCTCGGGAATGAGTGGCATTGCAAGAATCATGGCCTCGCGCGGAGCAGAGGTATCAGGCTCTGATTTACATGATTCATCAACTTTAAATGGCCTAAGAAGCCTTGGGGCCACTATATATATTGGGCATAACAACCAAAATATAAATAATGCAGATCTAGTTATTAAATCAAGCGCCATTCCTGCAAACAATCCCGAGCTTGAAGAAGCTCAAGAAAAAGGCATTCCAATTTTGGAGCGAGCTGCTGCTCTGGCACAGCTAATGATTGGTACTCGCTCTGTAGCTGTTGCTGGAACTCATGGAAAAACTACCACCACATCAATGTTGACAGTTGCTCTGCAGCATTCAGGCCTTGATCCTTCTTTTGCAATTGGAGCAACGGTAAGTAACTCTGGAACAAATGCTCATCAGGGCTCTGGCAATACTTTTATCGTTGAGGCCGATGAATCAGATGGCTCCTTTACCGCCTACAAACCGCTAGGGTCAATAATTACCAACATTGAGTTAGATCATGTAGATAACTTTGCAACCCTTGCTCAAATTGACCAGATCTTTGATGACTTTGTTGCCACTATCAGACCAGATGGCTTTTTAGTTCTATGTATTGATGATCCTGGCGCGCTTCGTTTAATGGCGCGAGTGAAGAAGAAAGGTTCTTCAATTTCCATCTCCACCTATGGAATAGATAGCGATGCAGATCTACGACTGGATCGAATTCATCTGCAACCAAAGAGCGCCGAGGCAAGAGTTAGTTATAAAGGCAGAGTATTAGGGCAGATGGAACTTGCCATTACGGGCCGGCATAATCTACTCAACGCCTGCGCTGCCCTGCTGGCAGGCCTTGAGCTTGGCGCAAATGCAAATGATTTAATCAAAGGATTAGCTCTCTTTAGCGGCGCTAGAAGGCGCTTTGAAATCAAAGGAATTTCTAAGGGGATCACAGTCATTGATGATTATGGCCATCATCCAACAGAGATCAAGGCAACCCTTGAGAGCGCAAGGATTTATGCTCAAAGTGGGCGAGTACTGACGGTTTTCCAGCCGCACCGCTACTCAAGAACGCAAGTCTTTGCCAGTGAATTTGCCAAAGCACTCTCTGCATCTGATTACACATACCTACTTGAAATCTATCCTGCAAGTGAAAAAGAGATCCCCGGAGTTAGTTCGTTGCTAATTTCAAAAGAAATGGCAAGTAGCAACCATAGCTATCAACCTTCAATGCCAGAGGTTGTGGAGGCCGTTGCAAAGATGGCCAAGAGTGGCGATTTGATTCTTACCCTAGGAGCTGGAGATGTGAGCTCTTTAGGTAAATTGATTCTAGAGGCAATCGAATCCTAATTGCATGAAGTTGAATCCAAGATTAATTCTGCCTATTTCGATATTGCTCATTGGTGCGCTGGCATATCTATTGGGCTTTAGCCAAGTGTTTGTGGTGAAAGAAATCAAAATTGATATAAAAGATAAGTCCATTGAAAGGGAAGTCATAGATCGACTCTCCCAGCCTCCTGCCGTAGTCAAACTGGGAGATCGGATCGCAAGAGTTGATCGTCGAGAAATAGCCAATCGACTCCGTCAATTTGCTTGGGTTGAAAATGTTGATTTAGACCGAAATTTAATTAATGGCAAATTACTTATAAAGATAATTTCAAGAACTCCCATCGCCCGACTAACCTCAACCACGAGTCCTCAGAGCGTCAGTATTGGGTTTATGGGCGAAGACCTTGATTACTTTTATCTTCCTAGGCAGGCTATTGATCAGGCCATCAGCTCAGGAGATAAGAGTTGGCAGCAGATACCGGAGTTAACTCTGCCCGCTGGGTCAGGTGATGGGGCAGATAACCAATTAAAGGCTTCGGCCCGGGAGTTGATAGAGCTATTTGACCAAGAGCTTGCCCCAAGAGGATTTGAATTAACGCGAATTAATGCAAGAGATAACGCCAGCTTCATTACCTCTGCCAGTTATTCAGGGCGCAACATCGAAATCTCCTGGGGCAGCATCAATGATCTTGGGTTAAAAGTTGAAGTAATGGAGCGTTTATTGGCGCAAGATGAGAATAAAAAAGTTCGAAAAATCAATTTAATTGATCCATTGAAACCAACAGTTCGATAGAAAAGTATTTCCTTAACTAATCGTGTCGGTCTTTGCCAGAGGAGCACTGCGCAACTACTTTTGCGCGCAGAGTAAACAGAAACTCTAAGTCTAAAGTTGAGAATTAGGGTTTGGAGAGAGGCGAAAAAGTGGCAACACCACAGAATTATTTAGCAGTCATCAAAGTTGTTGGAATTGGTGGCGGCGGAGTTAATGCAGTTAATCGCATGATTGATGCGGGGCTAAAAGGCGTTGAGTTCATTGCGATTAATACTGATGCGCAAGCTCTTCTTATGAGTGATGCTGATGTGAAATTAGATATTGGAAGAAAATTAACTCGCGGTCTTGGTGCAGGTGCTGCGCCAGAAATCGGTAAGCAAGCAGCAATTGATCACACTGAAGAAATTGAAGAAGTACTTCGTGGCTCGGATATGGTTTTTGTTACTGCAGGAGAAGGTGGCGGAACTGGAACTGGCGGGGCGCCAATAATTGCAAAGATTGCTAAAGATGCTGGAGCGCTAACAGTCGGCGTGGTAACTCGTCCATTTAGCTTTGAAGGCAAGCGTCGCGCGATGCAGGCCGATGAAGGAATTGAAAACTTAAGAAAAGAAGTTGACACGCTAATTGTTATTCCAAATGATCGCCTTCTTTCAATCTCTGATCGCTCTATCTCAGCACCTGAGGCCTTTAAGACAGCAGATCAAGTTTTGCTCTCTGGCGTTCAAGGCATTACTGATTTAATTACTACACCAGGTTTGATCAATCTTGACTTTGCTGATGTTAAAAGCGTTATGGATGGCGCTGGTTCTGCATTAATGGGAATTGGATCTGCAAGAGGTGAGGCAAGAGCTACTAGAGCCGCTGAGCTTGCAATATCATCACCACTTCTCGAAGCATCAATTGATGGAGCACATGGCGTTCTTCTCTCCATTGCTGGTGGGTCAGATTTAGGTCTATTTGAAATTAGCGAGGCAGCAGAGCTTGTTGCTAAATGCGCTCACCCTGATGCCAATATCATCTTTGGAACAGTTATCGATGACGCCCTAGGTGATGAGGTACGAGTTACCGTAATCGCTGCCGGCTTTGAGGGGGGAGCGCCAAAGAGACTCTCAGTTCCAGTGATCTCAACTGCTGCCTTAAATGGCCAAGCAGACCCAATTGCGGCAAATGATCCAATAGCTGTTGCAATGGATACACCAGTGACTCCAAGAAGAAAGATAACTTTTGAAGAGTTAGTGGCTGAAGATGAGATTGATATCCCTGATTTCATGAAGTAGTAAGCAGTTAAATGTCGAGGTCGCTCTTTACCTCGCGCCATGGTGGCTTAAGTAGCAATGAATTTGAAAGTTTTAATCTAGCTCTCCATGTTGGCGATGATTCAAAAACTGTTGAATCAAATCGAGATCTGCTGGCTAAAGAGCTTGGCATAAAGCGAAGCGAATTATTCTTTATGAACCAGGTTCATGGTTCAAGAGTTGTTGAAATTGATGAAAGCTCCACTTATCTAGATGAACCTGAGGCCGATGCCTTATTTACTAGAAGAAGTGGCATCGCCCTTGCTGTTTTAACTGCAGATTGCATACCTCTTCTTCTCTCATCGCCCTCTGCTATCGCTGCGGTGCATATCGGTAGAAAAGGACTTATTGCAGGAGTTCTAGAGGCAACGCTAGATAAGTTTGAAAGTTATAGGATCACTTCAAGTCAGATCAGCGCGCTCTTTGGGGCATCAATTTGCGGCACCTGTTATCAGGTAAGTCTTGAAATATATCGCCAGGTTGTAGACCAGATAGAGCAGTGCGCAACAGATGAGAGTAAGAGATGTCTTGACTTAGAGGCAGGAGTAATCTCGATACTTAAGAGCAGGGGAATTACCTGGAGCTCAAGTGGGCAGTGCAGTAAACATAGCCCTGGATATTTCTCCTATCGTCGCGATAGCAAAACTGGAAGGCAGGCAGGAGTGATAATCAGATGAGCGCTAGGCAGATAGAGATAAAGAGCGCTTTAGATGATGTTCGTGCTGAACTAAAACCTGGAGTTGAGTTAGTAGTTGTCACTAAGAACTTTCCAATTAGCGATCTTGAGATTCTGTACTCTCTTGGCGAGCGTCAATATGGAGAGAATCGAGAAAATGAGTTAAGCCCCAAGGCAGAGACTCTACCAAAGGATATTAATTGGCACTTTCAGGGAACTATTCAGAGCAATAAATTAAGAGCAATAGTTTCAGTAGCTAGCTACATCCACTCACTTGATGAGCTACGCCATGCATCTAAAATCTCAGAGTTAGCCCTTGAGATGGGCAAGAAGCAGAGCTGCTTTATTCAAGTTAATTTAGATCCAGAAGAGTTAGTCAAACAAGAAAGTAATCGAAGCGGGATAAGGGCAGAGGAATTCAAAGCCTTTTCTGAGAGCCTGCTAAAGCTTGCTGGAGTAGAAATCGTTGGAGTGATGGGGGTTGCTCCTTTAAATGAAGATCCTCGGCCAGGCTTTGAAACCCTAAGGAATTTGAGTCAAGAACTTTTGAAAGTCGCTCCAAATGCTGGCTTTATCTCATCGGGAATGAGTGGGGATTATCGGATTGCAATGGAATATGGCGCGACACATATCAGGCTAGGCAGCTCAATCCTCGGCCCAAGAAGGGTGGGCGAGTAAAATTCTGGTATGTCTAATGCCTTAAGAAAAATGACCAATTATCTCGGTCTCACCGAAGATGATGGAACTAGCGAAGTTGTAACACATAAAAACAGAGTTGCCCCAGTTAAGCGTGAGAACAAATCACTAACTGTCGCTCCATCTATGACTAGCGCTGCAAAGAGCGTAGATGCTGCTCCAATCGATCGCATCGTGACTATCACCCCTAGGTTTTATAGTGAGGCTCGAGCAATTGGTGAGTATTACCGCGAAGGAAATCCGGTGATCATGAACCTTAGCGATATGGAAGAGTCAGAGCGAAAGAGATTAATTGACTTTGCATCAGGTTTAGTTTTCGGTCATGCTGGAACTATTGAGCGCGTAACTTCAAAAGTATTTCTTCTCTCGCCACCAAATGTGATGGTCAGTTCAGAAGATAAGACGGCAGCAGCTAACGCTAGCCTCTTTAACCAGAGCTGATTTAATTCTGCTGTGATAAATATCAGCAGTTGGATTGTTCTTGCTTTAAATCTCTTTCTCTTTGCGCTATTTGCTCGTTTAATTTTAGATTATGTCAGGATGTTTCGTCCGGGCTGGCGTCCCAGGGGAGTAATTCTTCCACTTGCTGAGATCATCTACATGATTACTGATAAGCCGCTCGGTTTTATTCGCAGATTTATCCCGCCTCTTCGCATGGGACCTGTGGCACTTGATCTCTCATTTATTGTGCTCTTCTTTGGAACACAAATTCTTATCGCTTTCATTCGATAAAACTTCCCCCTTTAAGGGCAACTTCTCAAGAACCTAACTCCTGACCTAGACTCAAGGTTATGGAACGCAGCCAAGCGCAAGCTTTAGATGCTCAAGATGAGTTGGGTAAGTTTCGAAATCAGTTTGTAATTACCGATCCAAATACTTGTTATCTAGATGGTAATTCTCTGGGCCGCCTTCCTCATGCCACAGTCAAAGCCATTAGCGACTTTCTCACCCAAGAGTGGGGGCCAAAAGTTGTTACCGGCTGGGAGCATTGGATCGATGAGGCTCAAACGGTTGGAGATTTGATTGGCAGAAGCGCTCTTGGAGCAGGGCCGGGTCAAGTACTGGCCTGCGATACAACTTCAGTAAATCTTTATCAATTAGCGCTAGCAGCCATTAAGGCAAGGCCGAATAGAAAAACGATAATAATTGATGCAGCTAATTTCCCAACTGATCGCTACATCATGCAGGGAATTGCAAGTAGTCTAGGTTTAAACCTGATCACAATTAGTAATGAAGATAGCGCCATTAGTGAAAATGAATTGATTACACCAGAGTTACTTGATTCTTATCTATCAGATGATGTGGCCTTAGTTTCACTTCAAGTTGTGCAATATAGGTCAGGTGCGAGGCAGGATATAAAAACTCTTACTGATTTAGTAAAGAGTCATGGCGCTTTGATGCTTTGGGATGCAGCTCACGCGGTGGGCTCAGTAGTCCTTGACTTTGATAGAAATGGTGTAGATCTTGCAGTTGGGTGCACCTACAAATATGGAAACTCAGGACCAGGAGCTCCTGCCTGGCTCTATGTTTCAAAAGGGATACAAAAAGAATTACAAGTTCCAATTCAAGGCTGGTTTGCCCAGCGAGATCAATTTGCTATGGGTGCAAATTTTGAGAAGGTTGAAAGTATTAGAGGTTTCCAAATAGCAAGTCCTTCACTGATGGGATTGCGATGCATTAAAAGTGCCTTTGCGATGATTGAAGAGGCTGGTATTACTGCAATTGAAGCAAAAGCAGCTACTGGAACGCAGATGATGATTGAACTCTATGAAAAGTGGTTAGCGCCTCTTGGATTCACTCTAAATACGCCAAGGACTGCAGGTAAGCGGGGTGGCCATATTTCTCTCTGTCACCCAGAGGCAAGCAAAATAGCAATAGCGCTTCGCAAATATGCCAATGTAATTCCAGACTATCGCGCTCCAAATTCAATTAGAGTTGCAATCTCGCCTTTGGTTAACTCCTATGTTGAGGTTTATGACGGATTTCAAAGAATTAGAGATTTAGTCAGTACCCGCCAATATGAAAAGATTGATGAAGGGCAGGTTCGAGTCACATGAGTGAAAATCACGATGCTGCTCTCACCTATAGCTCTTACTTAAAAGTTGATGAGCTGCTAAAGCTTCAGAGACCTCTCTCAGAAGGCCCAGAGCATGATGAGTTGTTATTCATTGTTATTCACCAGACCTACGAACTCTGGTTTAAAGAACTGATTCACGAGTTTCTTGCCGCTCAGAGAAGTCTTGAATCAGGTGATACCCATTACTCACTCTCCATTCTCGGTCGAATCAGGACCATTATGAAGATATGCGTTGCTCAGATTGACATTCTTGAGACGATGACACCACTTCAATTTAATTCATTCCGTGATCGCCTCGGGGCATCCAGCGGCTTTCAATCGGCGCAGTTTCGGCAAATTGAAGCAATTCTTGGAAGACGTGATCCAAGGGCTGCAGCACACTTATTACCTGCAGATAAGAAGTTCGTTGAAGATTTGATGAGCTCGCGATCTCTATGGGATAGCGCACTTAAATATGTAGATAGCAGAGGTTTTAAAATTGCAACAGAAATACTGAATCGCGATTTTAGCTTGGCTTATCAAGCAAACGAAAAAGTGCAAGAGGCTCTGCTTGATCTTCATAGAAAAGATCCAGAAGGGTCTCTAATCTGCGAGCGTTTGGTTGATATCGATGAGGGCTTGCAAGAGTGGCGCTACCGGCATGTAAAAATGGTTGAGAGAACTATTGGACATAAGAGTGGAACTGGTGGTTCAAGTGGCGCAACATATCTTGCTTCAACTTTATTTAATTCTGTATTTCCTGATCTCTGGCAGATTAGAAGTAAGTTCTAGGCCTTTGTAAGTTTGAGGCTAAGACCGAGCTCTTGCTCACTTGGTTCTAGCTTTGAATCTCGCTCAAATGAGAGAGCAAGGACTTCCTCGCTTATCCAGGCAGCTCCAGCTTCGATTGCTTTTGAAGATTGATCATCAGAGTTCCACTTCACGTGGATGCGATCACTCACATCAAAACCTGATGCTTTTCGCTCATCCTGGATGGCACGGATTGCCTCTCTGACTATGCCTTTTGCAACTAAATCTTCCGTTAGATTTAAATCCAGCGCAACGCTTTCTCCAGTGTGTGAGGCCACAGCCCACCCAGTTCTTGGAGTCTCAGTAATTACCAGATCTTCCTCGGTAATTTCTGCAGTTTTTGAGCCATAAGTTATTTGAGCTTTGCCACTATTTCTTACCTTACTTACTAATTCTTGGGCGTTTGATGAGGTAATTGCCTTTGATAGCTCTTGCACCTCGCCACCAAATTTTGCTCCAAGGGATCTGAAGTTAGCTTTAATTGAGATATCTACTAAGTCTGCTCCAGCGCTTGCAAGATCATCTAGGGATTCGACATTTAATTCATCTGAAATCTGCTCTCGCAGTTCAACAGAGAGCAACTTCCACCCAGGTGCGGCGATAAGTGCTCGTGATAGTGGTTGGCGGATCTTGACTCCTGATTGCGCTCTTGATGCTCGTCCAAGCTCTACTAATCCTCTAGTCAAAGCAACTGACTTTGAAAGCTCGTTGTCAATTAATGATGCATCACTAACCGGAAAGTCTGCTAGATGAACCGAGATTGGACTATCTTTTTCAACTACCCGTATTAACTTCTGCCAGACATGTTCGGTGATAAATGGAACCATCGGTGCCATAAGCAGCGTGACATTTTTAATGCAGTGATGCAGTGTCGAAAGTGCTGCGCTATCGCCATCCCAGAATCTTCTTCGTGATCTTCTTACATACCAATTTGATAAGTCATCTATAAATGTGGCAATGGCAGATCCGGCTAACTGCGAATCAAAATCACTGAGAGCTTGATCTACCGTTGCAATCAATTGATTCAGTTCACTTAAAATCCAACGGTCCATCGTTGATAGATTGCTGGCTTTGGTAATAGACGTTGGCGAGTAATTAGCAGCTGAGGCATAGAGCGTTAAAAAGGAGACTGTATTCCAATAGGTAAGTAGCGTCTTTCTGACTACCTCAGATATTGCATCATGGCCAACTCGTCTGGCGCTCCAGGGAGAACCAGCGGCGAGCATGTACCAACGAACTGCATCTGCTCCATGTTTATCCATAAGAGCCATTGGCTCTAATACGTTTCCTAGATGCTTACTCATCTTGCGTCCATCTTTATCCAAGATGTGGCCAAGGCAGAGCACCGTTTTATATGAAGACTCATCAAATACTAAAGTTCCAATTGCCATCAAGGTGTAGAACCAACCGCGGGTTTGATCAATTGCCTCGCAGATAAAATCAGCAGGATAGGCCTCTTTGAATTTTTCTTCTGAGCCTTGCTTATGAGGATATCCCCATTGTGCAAATGGCATAGCACCTGAGTCATACCAGCAATCAATAACTTCCGGGGTTCTTACCATCTGCGATGAGCAGCTAAGACAGTTAAATACAATCTCATCAACAAATGGACGATGGAGTTCAAGATCTGTTAAATCTTTTCCATAACGGCTCTGCAATTGAGCCTTTGAGGCAAAGGCTTCCTCATGTTTATTCTCGCATCTCCAGATGGGAAGGGGGGTGCCCCAATAGCGATTTCGCGAGAGAGCCCAGTCGATATTGTTATTGAGCCAATCACCATAGCGACCATTTCTAATTGTCTCAGGATGCCAATCGGTAGCAGCATTCTCTCGAAGTAAAGCATCCTTGATCTTGGTAGTTCTGATATACCAAGAAGGTTGCGCGTAATAGATAAGAGGAGTGTGGCATCTCCAGCAATTTGGATAGGAGTGTTCATATTGCTGGTGCTTATAAAGTGATCCAGATTTCTTTAGCTCTTTAATTAAGACCTTATCTGCTTGCTTAAAGAACATTCCTCCAACTGTTGCAATTCCTGATTCAAATTCGCCATTTGGTGCGATGGGATTTACAACCGGTAGGCCATATTTGCGGCAGGTTTGTAAGTCATCTGCGCCAAAGGCTGGGGCTTGATGGACTAATCCAGTTCCATCTTCGGTGGTTACATAATCTGCCAGTACCACATAGTGCGCATCAGGAATATCGACATAATTAAAGGGCGGTTGATATTTAACTTTCTCAAGTTGGCTTCCCTTTAATTCTCTAAGAATTTCATAGCTGCTACCTAAAAGTTCAACTAAGTTTTTTGCTATGACCAATACTTCAGAGATAACTTCTTTATCAGAGTCAGCCTTAGTTCTAACTACCAAGTAATCAACATCAGGGTTGACTGCGATTGCAGTATTTGATACCAAGGTCCAGGGTGTTGTAGTCCAAACTAATAGCGATGCACCGAGATTCTTTAATTCACCATCAATAATTGGAAAACGCAGATACACGCTTGGATCAGTAACGCTCTCATAGCCTTGCGCCAGCTCATGATCCGATAGGCCAGTGCCACATCTAGGGCAATACGGCGCTACGCGATAGTCCTGAACTAGTAAGCCTTTGCTATGGATCTGAGCAAGTGACCACCAGACACTTTCAATATATTCATTGGACATAGTCCAATAGGCCTGATCAAAATCAACCCAGAAACCCATTCGCTCGGTCATCTCAGTAAATGCACCCACATGTCGCTGCACCGATTGACGACACTTTTCATTAAAGGCTGCTATTCCAAATTTTTCGATATCACCTTTTCCAGAAAATCCCAGTTCCTTCTCAACTGCAATCTCTACTGGAAGACCATGGCAATCCCAACCTGCTTTGCGGATTACATACTTGCCCTTCATAGTCTGAAAGCGAGGGAATACATCCTTAAAGACTCTTGCTTCAATATGGTGAGTTCCTGGCAGACCATTTGCAGTTGGCGGTCCTTCATAAAAAGTCCAACTTGGACCACCTTGACGCATTCTGACACTGCCATGAAATATGTCTTGGGTTTGCCAGAAATCTAAAATTTCATGTTCAACTTTTGGAAGATCAATCGAGGCAGATAGCGCCAGATAAGGCGAATTACTTGCCACTGACAAACCCCCTCGAAATTCGAATAAAACACTCTTCGATCTCTTGGAGGGGCGATTTTTCAACCGCGGTACCACCCGCCTTGCAGCTTTTTTGCTGCCGCTTTTAAAAAAACTTACTGCTGGTTCTAGATGAGCTCTTGACTCACTTCTTCCAACTCGCTCACAGGTGATTGCCTGGTCATCGCGATAACTGATGTAAGCGCGCTCATTCTAGCCTATAGCGGGGCGAGTGGCATTTAAATCAATAAACCTTTAGCCTTCGCCGTTGTGGCATTAAAAAAGAAAGTCCGCTCAGCGGTTGCGAAGTTTAAGAAGAAATCTAGCCCAGCAAAGGCAAAACCTAAGGCCAAGAGTGTTAAGCCAAAGGCTAAAAAAGCTCCTGTAAAAAAAGTTACAGCTAAGAAAGCTCTAGCAAAAAAAGTGCCAGTAAAGAAAGCACCAGTTCGCCCAACTCTTGCTAAAAAAGCGACATTAAAGAAGGCCCCCGCCCAGATTATGAAGGGCGCTCATAAGACCGCGCTTACCAGTAGTACTGCAAAAGGTGGAGCGACAACTATTTCAGTTTATAAACCAGAGATCGAAGCAAGTGATCTGGTAGTTGTTCCAGAGAAACGTTTAGTAATGCCGCCGCCAATTAGAACTCCAAAGCCAGGCAAGAAGGCCCCAGCGCTAAAGCCAGTTAAGGCAGCGCCATCACCCTTTGTTCTAGATGGCGAGGAGTCTTGGAGCGCAGCTGAAATGAAGGCAATCAAATCAGAACTTTCGAAAGATTTAATTAGATTAAAGAAAGAGCTTGAAACTATTGAAAGTGAGATGGATGATCTAATTGAAGCCTCTGGTGTTGGGGCAGGCGATGATCAAGCTGATGCTGGTGCTAAAACATTTGAACGTGAACATGAAATCTCATTGGTCTATAACGCAAGGGATATGGTTTTACAGACCGAGAGAGCGTTAGAGCGAATTGAGACTAAAACTTATGGGCGATGCGAGGATTGTGGAAGCGCGATTGGGAAAGCCCGTCTCCAAGTTTTCCCTCGCGCAACGCTTTGCATGTTATGCAAACAGAAGGAAGAGCGCCGATAAGGTCGTCGGGTGCTAATCGCGCGCGACGACTCTTTGTAATATTTACCGTATCAATATTTGCTCTGGATTTAATTACTAAAAACTGGGCCATTTCATATCTGCAATACCGCGAACCGGTTAAGGTCATAGGAGACTTTCTGCAATTAACTTTTGCCACAAACCCAGGTGCTGCATTTAATTTAATTGGAGATGCCACTTTGATTTTGAGCTCTCTAAAGCTCTGTGTCGCTGCCTTCATCCTCTATTTCATTAGAAAAGTAACCAATGGATCCTGGGCGATTGCTCTGGGTCTATTACTTGGAGGAGTTTTTGGAAACTTGATGGATCGAGCCTTTAGACCTCCGGGGCCATGGCGAGGTGAGGTTATTGACTGGATAGAGCTACCTAATTGGCCAGTATTTAACATTGCTGATTCAGCAATTGTTACGTCAGCACTTTTGATGAGCCTTTTAGCTATTCGAAATATTGAGCCATATAAGAAGGTTATTTGATGGAGCGCGAGAAGCGAGCGATTGAGATTGATCAAGACCAAGATGGTCAGAGAGTTGATACAGCTTTAGCAAAAGTTCTAGAGCTATCAAGAAGTGTGGTGGCTGATCTCCTGAATGCTGGCGATGTTTTGCAGGGAAAGAAACCGCTATCAAAGTCAGATCGGGTAAGCGTAGGAGATCGCTTAACGGTATTAATGCCAGCTATCTATGATCCACTGGAGTTAAAAGAGACGCCGATAGATACCCTTGAAATTATCTATGACGATGATGATGTTGTTGTCGTTAATAAACCAGTGGGTTGCGCGGCGCATGCAAGTCCAGGCTGGATGGGTCCAACTGTTGTTGGCGCACTTCTTGCAAGGGGTTATCGAATCTCAACAACTGGACCACAAGAGCGACAGGGAATTGTGCAGAGGCTAGATGCTGGAACTTCTGGACTAATGCTGTTAGCAAAGCATGAACGTTCTTATGTTTCTATGAAGAATCAATTTAGGAATCGCAGTATCGAAAAGGTTTATCGCACCCTCATACAAGGACATATTGATCCAGCTGAGGGAAGTATTGATGCTCCAATTGGACGCCATCCAAGAGAGGATTATCGTTTTGCTGTTGTTGCAGATGGCAAGGCCAGCATTACTCACTATGAATTAATTGAGTATTACCAAGGAGCATCTCTGTTAAAAGTAGTTCTAGAAACGGGAAGAACTCACCAGATTCGAGTTCATTTCAATGCCCTGCGCCACCCTCTAGTTGGTGATCTGGCCTACGGCGGAGATCCCGTACTTGCCGCACGCCTGGAGTTAAAGAGACCTTGGCTGCATGCGCTGGAGCTATCCTTTAATCAACCATCTAGTGATAAGCGAATCACCCTAAATGCCCCACTGCCTGAGGACCTAACGCGCGCCCTTGCGTTGCTCGCCGTCAAGTGAGTGCAAGAGAGTAATCTGCCCGACCGTGAGCCAAGGTTTTGTCCATCTACATGTCCATACCGAGTATTCGATGCTCGATGGAGCTGCTCGCATTGAAAAATTAGCCGAGGAAGTCGCTCGCTCTGGTGATGGCGCAATTGCAATGACCGATCATGGAAATGTATTTGGCGCATTTGATTTCTATAAGACAATGAAGAACGCTGGAGTTAAACCCATCATTGGAATAGAGGCGTATGTAGCTCCGGAGTCAAGGTTTGATAAGAAGCGAATGAAGTGGGCTGAGGGCGGGGAAGATGATGTCTCAGCAGGCGGGGCATATACCCATATGACGCTCTTGGCTGAAAATAATGTTGGCCTTGCTAATTTATTTCGTCTTTCATCCCTTGCCTCGCTTGAAGGTTTTTACTACAAACCAAGAATGGATCGCGAGTTGCTCTCGCAATATAGCCAAGGAATTATTGCAACAACGGGATGTGCGGCAGGTGAGATTCAAACTCGTATCAGAATGGGGGCCTACAACGAAGCCCGGGCAGCCGCAGCAAATTACCGCGATATTTTCGGAGCAGATAATTACTTTGTTGAAATTATGGATCACGACATTGAAATTGAAAGACGCGTTAAAGATGATTTGTTAAAGCTCGCAAAAGAGTTAGGGCTTCCACTTGTTGCAACAAACGATCTTCACTACACATATGCAGATGATGCAAAACATCATGAAGCACTCCTCTGTATCCAATCCGGCACAACTCTGGCAGATCCGAAGAGATTTAGATTTGAAGGTAAAGAGTATTACCTAAAAGATGCAGCAACGATGCGTCGTATCTTTAAAGATCTTGAAAGTGCCTGCGATAACACCCTTGCAATTGCTGAAAGATGCAACATTACAATGCGCGAGAATGAGAATTTGCTCCCACAATTTGCAGTACCAAAAGGTGAGAGTGAGAACTCCTGGTTAGTCAAAGAAGCTGAAGCAGGATTATTGGAAAAATTTGGAGCAAAGAGTATGGATAAGATTGCTCCGCAATATCAGGCGAGACTTCACTTTGAATTAGATGTGATGACCAAAATGGGATTTGCAGGTTACTTCTTAGTTGTTGCAGATCTTGTATCTCACGCAAAGAGAGAGGGTATTCGTGTTGGGCCGGGAAGAGGATCGGCTGCAGGATCTTTAGTTTCATATGCTTTAGGAATTACCGGCCTTGATCCAATCAAGCACGGATTGCTCTTTGAGCGCTTTCTTAATCCAGACCGTATCTCCATGCCTGATATCGACTTGGACTTTGATGAGCGTAGGCGCTCGGAGATGATTAGGTATGCCACCAATAAATATGGTGATGATCGAGTGGCCCAAATCATCACTTACTCAACTATTAAATCTAAAGCTGCGATAAAAGATGCTGCCCGAGTTTTAGGTTATCCCTATGCTCTAGGTGAGCGCTTAACCAAGGCGCTACCACCGCCAATTATGGGAAAAGATGTTTCATTTCATGGCGTTTTTGATAAGGACGATGAGCGCTACGGCGAAGCGCAAGAATTTAGAAATATATATGAGAGTGACCCTGACTCTAAAACTATTGTAGATATGGCAAGAGGGCTTGAAGGGCTGAAGCGACAGTGGTCAGTTCATGCTGCAGGAGTAATTCTCAGTAAAGAACCTTTGATTGATGTGATTCCAATTCACAAAAGAGATGTGGATGGCTCGATTATTACTCAGTTTGATATGGGCGCCTGCGAAGCAACGGGACTATTAAAAATGGACTTTCTCGGACTTCGAAATCTTTCAGTACTTGATGACTGTCTAGAAAATATTAAGAACAACCAGGCAAAAACAATTGTTTTAGAATCCTTAGAGTTGTCAGATAAGAAAACCTTTGAATTACTTTCAAGAGGTGAGACTCTAGGGGTATTTCAATTAGATAGCGCTCCGATTCGAGCCCTGCTTAGATCAATGGCGCCAGATTCATTCGAAGACATTTCAGCTGTTATTGCGCTATATCGCCCTGGACCTATGGGAGTTAATGCCCATAATGACTATGCCGATCGCAAAAACAAACGCAAGAAGATAGTGCCAATTCATCCTGAGTTAAGTGCGGCACTTGATGAGATTTTGTCAGACACCTATGGACTCATTGTTTATCAAGAACAAGTTATGGCAATTGCACAGAAGCTTGCGGGTTTTTCTCTAGGCCGAGCAGATCTACTGCGTAAAGCTATGGGTAAGAAGAATAAAGAGATTCTGGATAAAGAGTATGTTCACTTCGAAGAGGGCATGCGTAATAATGGATTTTCAAGTATTGCTATCGAAGAGCTTTGGAAGACACTGATTCCATTCTCAGATTACGCCTTTAACCGAGCACATAGCGCAGGCTATGGCGTCCTATCATTTTGGACCGCTTACCTAAAGGCGAATTATCCAACTGAATATATGGCAGCTCTTCTTACCAGCGTTAGAGATGATAAAGATAAGTCTGCGCTTTACTTAAATGAATCTCGCCGAATGGGAATTAAAGTTCTGCCTCCTGATGTGAATTTCTCAAATGCTGAGTACACCCCAGGTGGTAGCGACATTAGATTTGGCCTAACTGCCATTAGAAACATTGGGGAAAATGTTGTGGCATCGATTGTCAAAAATCGCGTCGAGAAAGGTAACTACACCTCCTTTAGCGATTTTCTAGCTAAAGTCGATGGGACGGTCTGTACTAAAAAAACAATAGAGTCATTAATTAAAGCCGGGGCATTTGATTCACTTGGCCATTCGCGCAAGGGGCTAATGAGTATTTATCTAGAAGCAATTGATTCTGTGATGGAAGAAAAGCGCGCCCAAGCTATTGGTCAATTTGATTTATTTGGCGGGGCAAATGAAGTGAGCGCAAATGGCCTTTCAACTCTGGCGCTAGAAGTTAGTGATCAGGAGTGGGATAAGGCGCTGCTACTTGCCTATGAGAGAGAAATGCTGGGCCTCTATGTTTCAGATCATCCACTTCTTGGAGTGGAGCATATTTTAAGGAGCGCAACTGATACGACAATTAGTCAGATTTTAGATGAGGGGGTAGTTCACGATCAGATAATCACTATCGCAGGGCTAATCACATCGGTTCAACGAAAAGTTAGTCGGCAAGGGCAATCTTGGGCGATAGTGACAGTTGAAGATCTTGAGGGCGCGATTGAAGTGCGCTTCTTCTCATCTACCTATCAAACCCATGCCTTAAATCTAATTGAAGATCGCATCGTAATTATTCGCGGAAGAATTGATAAACGTGAGGAGACAGCGCAGATTACGGCTCTTGAGCTAAATCTTGCCGACATTAATCAAGCACCAATTGGACCCTTTGTAATAAAACTTGAAGCCGAGCGATGCACACCTCCTGTTGTTGATCGAATGAAGGAGATATTGCGTTCCCATCCTGGAACTAGAGAAGTTCATCTAAAAATCGAAGGTGGAACAAAGAACACCATTCTTAAGCTTGATGATGGATTGAAAATTACTGCCTCACCAAGCCTGAGTGCAGACCTGAAGTCAATTCTTGGCCCAGATTGTTTGGTTTAGGCGAGGTAATCCTCTGCGAGGTAATTGCTTGCTCAATTAGAATAGCGAAGTGAGCCAAGCCAATCTTGTTAGAACACTAGACCTAAGAGGCAAAGAGTTATCCAAAGCTCGATACCAAGAACTGCTCCCCAGGGCTGAGGTGGATATCGCCTCTGCGATGAAGGCTATTGAGCCAATTATTGAATCTGTAAGAAAGGGAAGTGAGCAGACCCTTCTTGATCTCAGCCTCAAATTTGATGGCGTTGCTCCTAGTGGCCTCAGAGTTCCTCAGAAAGAAATTGATAAGGCGCTTGCGCAATTAGATCCAAATCTTGAGAGCGTAATTAATGAGGCGATAAGAAGAGTTCGAAGTGTTCATAAGGATCAAGTGCGATCAAGTGGGACAACCAGAGTTGTTGATGGCGGGGAAGTTGAAGAGCGTTGGATTCCTGTCGATCGAGTTGGTCTATATGTGCCAGGAGGAAAAGCGGTTTATCCCAGTTCAGTGATTATGAATGTAGTCCCTGCTCAAATTGCTGGGGTTAAAAGTATTGCTCTGGCATCACCAGCTCAAGTCAATAACTCTGGTTGGCCCAGTCCAACAATCTTGGCAACCTGCGGAATCCTTGGAATTAATGAAATCTATGCAATGGGAGGCGCGCAAGCAATTGCAGCTTTTGCCTATGGAGTTAGTAGCGTTGTCGATGGAATTACCCAAGAGATATTAGAGCCAGTCGATTTAGTTACCGGGCCAGGAAATATTTACGTAGCGGCAGCAAAGAGAGCGCTGCGCGGAAAAATTGGTATTGACTCTGAGGCTGGACCAACTGAAATTGCAATCGTGGCGGATAAGAGCGCTAAAGCAGGTGAAGTAGCTGCAGATCTAATTAGTCAAGCAGAGCATGACAGTATTGCTGCAGCAGTTTTGATCACAGATTCTTTGGAGTTGGCAGATCAAGTGCAAATTGAGTTAAAGATGCGGGCAATGGCAACAAAACATAGCCAGCGAATACTCCAAGCGCTCAATGGGATTCAATCAGCAATCGTTATTACAGATAATCTTGAGCAATCTCTAGATGTAGCAAATGCCTACGCTGCTGAGCATCTTGAGCTACTAACGACAGACCCTAAGAGCGATAGCGAGAAAATTAGAAATGCAGGAGCTGTATTTCTTGGCCGCACCTCACCAGTTTCACTTGGTGACTATCTAGCAGGATCAAACCACGTTCTTCCAACGGGAGGATGTGCTTGTCATTCAAGTGGTCTATCGGTACAAACTTTCTTAAGGGGCCTTCACTTTATCTCCTATAACGAGAAAGCCTTCAGCGAGATTGCACCTAGCGTTATCACCTTTGCAAATGCTGAAGATCTTCCAGCTCATGGTGAAGCGATATCTGCACGCTTTGAAGTAGGTAAGGATTTGTAATGAGTGGTCGCTGGCCAAACTGGCTCAAATTAAATGAAAGCTTAAAGGATTTGATGCCATATGGCGCGCCTCAAATTTCTCTAGCAAATCGACTCAATACCAATGAGAATCCTTATGAACTTAGTGCAAGTTTGCAGGCTAGTATTAACTCAGCAATTGCTAAGGAAATTAAAAACCTTAACCGTTATCCAGATCGTGATGTGATAAAACTCAGGAGCGCCCTTGCCGATGAGATTAAACGGCAGAGTGGTTTAAGTTTTGGAGTTGAAAATATCTGGGCAGCAAATGGAAGTAATGAGATTCTGCAGAGTATTGCACTTGCCTTCTCTGGTGATGCGATGGGTTTTGAGCCCTCTTACTCTATGCACCCTCTGATTAATCGCTCTGTTGGCAAGAAGTGGATATCTATTCCAAGACAGGCTGACTTTTCACTCGATATCCCCATCTCTTTAAAAGCCATTAGGGAGCTAAAGCCTGGACTGGTCTACTTAACAACTCCAAATAATCCAAGTGGCAATTCCACAACTATTGAGCACATCGAGCAGATGGCTAAAACTTGCCAAGAAGTGGGAGCAATCTTTGTAGTTGATGAGGCCTATGCAGAATTCTCAAATAATGCATCAGCCCTCTCTCTTTTAAATAGATTCTCGAACGTAATTATCTCAAGGACGATGAGTAAGGCATTTGCATTCGCTGGAGTAAGAGTTGGATACATGATTGCAGATCCGATACTAATTGAAGCGATGCTGTTAATAAGATTGCCATATCACTTAAGCTCTTTAACGCAGGCAGCAGCTCTAGCTGCTCTCACTCATAGCCAAGAGCTATCGGCGCAAATTGCACAGATTATTGACTCCCGCAAATTTGTAGCTAAAGAGCTAAAGAGCCTCGGCCTCATAGTTGTTGATTCAGAGGCAAATTTTCTGCTCTTTACTGGATTTAAAGAGAGTTCAAGTGAGCTATTTACGAAATTGGTAGATAAGGGAGTATTGATTCGTGATGTCTCAATACCTGGATATCTACGGGTGACAATCGGTACTGAAGATGAGAATAAGGCTTTCCTTGAGGCCTTAACCTCGATTCTTTAACCAACTTGGGCTAACAAGCCAAGATAACTGAGTCGCAAGTACTGGCCTTGATAGGGGATAATTTCACCTATGACCAATCCCAGAAAATCTCGTGTGGAGCGCGTTACTAAAGAATCTAGCGTTGTAGTTGAGCTAACCCTTGATGGCACCGGGGTATGCAATGTTGAAACTGGCGTCCCATTCTTTGATCATATGATTTCGCAACTGGGAAAGCATTCTGGTTTTGATTTAACTGTAAAAACCAATGGAGATATCTCTGTAGATTCTCATCACAGCGTAGAAGATACCTCCCTGGCTATTGGACAAGCCCTACGAGAGGCCCTTGGAGATAAATCGGGGATTAGAAGATTTGGTAACTCACTTGTGCCACTTGATGAAGTGTTGGTGCAAGCAGCTGTTGATTTATCAGGTCGTCCATATCTGGTTCATCGCGCACCTGAGATAGTTGAATTGATAGGAACTTTTGATACCACCCTTGGAAGACACATTTGGGAATCAATAGTCTCTGAGGCAAGAATTGGGCTACACATCAGAGTTCTTGAAGGAAGAAATGCCCACCATGTTCTTGAGGCACAATTTAAAGCGGTAGCACAAGCATTTAAGGATGCTGTTGCTTTAGATCCTCGCTCTGGAGGAATCCCTTCGACTAAGGGCGTTCTTTGATAGCCATCCTCGATTATGGCTCAGGAAATATTCGTTCTGCACAGAGAGCATTTGAAAAAACAAAACATCAAGTCATAGTCACATCTGATTATCAAGAGGCAGTTAGCGCTGATGGCTTAGTAGTTCCTGGGGTAGGCGCTTTTGGATCTTGTATGAAGTCTCTACTAAAAATAGATGGCGATAAAATTATTAAAGAAAGACAACAAGAGAAGAAGAAAACTCTTGGAATCTGCGTTGGAATGCAAATTCTCTTTGAGAGTAGCGATGAGCTACTAAATGGTGAAAGCATTAAAGGGTTGGGAATCTTTCCAGGAAGAGTAGTTCGACTAGAGGCTCCAGTTATCCCACATATGGGCTTTAATGAAGTTAAGGTTGATGAAACAAGTAAATTGTTTAAAGGCATTGAAAAAGAACGTTTTTACTTCGTTCACTCATATGCTGCTAAAGATCCAGTAGTTGGCGCTAACTCTTATTGCGACTATGGCGGAGGATTTCTTGCTGCGATTGAGAGTCAAACAGTTAGCGCAGTGCAATTTCATCCAGAAAAGAGTGGAGCAGCAGGACTTTCTCTTATTGAAAATTGGGCATCTGGGTTATGAAAAAATTAGAACTTCTTCCCGCTGTTGATGTTCGCTCAGGCCAAGCTGTTCGCCTGGTCAAAGGAGAGCTATCTGCCCAGAGCAATTATGGTTCAGCACTTGATGCCGCCCTTGATTTTCAAAAGGCAGGCGCCGAATGGATTCATTTAGTGGACCTAGATGCTGCTTTTGGAACGGGATCAAATCATGAACTTCTTGCAGAGGTAGTTGGAAAATTGGATATCAAAGTTGAGTTATCAGGGGGCATCAGAGATGAAGAGAGCCTGGAGCGAGCCCTTGCCACGGGATGTCAGCGAATCAATTTAGGCACTGCAGCTCTTGAAAGCCCTGACTGGAGCGCATCGGTAATTAAGAGATTTGGAGAGAGGATTGCAGTTGGCCTTGATGTGCGAGGACGAACGCTGGCAGCAAGAGGTTGGACTCGAGATGGTGGCGATCTATTTGAAACGCTAGAGCGCTTAGATAGTGATGGTTGCACTCGATATGTTGTAACAGATGTTAATAAAGATGGAACTCTTCAAGGACCAAACTTGGAATTATTGAAAATGGTGTGCGCGGCAACTAGCCGACCAGTAATTGCTTCAGGGGGCATCTCCCAATTAAGTGATATTCAAGCCCTTCGCGAGTTAACTCATATTGGTATCGAAGGAGCAATCGTTGGAAAAGCACTCTATGCTCAAAATTTCACACTTGAGCAGGCTCTAGAGGTGGCATCTATATGAGCCTTGCCACGCGAATAATTCCCTGCCTTGATGTCAAAGATGGTCGAGTGGTTAAAGGCATTAACTTTCTTAATTTAGTTGATGCTGGAGATCCAGTTGAGATGGCTCAGATATATAACGACGAGGGCGCTGATGAGATTACCTTTCTGGATATCACCGCTAGCAGCCAGGGACGGAGCACAACCCTTGAGGTAGTGCGAAAGAGCGCCGATCAATTATTTATCCCCCTAACAGTTGGGGGTGGGATAAGTAGTACAGATGATGTGAATCAACTTCTAAGAGCAGGAGCCGATAAGGTCTCTATCAATACTGCGGCCCTAAAGCGTCCAGAATTAATAAATGAAATTAGTGAGAGTTTTGGAAGTCAAGTTTTAGTTATTTCAATAGATGCCAAGAGATCTCGATGTAGTAGTGGATTTGAAGTAACTACTCATGGTGGTTCTATCTCAACTGGCATCGATGCTCTTGATTGGATTAAAGAGGCAATCGAAAGAGGAGTAGGAGAGATTCTGCTTAACTCCATGGATACTGATGGAACTAGAGCAGGATATGACTTGGAATTAATTAGCTTAGTCCGCGCAATTTCTCCTGTCCCAATCATTGCAAGTGGTGGCGCTGGTGATATCTCAGATTTTGCTAAAGCTCTGGAATCAGGGGCTGATGCTCTTCTTGCTGCCAGCGTTTTTCACTTTGGCATCTATCGCATCTCAGATATTAAGCGTGATCTTGATAGAAAAGGCTTTACTGTGCGCCAAGGCAATCAAATAGGTCAGAATTAGGCCATGTCGCAGGAGATTATCAGTCGCTTGAGTAAGGCTGGAGAGTTAATCCCGGCAATTGTTCAAGATTTTGTAAGTAAAGAGGTATTGATGCTTGCATGGGTAAATCTGCAAGCCTATGAGGCAACTATTGCTACCTCAAAAGCAACTTTCTGGAGTAGAAGTAGGAACCAGCTCTGGGTTAAGGGGGAGAGTTCTGGAAATTACCAAGATGTTGTAGAGATAAAATACGACTGTGACTCTGATTCACTTCTTTTTCTAGTGCATTCTCATGGCCCTGCCTGCCACACAGGGCAAACCTCTTGTTTCTATCGAAGTATTGAGGGAATATAGATGGAGCGGTTAACTCTTGAACAATTTCGCTCTTATGCAAAAGAATATAACGTTATTCCCGTTGCCCAACTCCTTCTTGCAGATAATGAAACTCCTCTAACTCTCTATTCAAAGTTAGCTCAAGAGCGTGAAAATACATTTCTTCTAGAGTCAGCAGAACATGGTGGAGCATGGTCTAGATACTCATTTATTGGCGTTAGAAGCGAAGCAACTCTTACAGAGAAAAATGGAGTCGCTCATTGGCTTGGAAGTATGCCAGCAGGTGCGCCGAGTGGAATTGATCCCTTAGAGGCGTTAATGATTGCCTCTAAACATCTTCGTTCGCCAAAGATAGAAAATCTGCCTCCATTAACAGGTGGCTTAGTTGGCTATATGGGATATGACGCGGTGCGAAGACTTGAGAAACTTCCAACTCTAGGAGCAGATGAGTTAAAGCTTCCAGAAATTGCTTTCATGTTGACTACAGATTTAGCTGTCTATGATCACCTCCAAGGAACTGTAATTCTCATAGCTAATGCCATCAATTGGGATGGTTCAGATGAGCGAGTAGATCAGGCCTATCAATCGGCTATTACTAGATTAGATCAAATGCAGGAATCACTCTTAAGTAAGTTAGATAGCAATATCTCCAAAATAGCGAAGAAGAGCCCACCTTCTTTTACTGCCAATTTTAGTAAAGAGCAATACTGTCTAAATGTTGAGAGCATAAAAGAGCAGATTAGATCGGGCGAGGCATTTCAAGTTGTCTTATCTCAGAGATTTATGATGGATTGCCAAACATCCTCACTTGATGCATATCGAATGCTAAGGCTCCATAATCCCAGCCCATATATGTATCACCTCAGATTCGCAGATGGATTAAGTGTTGTTGGCTCAAGCCCAGAGGCGCTAGTTAAAGTAACTGGCAGTGAAGTAATGGTTCATCCCATTGCCGGAACTCGTAGGCGCTCTACAAACCAAGAAGAGGATTTAAGGCTAGGCGAGGAGCTTTTGGCAGATCCTAAAGAGCGAGCTGAGCATTTAATGCTAGTAGATCTTGGAAGAAATGATTTGGGAAGAGTCTGCGCACCTGGCAGTGTTAAAGTTGTTGAGTTTATGCAAATTGAGAGGTATTCCCATGTCATGCATATTGTCTCAACTGTTATTGGTGAGCTAGATAGATATAAGTCATCTGTGGAGGCCTTGTATGCAGTATTTCCTGCAGGCACACTCTCGGGAGCGCCAAAGCCAAGAGCCATGGAGATAATTGAAGAGTTAGAACCATCGAGACGAGGAATCTATGGTGGCGCTATTGGATATTTGGATTTCACTGGAAATCTTGATACTTGTATTGCTATTAGAACTGCAGTGATAAAAGATAAGAAAGCATATGTGCAAGCAGGAGCTGGGATAGTGGCAGATTCAAATCCAGTTAGTGAGTATGAGGAGTGCCTCAATAAAGCTGCGGCGGTGCTTGGAGCAATTGAAGCGGCAAACTCACTAGAACCAATTGGAGAAAAGGACTAGCTGCGATGAGCGTTCTTAATTCAATAATCGCTGGTGTTTTAGAAGATCAAGCGAGGCGCCAACTATCTAACTCTGAGCTAGAGGAGAAAACGGCATTAGCTGCTAAGCCTCTTGATGTATTGGCAGCTCTTAGCAAGGAGAAATTTTCAATCATTGCCGAAGTTAAGCGTTCGAGTCCGAGTAAAGGATCACTTGCCGAAATACCTTCTCCAGAAAAACTTGCAAGACAGTATCAAGAGGGCGGAGCAGCAGTTATTAGCGTCTTAACTGAGCAGAGACGCTTTGGTGGTTCGCTTGAGGATTTTGAAAAAGTTAGAGGCGAAGTCACAATTCCACTTCTACGAAAAGACTTTATAGTCAATGAATATTTGGTTAAGGAATCAAGAGCCTATGGTGCAGATTTGATTCTTCTTATTGTCGCAGCGCTTAGTGATGATGAATTAAAACAGCTCTATCAGTTAGTAAAAAGTCTTGGCATGGAGGCCTTAATTGAGATTCACAATCAAGAAGAACTTGAGCGGGCACTTGCTATAGGCCCAAAAATAATTGGAGTTAATGCCCGAAATCTAAAGACTTTAGAGATTGATCAGAGTAACTTCGCGAAACTACTACCTCAGATTCCATTCGGAATTGTTCGTATTGCTGAGTCAGGTATGTCTGAGCCAAGTGATGGGCAAAGTGCTTTGATTGCCGGAGCAGATGCGATATTGGTAGGAGAGGCTCTAGTTAAATCAGAAAATCCTGCCGATGGCGTTCGCGAATTCTTAAATGTCGCAAACTCGTCAAGGAAAGTAGACTAAAGGCTATGGAGCGCATTGAACTTGTTGGCCATTTTGGCCCTTATGGTGGGCGCTTTGTCCCAGAAGCTCTAATTGGTGCGCTGGATGAATTAGAGGCAGCTCATAACTCGGCTTCTAAAGATCCTGAGTTTCAAAGAGAACTCAACCATTTACATAAGAGCTATACCGGTCGGCCATCAATAATTACTGAGGCTAATAGATTTGCCGAGCATGCTGGAAATGCAAGAATTCTTTTAAAGCGTGAAGATTTGAATCACACCGGGAGCCATAAGATAAATAATGTTCTTGGTCAAGCACTTCTCACCAAACGAATGGGCAAGAAGCGAATCATTGCTGAAACTGGAGCGGGCCAACATGGTGTTGCTTCAGCAACTGCAGCAGCCTTGCTTGGTCTTGAGTGTGTGGTTTATATGGGCGAGGAAGATACAAAACGCCAATCTCTAAACGTTGCCAGAATGAAGTTACTTGGCGCAACGGTTATTCCAGTGACAACTGGTTCTAGAACTCTAAAAGATGCAATTAATGAAGCGATGCGGGATTGGGTAACTAATGTTTCAACTACTCACTACCTATTAGGAACTGTTGCTGGCCCACATCCTTTCCCAACTATGGTCAGAGATTTTCATCGCATAATTGGAATTGAAGCAAGGCAGCAAGTATTAGAGATGACCGGCAGGCTTCCAGATGCAGTTTTAGCTTGTGTTGGTGGAGGATCTAATGCGATAGGAATCTTCCACCCCTTTATTGATGATTCAGGTGTGCGGTTGATTGGTTTAGAAGCTGGTGGTGCCGGAGTTGAAAGTGGTAAACACGCTGCAACTATTGTGGGTGGGACACCTGGAGTTCTTCATGGCACCAGGTCTTATCTACTTCAAGATAGTGATGGGCAAACCATCGAGTCTCATTCAATTTCTGCTGGCCTTGACTATCCAGGAGTAGGTCCAGAGCATGCCTACTTGCATGACATTGGACGAGCTGAGTACCGCGCAATTACCGATGATCAAGCTATGCATGCCTTCTCGCTTCTTTCACAGAGTGAGGGAATAATCCCAGCGATCGAGACAGCGCACGCACTAGCTGGAGCGCTTCAAGTTGGAAATGAATTGGGAAGTGGCGCAATCCTTCTTATTAATCTCTCAGGACGCGGCGATAAAGATGTACAAACAGCTGCGCAGTACTTTGGAATTCCACTGTAGGAATATTGCACTCAATGAGTAAAGAGAGTTTGGCGCAAGTCTTTGCTCGAGCCAAGAGCGAAAAAAGAGCAGTCCTTATCGGTTATGTGCCAGCGGGTTTTCCAACCCTTGAAGGATCTAAAGAATTAATAAGGGCGCTAATTGCTGGCGGAGTTGACATAGTTGAAGTGGGTTTTGCATATAGCGATCCAGTTATGGATGGAGCCATAATTCAAGAAGCTGCTGAAGTGGCATTGAGAAATAAGACTGGCGCTAAGGAAGTCTTGGAGGTGGTCTCTAGCGTAAGTGTTCCATCTTTAGTGATGTCTTATTGGAATCCCATCGAACGTTATGGTGTTAAGGAATTCACAGAAGCTCTTGCTAGCGCGGGGGGAGTTGGAGTCATAACTCCGGATTTAACCATTGAAGAATCAGGTGATTGGATTGATGAGACTGAGAGAAATGACTTGCATCGCGTTTATGTTGTTGCTCCCAGCACAGATGATTCAAGATTAGCTAAAGTTGCGAATAAGTGCTCCGGCTTTGTTTATGCAGCAAGTCTTATGGGAGTAACTGGAGCAAGAAACTCTCTTGCAGATAGCGCCAGTGAATTAGTTGCAAGACTTCGCAAGGTTACAGATCTTCCGATCGCGGTGGGCCTTGGAGTTTCCACTGCAGAGCAGGCTGCAGATGTTGCAAAGTTTGCCGATGGGGTCATTGTGGGCTCAGCATTTATTAAGTTAGTACTACAGGCTCCGAATATCACCCAATCATGCAAAAACGTTACCTTGCTAGCCCGCGAGTTGTCTGATGGGGTCAGACAGGGCCAAGTCGGCTAGTTTCTAGAACTTGGTTTAGACTTATAGCCAAAGGTAGTTAGGAAAATCTAAAGGAGTAGGAATAGTGCCAAAAGAGCCGCGCCAAAGAAAAGTAAGTAACTCTGCTAAATCTGGAGATACTGTCACTAGAAATATCGTGATTGGCATGATTGTACTTGTGGTCTTATCTGGAGTTGTCTTCACTGTTTTGGATAAGAGATCTGGTTCTAGCGTTGCTCTTCCTGCATCGATTGAGAGCATCTCAAGTGCTAACAATGGTGATCCTCTAACTCCAACGATTTCTCCAGAGGCAGATTATGGCGTGGTCTTTAACGCCGATAGCCCACTAAAAATTGATATCTGGGAAGATTTTCAATGCCCATATTGCAAGTTCTTTGAAGATGCGATGGGTGATTACCTAGAGACTTTAATTAGAGAGAAGCAGGCAGAAGTTACCTATCACATGGCATCATTCCTGGGGCAGGAGTCAGTTCGCGCCTCCAATGCTGCAAATTGCGCAGTACCTGAAGGAAGATTTATTGAGTATCACAGAGCGCTTTTTGATATCCAAGGCAGGGAGAACAGTGGGCTATTTTCTAACAAGAATCTAGTTGAAATTGGAACGCGACTTGGAATAACAAGTGAGAGCTTTGCTAACTGCGTCAATAAGAATGAATCAGGTGATGTAGTTGAAAACGTAGCATCGTCGATGAAGAAAAATGGCGTTGAAGGAACTCCTACTGTATTTATTAACGGCAAGCCATGGAATCGCACCACCTCTGAATTTAGATTAGAGGAGTTTAAGGCGGCGGTCGAAGCAGCTAAGCAGTGATCTTTGCTGCTATCCCTTCTCCAACTCAGTCTCAAATAGAGATTGGTCCACTAACTTTTCATTTCTATGCGCTAAGCATCATCGCTGGGATCGTAGCTGCTGTATACATTGGGAATAGAAGGTATGTCGCACTCGGTGGTAGAGCAGGCGTAGTTAGTGATGTTGCAATCTATGCAGTTCCATTTGGGATTATTGGTGGTCGCCTCTATCACGTAATTTCCTCACCGCAGGCATATTTCGGAACAAATGGTGATCCGCTAAGTGCGCTCTACATCTGGCAAGGTGGACTTGGAATCTGGGGCGCAATTTCTCTTGGACTTCTTGGCGCATTTATTGGATATCGCAGGAATAAATCTCGAGGTGATGTTTCCTTTGCAAGCTTTGCTGACGCGCTTGCTCCAGGGTTATTGATTGCGCAAGGAATTGGACGTTGGGGAAATTGGTTTAATAAAGAACTCTTCGGACGTGAGCTAAATGCGCCATGGGCCCTTGAAATTCCAGCTTCCTATCGCCCGATTGGATACTCCAGCGTCGAGACATTTCATCCGGTGTTTTTATATGAATCGATCTGGTGCTTTATCGCAGCCTTAATTTTGATCAAAGTGGGATCTAGTGGGAAGTTGGCTCCGGGTTCAATTTTTGCCCTCTACGTCGCCCTTTACTGTCTAGGAAGAGCTCTGATTGAAACGATTAGAATCGATGAAGCGAATTTAATTTTTGGTGTCAGGCTTAATGTTTGGACCAGCGTGGTTCTGCTATTTGCCTCTCTTATCTACTTGCGTCAAAATCAATTACCAAAAGAATCGAGTGTAAAGTAACGTCGTGAGCCAATCTGAATCAGAAATAAGAAATTCTGAGCATCGCACTCATAGATCAGGGTGGCTAAGAGCTGCGGTATTAGGTGTTAATGATGGGTTAGTTTCAACGGCAGCGTTAATGATTGGAATTGTTTCAGCTCAACAAAATGACTTTGTAGTAACAGTTGGTCTAGCAGGAATTGCAGCGGGAGCGATGTCGATGGCTGTTGGCGAATATGTCTCGGTTAGATCACAGAACGATATTGAGGAATCGGATCGAATCTTGGAACTAGAGCATCATCTAATTGATCCAGCAGGAGAATTAGAAGAGATAACTCAAATTTATCAATCTAGAGGTCTATCTAGAGCAACAGCTGAGAAAGTAGCGCAAGAACTACATGCCCATGATGCACTGGGTGCTCACCTGCGAGATGAGTTGGGCCAATATGAATTAACTAAGGCTCGTCCAATGCAGGCAGCAATTGCCTCTGCTCTTAGCTTCGCACTTGGAGGAGCCATTCCTCTTATTGGAGCTCTTGCGCCAAGTCTTGGCGGGAAAGCAGTTTCAATTGTTGCAATTACATTCTTTGGCTTACTCATCGCCGGAGTAATTAGCGCAAAGACTTCCGGGTCAAAGATATGGCGACCAACCCTTCGAATCCTGCTCGGTGGCGCTATAGGAATGGCAATTACGGCATCAGTAGGTCAGATTGCCCATATCTCTGGGCTCTAGCACGCGCCAAAAAAGCAACTTCTTGATAGATTAATGCTCCTCTAAGGGCCGTCGTTGTCCCAGTAACTTCGAAAGCAAATTAAGAAAAAAATTCGAAGCAGTCTATTTTTTGTGGGAGCGATAAGTGGTCTTCTCATCTCTACCGAAGGCAGTAGGTCTCTATGATCCTGCCAACGAGCATGATGCTTGCGGTGTTGCGATGGTGGCTACCCTCAACAAAGTTGCAACTCACGAAATCATTGCAAAAGGTTTAGTTGCCTTAAGAAACTTAGAACATAGAGGCGCATCAGGAGCTGAAGTCAATAGCGGTGATGGTGCTGGAATTCTAATTTGTATTCCTGATCAATTCTTCCGCGCAGTTCTCCCATTTGAGTTGCCAGCGCCGCTTAGCTATGCAGCTGGAGTTGTGTTCTTGCCAAAGAATTTTGCGAATAAAACACGAATTGAGCAGATTGCAAGTGAGGAAAATCTAAAAGTCCTTGGTTGGCGCCAGCTGCCAATTAACTCAACTTCTCTTGGAGCTACAGCTTTATCGGTAATGCCTGAATTTGAACAGATATTTGTTTCATCCCAGGATGGAGTTAGTGACTTAGATTTAGATCGAAGAGCATTCTGCTTTAGAAAGAGAGTTGAGCATGAACTCTCAATTTACTTTACTTCGCTCTCTAGTAGGACGATTGTCTATAAAGGAATGCTAACTACAGGGCAATTAGAGGAATTCTTTCCAGATCTCTCAGATCCGCGTTTAGTATCACCTCTTGCTCTAGTTCATTCGAGATTTTCTACCAACACTTTTCCATCTTGGCCGCTTGCCCATCCCTATCGATTCATCGCTCATAATGGTGAGATAAATACGGTAAGAGGTAATCGAAATTGGATGGCAGCTCGTGAAGCGCTACTTGAAAGCGATCTGATCCCTGGCGATATCTCTCGACTATTTCCAATAGTTGATCCTTCAGGAAGTGATTCGGCCTCCTTTGATGAAGTGTTAGAGCTTCTTTATCTGGGCGGGCGCAGCCTTGCTCATTCCATTCTTATGATGATTCCAGAGGCTTGGGAGAATCATGAAACGATGCCTGAGAAGTTAAAAGACTTCTATCGTTTCCATGCATCTTTAATGGAGCCATGGGATGGACCAGCCTGCGTCACCTTCACAGATGGAAAGCAGATTGGCGCAGTATTGGATCGAAATGGATTGCGTCCATCTCGCTACTGGGTAACAGATGATGGGTTGGTTGTGCTGGCAAGTGAAGTTGGAGTGTTAGAGATTCCGCAAGAAAAAATTATTCGCAAGGGAAGACTTCAACCAGGTCGCATGTTCCTTGTTGATATCCAATCTGGTCGCATCATTGAAGATGATGAGATTAAGCAGAGCCTTGCAACTAACGCGCCATATGGAGAGTGGCTCCATGCCGGAATTGTGCGCCTCTCAGATCTACCAGCACGAGAGCACATCATTTATCCGCACTCCTCGGTTTTAAGAAGACAGCGCGCCTTCGGTTATACCGAAGAAGAGTTAAGAATGATTGTTACCCCGATGGCAAAAAGTGGAATTGAACCAATCGGATCCATGGGAACTGATACTCCGATTGCAGCTCTCTCTGCTAAGCCAAGACTCCTCTTTGATTACTTCTCGCAGCTCTTTGCTCAAGTCACTAATCCACCACTTGATGCGATAAGAGAGGAGCTAGTCACCTCACTTGGTGGGTCTATTGGTCCAGAACATAATCTTCTTGATCCTGGCCCAGCATCGTGTAGACAGATTTCTTTGGCCTTTCCAGTTATAGATAATGATGAGCTTGCAAAAATAATTAACGTCAACGCTGATAATAATCATCCAGGGCTATCTACTTATGTAATACGCGGCCTCTTCCCAATTTCTAGCGGTGGCCACGGCTTGCAAGAGAGAATTGAGGAGATTCGAGCTGAGGTCTCTGAGGCAATCTCTCAAGGAGCTCGAATTATCGTTCTCTCTGACCGTGATGGCGATGCAGAGAACGCACCGATTCCATCCCTACTTTTAACATCGGCAGTGCATCATCACTTAATTCGCGAGAAAACGAGAACTAAAGTTGGCTTAGTTGTTGAAAGTGGTGAGGTAAGAGAAGTTCATCATGTTGCGCTTTTAATTGGTTACGGAGCAGCTGCGGTAAATCCATATCTAGCCATGGAGAGCGCTGAGGATTTAGTTTTAACAGGAGTTATTACAGGAATTACTCCTGAGAAGGCAGTTAAAAACTTAATTAAATCATTGGGCAAAGGCGTTTTGAAGGTGATGTCCAAGATGGGAATATCAACGATTGCCTCATACACCGGAGCGCAAGTCTTTGAAGCTATCGGATTGTCACAAGCATTAGTCAATGAATACTTTGTTGGAACAACTTCGCGCCTTGGTGGAGTAGATCTCGAAGTAATCGCACAAGAAACAATTGCGCGCCATCACATCGCCTATCCGTCTGGGGGAGAAGTTCCAGGATCTAAACGACTTCCTATTGGTGGGGAGTATCAATGGCGCAGAGATGGCGAACCACACCTCTTTGATCCAGAGACTGTCTTTGCTCTCCAACATGCCACAAGATCAAAGCGCTATGACATCTTCCAGAGATATACCAAGCGCGTAGATGATCAATCTAAGTCTTTGATGACACTTCGTGGTCTCTTCACCTTTAGGCAGGGGCTAAGAAAACCAGTGGCTATAGATGAAGTGGAGCCAGTTTCAGAAATTGTTAAGAGGTTTTCAACTGGAGCTATGTCCTATGGCTCAATCTCGCAAGAAGCTCATGAAACGCTAGCAATTGCTATGAATCGAATTGGCGCTAAATCAAATACTGGAGAAGGCGGCGAAGATCCTGAGCGTTTCATTCCTCAAGCCAATGGAGATTCAGCAAGATCTGCAATCAAGCAAGTTGCTTCAGGAAGATTTGGCGTAACAAGTGAATATTTAGTAAACGCCGATGATATTCAGATAAAAATGGCACAAGGAGCTAAACCTGGCGAGGGTGGGCAATTGCCTGGAAATAAAATTTATCCCTGGATTGCCAAGGTGCGCTATTCAACTCCTGGCGTTGGCTTAATCTCACCACCGCCACATCATGATATTTACTCGATTGAAGATTTAGCACAATTAATTCACGACTTAAAGAATGCAAACAATAGAGCGCGCATCCATGTAAAACTTGTTGCTGAAGTTGGAGTTGGCACTGTTGCTGCAGGAGTTAGCAAGGCGCATGCCGATGTAGTTTTAATCTCTGGCCATGATGGCGGAACGGGAGCATCTCCACTTACTTCGCTAAAACATGCTGGCGCTCCGTGGGAGCTTGGTCTTGCTGAAACCCAACAGACTTTGATGCTAAATGGGCTAAGAGATCGCATCGTGGTTCAAACCGATGGCCAGATGAAGACAGGAAGAGATGTGGTTATCGCCGCTCTGCTCGGAGCAGAAGAATTTGGTTTTGCTACCGCTCCTCTCGTGGTTTCAGGTTGCGTGATGATGCGAGTCTGTCACTTAGATACCTGCCCAGTTGGTGTTGCCACTCAAAATCCAGAGCTAAGAAAGCGTTTTACTGGAAAGCCAGAATTTGTTGAGACTTTCTTTGAATACATCGCCCAGGAGGTAAGAGAGATTCTTGCAAACCTAGGTTTTAGAAGCCTTAGCGAAGCAGTCGGCGCAGTTGAAAGCCTAGAAACTTCTGCTGCAGTGGAGCATTGGAAGGCAAGTGGACTTGATTTATCACCAATTCTTGCTGTGCCAGCACCAACTTCAGGATCTGCGCGTAGAAATACGACAACTCAAGATCATGGGCTTGAAGCTGCTCTAGATAATGAGCTAATAAAACTTTCACAGAGCGCCTTAGAAAGTAAGTCTCCAATTAAATTGCAGATGAAAATTAGAAATGGTAATCGAACAGTTGGAACGATGCTGGGCTCTGAAATTACTCGAAAACATGGCGGACAGGGCCTTGCCGATGACACTATTGATATCACCTTCCATGGCTCTGCAGGTCAATCGCTAGGAGCATTTATTCCACGTGGGCTCACTCTTCGCCTCTATGGAGATACCAACGATTATCTTGGAAAGGGGCTATCTGGGGGTAGAGTAATTCTGCGCCCTGATGAGAAGGCGATGTTTGCCTCCCATGAAAATGTAATTGCCGGAAATGTTATTGGATATGGCGCTACGCAGGGTGAAATTTTTGTAAGAGGAATAGTGGGCGAGAGATTCTGTGTAAGAAACTCTGGAGCGCTAGCTGTTGTTGAAGGTGTTGGCGATCACGGCTGTGAATATATGACTGGCGGAACTGTGGTCGTTCTTGGTAAAACAGGGCGAAACTTTGCCGCTGGCATGTCAGGTGGCCGAGCATTTGTTCTTGATTTAATCCCATCGCTAGTAAATACCGAGATGGTTGACGTTTTATCTATCCCTAAAGATCAAGAGGAGAAACTCAAATCCATACTCTCTCGTTTCTATGCAGAGACTGGTTCATTGATTGCTCATGAATTACTTGGCGATTGGCAGGCAGCATTGAAGAGATTCTCACTTGTAATGCCAAGGGATTATGCCAAGGTGCTGGCAGTAATTGATAGAGCAGAGCGCGAAGGAAAATCATCAGATGATGCAATTATGGAGGCGCTAAATGGCTGATCCCCGTGGCTTTCTAAATACTGGCAGAGAAGTTCCAAAACGTCGTCCAGTAGATGTTCGAATCAGAGATTGGCGTGAGGTTTATGAAGAGCAGGAGTTCTCATCTCTGCAGAAGCAGGCAGGAAGGTGTATGGATTGTGGAATTCCTTTCTGTCATCAGGGCTGTCCATTAGGAAATTTAATTCCAGAGTGGAATGACTTGATTTGGCGTAATGAAAAGGTAGATGCGCTAGATCGCCTCCACGCAACTAATAATTTCCCTGAATTTACTGGACGACTCTGTCCTGCTCCCTGCGAAACAGCTTGTGTTCTAGGAATTAATCAAGATCCAGTGACTATTAAACAAGTTGAGTTAAGAATTGTTGAAGAGGGATTTCAAAGTGGAAATGTGAAGCCGCTGCAACCGGATCGAATGACTGGCAAAACTATTGCAGTTATTGGCTCAGGGCCGGCAGGTCTTGCCGCAGCCCAGCAATTAACAAGAGCAGGTCATACCGTTGTGGTCTATGAAAAAGGCGAGAAAATTGGAGGATTACTCCGCTATGGCATTCCAGAATTCAAAATGGAGAAAGCAATTCTAGATCGCCGTATAAACCAGATGCAGCGCGAAGGTACAAGATTTAGAGCAGGAGTTAATGTCGGAGTTGATATCAGCGCTGCAGAGCTTCGTGCTAAATATGACGCAATAGTTTTAGCTGTAGGTGCGACCCAATGGCGTGAACTCGATATCCCCGGAAGATCACTTAATGGGGTTTATCAAGCGATGGAATATCTGCCATGGGGAAACAAGCAAGCCCTCAATGAATTACCTTCTGAGCCACCGATTAATGCTAAGGGCAAGAATGTAATCATTTTGGGAGGCGGCGATACTGGCGCTGATTGTCTAGGCACTGCAATTCGTCAGGGAGCTGCAAGTGTTACTCAAATTGAGATTATGCCAAGGCCAAGTGATGAGCGCCCTGACTCACAGCCATGGCCAACTTACCCAATGACTTACCGAGTAAGTAGCGCCCACGAGGAATCAGGCGAGCGGCTTTATTCAATTTCAACTGAAGAATTTATTGGCAATAGCGCTGGGCAATTAACCGCATTGAAAATTATTGAGACGAAGTATGTTGATGGAAAGTTTGAAAAAGTTCCAGGAACTTCTAGGGATCTTCCAGCAGATATGGTCTTACTAGCCATGGGCTTTACTGGACCCGAGAAGAATGAATTAGTAAAGGCGCTCGAGTTAAAACTTGATCCTCGTGGAAACATTGCTCGTGATAATTCATATCGCACCAACGTTGATTCGGTATATATCTGCGGTGATGGAGGCCGTGGTCAATCACTAATTGTTTGGGCGATTGCAGAGGGGAGAAGCGCTGCTTCCGCAGTAGATGCAGATCTAATGGGACATACGCAGTTGCCATCGCCGATTGAGCCAACTGCTCGACCACTAACGGTTTAATTCCTTGCCAATTACTCTTATGCCAAATAAGGCAATAAAGTAAGCACATGCGCCGCGCCAAAATTGTCTGCACCATGGGCCCTGCAGTTGAGAGCGTTGAAAAAGTCTCTGAGCTAATTCGAGCTGGAATGAATGTGGCAAGGCTAAATCTCTCCCATGGTGGATATGAAGAACATCAAAACCGTCTAGATTTAGTAAGGGCTGAGGCTGCGCGAGTTAAGCAGCCTGTTGCAATCATGGTTGATCTTCAAGGGCCAAAGATTCGCCTAGGAAGATTTGAAAACGGTCCTCATGAGTTAGTTCGTGGAGATACTTTTACAATTACCACCGATGATATTGCTGGCGACAAGTCTCGTGTATCAACTACCTATAAAGGACTTCCCGGTGATTGCAAGGCTGGAGACCTTATCCTTATCGATGATGGCAAAGTAACAGTTCAGGTTATTGAGGTAAAAGGTAGCGATGTAATAACGAAAGTTATTGAGCCAGGATTTGTCTCCAATAACAAAGGAATTAATCTTCCAGGAGTTGCAGTATCTGTTCCTGCCATGAGTGAGAAAGATATTGAAGATCTGCGCTGGGGGCTTAAAGCAGGCGCTGACTTGATAGCCTTATCATTTGTAAGATCTGCAAAAGATATCGACGATGTCCACAAAATCATGGATGAGGTGGGCCATCGCATTCCAGTTATTGCCAAGATTGAAAAACCTCAAGCGGTCGATAATCTAGAGGAGATAGTTTTAACATTTGATGGAATCATGGTTGCTCGCGGCGATCTTGGCGTTGAAATGCCGATTGAAGATATTCCACTTGTGCAGAAGCGATGCATCACCCTTGCTAGGGAGAATGCAAAGCCAGTAATTGTTGCAACTCAGATGCTTGATTCAATGATTAATAACTCTCGTCCAACAAGAGCTGAGGCTACAGATTGCGCTAATGCTGTTCTTGACGGCGCTGATGCCTTGATGCTTTCAGGTGAGACTAGCGTGGGAGCATTTGCCGTTGAGGCAGTATCAACTATGGCTCGAATCATTGAAAAGACTGAGAATGAAGCGCTTCATTTAATTCCAGCCTTGCAACACAACCCAAAAACTAAAGGTGGGGCGATAACAAAGGCTGCTACTGAGGTTGGCCTAACAATTGGGGCAAAAGTCTTATCGGCATTTACAAAGAGTGGGGATTCAGCGCGAAGAATGTCAAGACTTAGATCACCGATTCCAATTTTGGCACTCACCCCTGATACTGCTACTTATAACCAGATGGCACTTACTTGGGGGGTTGAACCCCTTCTAACCCCGTTAGTTACTACTACCGATGAGATGGTTAAGCAGGTAGATACCATTTTGATTGAAAGTAAGCGAGTAGCTGTTGGTGAGTTAATCATGATTGTTGCTGGTTCCCCTCCAGGAATTCCTGGCTCAACCAATGCGATGCGCGTTCATAAGGTGGGAGATGCTGTTAGTGGCGTTGCTCCTGCCTATCGCTAGAATAATCTTCAATTAAATCTAGCCTCGGTACTCCAACGGTAGAGAGGGCGGTCTCAAACACCGCATAGTGTCGGTTCAAATCCGACTCGAGGCACGTGAATATCAATATTAAATCTGGATCCCATCGCATCCTTATTGCTGAAGATGAAACTTTAATCCGTATGGATTTAGTTGAAATGCTAAGTGAGTCGGGATATGAAGTAGTTGGCCAGGCAAGCAATGGACAAGAAGCTATTGATCTTGCAAGAGAGTTAAAACCTGACTTAGCAATTCTAGATGTGAAAATGCCAATCCTTGATGGGATCTCTGCTGCTAGTCAGATAATCGAGATTTCTCCAGTTCTAATGCTGACTGCATTTAGCCAAAAAGATTTAATTGAACGGGCAAGTGAAGCTGGAGCTATGGCATATGTTGTTAAGCCATTTACAATAAATGATCTAATCCCAGCAATTGAGATCTCAATTAGTCGTCATAGACAGATGAAATCTCTAGCACTTGAGGTTAGCGACCTTCACGAAAGACTTGAGAGTAGAAAGTTAATTGACAGAGCTAAGGGAATTTTGATGAAAGCCCTGAACCTTTCAGAGCCTGAGGCATTCTCATGGATTCAGCGGGCTGCGATGGATCGGCGAATTTCAATGAAAGAGGTGGCCAAGGCCGTAATTGACCCCTCGGCCGCTCCTAATAAGTAGGTATGCACCGCTTTTCATCAAAAAGTAACAGTAATGTAATTCTCTAGGCGAGACACCCGGTTGCCCCACTGTTGAACCTAAGGCTAACCTTCACCCCTCCCTGTCCTAGGGGGCATGATCATGAATGAAAGGTACTAAATGAAAAAGCGTGGATTAATTTCGGTTGCTGCAGCGGCCGCACTAGCAGCTGCGTCACTGGTTGCAGTTGCACCAGCGTCAAATGCAGCAGCTAAGACAATCACCCTCGCGTTTCAGGGTCCTCTAACTGGTGAAGAAGCATCAGTTGGTCAGGATGAATTGGCTGGCATGCTTTATGCCATCAAACTCTTTAACGCAAAGAATAAAGGTAAGTATGTAGTTAAGGTTGTTCAGGCAGATGACCAGGGCGATCCAGCACAATCTGCAAAGGTTGCTCCAGGAATCGCATCAAACAAGAAGATCATTGGTCTTGTTGGCGCTGCTTACTCAGGTGCAACAATTGCCGCACTTCCTTACTACAAGCAACGTAACCTGCCAATGATTTCACCATCTGCAACTCGCGTGTCAATCACTGACCCAGCTGCAGGAAACATTGGATTCCCAGTGTTCCACCGCATCCCACCAACCGACAAGGTTCAGGGTCCAGCACTATTTAAACTAGCAACCAAGGGTGTCTCATCACCTAAGGTATTCGTAGTTGATGATCAATCAGCTTACGGCGTTGGTCTAGTTGATTACATGAAGCCTTCAATTCCTGCTGGTCAATCAGCTGGATTTGATAGCGTTTCTGACAAGACAACTGACTGGTCTGCAACGATCTCTAAGATCAAGACTGCAGCTGCAAACGTTGTTATTTACACCGGTTACTTCCCACAGGCTGCACCATTCTTTAAGCAGCTACGTGATAGCGGATACACCGGAATTCTTGCAGGCGGCGACGGCGTACTAAGCCCAACTTTCGTAACTCTTGCTCCAGCATCAGTTCTCGAGGGTGTTCGTCTAACTGCAGGAACAGTCCCACTTGCTGAAATCGATGCAAAGCTTGAAGCAGATTTCGTCAAGAAGATGGGTAAGGCCTCAGGCGTTTACGCTGCTGAGTCCATCGATGCTACAAACGTCTTCCTAGCCGGTATCGCGAAGGGTGTTTCCACTCGCGCTGCAATGCTTAAGTTCGTTAAGTCATACAGCGGCAAGTCACTAACCGGCACCACCATTAAGTTTGATGCTTATGGCGATGTCGCTGGTGGCGCGTTGAATGGCTTCGTAGTTAAGGGCGGCGTCATCAAGTTCGACGGTCCAGTAAAGTAAAAAAAGTAGGAAAATAGTTTTCGGCAGGCTCTCCTAATAGAGGGCCTGCCGAAACTTTAATTCAAAGTTTTAGATAGGAATCAGGCGCCTTGATAGGAAACTTTCTAGATCAGTTCTGGTCGCTAACTTTTGGCGGCTTAAGCCTTGGCTTTATTTACATCCTCATAGCCTTGGGCTACACAATGGTTTACGGCGTCCTTCGCATGATCAATTTTGCAAATTCAGAGATATTTATGGTGGGCACATTTGCCACGATTATCATAATTAGAGATTTATTTAAGTTTACGCAAGTTTCAGAGTATGCAACTGGCTTTCGCTTATGGTTAATTCTTGGAACGGCGCTAATTTTTGCGATGTTAGTTTCAGGAATACTCTCCATGTTAGTTGAGATGGTGGCTTATCGCAGATTGCGAAGGATGAACTCTGGAGTTCTTGCTCCTTTGATTTCAGCAATCGGCGTTTCAATGGTGCTTTCAGAGTCTGTTCGAATCCTTACTGATTCCAGGCCAGTGGCAAGCCCTCGAGCCATGGAAAAGAAGTTTCTTGGTCAATTCTTTGATGCTGGTATTCGAATAGATAACACCATAATCGTAATCTCAGCTCTAGTTCTCTTTGCAATTCTCATAACTTTCGTCAATAAAACTCGAATGGGTAAAGCCATCCGCGCTGTATCAATGAATCCAAATGCAGCTCGCTTGATGGGCATAAATATCGATGGAGTTATCTCTGCAACATTTTTAGTTGGTGGCTTAATGACAGGAGCAGCAGGATTTTTCTATACCTTAAAGTATGAAAATACCTCGGCATTTATTGGATTTGAATTGGGAATTGCAGCATTTACTGCTGCTATTTTGGGCGGAATTGGAAATATTAAAGGCGCTTTCTATGGTGGCCTTGCGCTAGGTCTGCTTGAGACCTATGCCTCATTCTTCCTTGGAACGCAATGGAAGGCTGTAACAGTATTTATAGTTCTTGTTTTAGTTCTATATACCAAACCGAACGGGTTATTCGGTGAAGCGCTAACCCAGACGAGGGCATGATGTTTAATCTTCGCGATAAGGGAGCAGAGATCTGGGAGAACCAGGGACGCGTTGGTCGCATAGTTATAGCTGTAGGCGCCATTGCCATTGTTGCGGCATTGCCATTTATGGGCGGAACTTTTCTTAATACTCCCATAGCGGATTACGAATCAGTTCTGGTTTATCCAATTGCCATGTTTGTTCTAATGGCTATTGGCTTAAATATCGTTATCGGAAAAAGTGGTCTTTTAGATCTTGGTTATGTGGCATTTTTCGCAATTGGTGCCTACACAATGGGATTACTTGGAACTAAGACTGGTCTAAATACCTGGGAGATTCTGCCAATTGGAATTGCTATGGCTATGTTCTCTGGAATTATTCTCGGTGTCCCAGCTCTAAAGCTTCGTGGCGATTACCTAGCAATTATCACTTTGGGCTTTGGTGAAATTGTTAGAATTGTGGCGCTAAACCTTGGAGCATTAGGAAGATCAGAGGGAATCCTAGGAATTCCAACCCCACCTGGATTTTTTGGTATTGAATACGCCTTTGATAGTCACCGCATTTATTACTGGACTCTATTGATTCTTATTTTGCTTGCCATCTGGATGGTAAGACGACTATCTGCGCGCCGCGCTGGCCGTGCCTGGGAATCGATTCGTCAAGATGAGGATGCAGCAGAGTTACTTGGCGTTCCAACATTCAAATATAAAGTTTGGGCATTCGTCCTTGGCGCATCTGTTGGGGGAGCTGCTGGCGTTCTCTATGCCTCAAAGACTTTGTTTATTGCTCCAGATAACTTCACCCTTCAAATCTCGATATTAATCCTCGCCTGCGTAGTCTTTGGTGGCATGGGAAATATCTGGGGAGTCATTCTTGGCGCAGTTATTCTTGGTTATCTGCCTGACCGTATTCGTTTCTTATCAGAGGCACGCCTTCTTGTTTTTGGCTTAGTTTTGGTAATCATGATGAATCTACGCCCGGATGGAATTCTTCCTAGAAAGAAACGCGAAAAAGCAATTGTTAAAAAGGATGCCTCATGAGCAAATCCTTAATAGAGCTAAAGAATGTCACCATGAAATTCGGTGGCGTTACTGCCCTTAGTGATGTGACCTTTGATGTTAAAGAGAAAGAAATTTTGGGCCTGATTGGGCCAAATGGCGCGGGCAAGACAACGGTATTTAATGTAATCACCGGCGTATATCAAATAACATCAGGTGAGATTATTTTTGATGGACAATCTCTAGCTGGTGTTAAGCGCTATAAGATAACAAAGAGAGGAGTAGCTAGAACTTTCCAGAACATTCGACTCTGGGGAGATATGACTGCCCTTGAGAATGTTATGACAGCTGCTGATACTCATAAGAAATCTGGTTTAGTTTCAGGGTTATTCGGGTTTCCAATTTCACGTCGCGAAGAGAAGCGCGACAAGGCAAGAGCGCAGGAGCTATTAGATTTCATCGGCATTGGCGAATATTCAGATCGCCTGGCAAAGAATCTTCCCTATGGCGTGCAGAGAAGACTTGAGATTGCAAGAGCAATGGGAGCAGAGCCAAAGTTGCTTCTCCTTGATGAGCCAGCGGCTGGATTTAACCCTGCAGAGAAAGTTGAGTTGGCGGCAACAATTAGAAAGATTCGTGATGCTGGATACACAGTACTTCTCATTGAGCATGACATGTCTCTAGTTATGAAGGTTTCAGATCGAGTGGTAGTTCTAGATTTTGGACAGAAAATTGCTGATGATTCACCACGCAAGGTTCAAGATGATCCAAGAGTAATTGAGGCTTATTTAGGAGTACCTGAAGATGCGTCTTGAAATTAAAGATCTTCGTGTTGCCTATGGAAAAATCGAAGCAGTAAAAGGCATTTCACTTGTTGTAAACCAAGGTGAAATTGTCTCCCTCATTGGAGCCAACGGCGCTGGAAAAACTACACTCCTTAAGACCATTTCAGGGCTTCTAAATCCGACGTCAGGCACAATCACCTACGATGGGGAAGACATTTTGAAATATAAGGCCCACCAAAGAGTTTCACTTGGCATTTCTCAAGCTCCAGAGGGTCGTGGAATATTTCCTGGAATGACCGTTCTTGAAAATCTAGAGCTTGGTAAATACCACCTTAAGATGAAGAAGTCTGAGGTTGCAGAGGATCTTGCAACAGTTTATGAGTTATTTCCACGGTTAAAAGAGCGTGCCACTCAAGCAGGAGGAACTCTCTCAGGCGGCGAGCAACAGATGCTTGCGATTGGGCGAGCACTCATGGCCAAGCCAAAAGTGCTCCTTCTTGATGAGCCTTCAATGGGACTTGCCCCACAGATGATTGCCAATATTTTCCGAATCATTACCCAGATTAACAAAATTGGAGTGACAATTCTTCTAGTAGAGCAAAATGCTCAGCAAGCGCTACAGCGCTCAGACCGAGCATATGTATTAGAAGTTGGAAATATCACCAAGGAAGCAAAGGGTAAGGATCTGTTAAACGACCCTCATGTTAAATCTGCTTATCTTGGAACTGGAGCGCACGAACTAGATTAACTAGCGCTGAGCAAGGATAAGGCAGGTAATTCTTGCAGTGCAGGTCTTCTCACCCTTATCGTTTGTAATCTCAACATTATAGGTGCAGAGAGTTTTTCCAAGGGTTACCGCTGTTGCAACTGCTGTTACATAACCCTCTGTTGCGCTCTTGTGGTGGCTTGCACTTATCTCAATTCCAACAATTCTTCGAGAGGGTCCTGCATGTAGATGGGTTCCAACCGAGCCTAAACTTTCAGCTAGAACAACATTTGCTCCGCCATGAAGAAGGCCAAAAGGTTGCGTATTTCCTTCAACCGGCATTCTGCCAACTAGGCGCTGCGGGCTAGCTTCAGTGATTTCAATTCCCATCTTCTTATCAAGGGTCCCGCGGCCACGATCATTTAATATCTCATTGAAGTCTGTCATGTGGGCAATTGTATGTGGCAATGCCTAAGATTAAGCGCGATGAAGAAGAAGTTGCTCATACTTGATGGCCATTCAATGGCCTTTAGAGCTTTCTATGCCCTGCCAGTTGAGAACTTTTCAACCTCGAGCGGTCAGCCCACAAATGCAATCTATGGTTTTGCCTCCATGCTGATTAACTTAATCAGAGATGAGAAACCAACTCATATTGCAACCGCCTTTGATGTATCTCGCAAGACCTTTAGATCAGAAAAGTTTCCGGAATATAAAGCAAATAGAGCCGCCACTCCTGAGGAGTTTCGCTCTCAGGTTTCCTACATCAATGAGCTCTTAGATGCCTTTGCCATTCCACACTTTGAACTTGAGGGCTTTGAAGCCGATGATGTAATCGCAACTTTTGTAAAGCACTTTAGCGATGAGGCAGAGATATATATCTGCTCTGGAGATCGTGATTCATTTCAATTAGTAAGTGATCAAGTAACTGTCCTCTATCCAAAGAAAGGCGTGACCGAACTTTCCAGAATGACGCCCAGTGCAGTTTTCGAAAGATATGGGCTAACGCCAAAGCAATATCCTGACTTTGCTGCCCTCCGCGGTGATCCAAGTGATAACTTGCCATCAATACCTGGAGTTGGAGAGAAGACAGCAACTAAATGGATTCACGAATTTGGCTCCCTTTCAGAGTTGATTGCCAAGGTAGATACCGTTCCAGGCAAAGCAGGGGAGGCGCTGCGGAGCGCTCTTCCTGCAGTAATAACCAATCGTGAATTGACTCAACTAAGAAGTGACTTACCGCTATCGCCCGACTTAACAGATCTTGCATGGAGCGGTGTTGAAATATCAAAAGTGAATCAATTATTTGAAAAACTTGAAATTAAAGCTCTCAAAGCAAGGGTTGCTCCCTTTGCTAAAGGAGGGCAGGTAAATCAAGTTGTTGCAAAAAAAACGAGCGTTCGCGATGTAAAGAAAAATGAATTTGAAAAAGCACTTAGCTCTAGCACGGGCCTTGTCGGCCTACTACTTTCAGAGAACCAAGCAGCAATTTCGATTGAGCCAGAGGTGGTCTTGGTTGCACCGCTTAGTGAGGTGTCAGATTCGATAGCTAGCTTTAAAGGATTTATCTTTCATGGCGCAAAGAAAGCTATCTCCTCTAAGCTTTTGAGATCGGCAGCTGTTGATACTGAAGTTGCTGCCTATTTACTCAATGCTGGTTCGAGAGATATTGCACTAGCTGACCTTCTGCAGAAGTACCTCGGTGTTGAAAGCGAAAACACACCTACAGACCTCTTCTCCACAGATTGGAATCCAAGTATCACTTCCCACCTAGGTGAACTCTGGGCAACGCTTTCAAAAGAACTAGAAGCAATGAGTTGCCTTGATTTATATAACCAGATAGAGATGCCCACGATGCATGTGTTGGCCGAAATGGAGGCAACTGGCATCGCAATTGATAAAGCAGAGATGAAGTCTTTATTGAGCTTCTTTGAGAAAGAAGAGGCAAAGGCGACATCCCTTGCATACAAGTCGGTTGGACACGAATTTAACGCTGCCTCCCCGAAGCAATTGCAGGTGGTTTTATTTGAAGAGTTAAAGCTTCCGAAAACAAAGCGGATCAAAACTGGCTTTAGTACCGATGCTGAATCTTTAGAGTGGCTTTATTCAACAACTAAGCATCCAGTTTTGGCTTCGCTTCTGCGAATTCGCGAAGTTGGAAAGCTGAGAACAACTGTTGATGGACTACTTAATTCAACTAAAGCTGATAGCAGAATTCACACCACGTTTCAGCAGACGACAACTGCAACAGGGCGACTTTCATCAACAGAGCCGAACCTGCAAAATATTCCGATTAGAAGTGATGAGGGGAGAAGAATTAGAAACTGCTTTATCGCCCAAGATCCATTTGTTGAACTATTAACTGCTGATTACAGCCAGATTGAGATGCGCATTATGGCCCACTTATCTGATGACAAGGGACTACTTGAAGCATTTAGAACCGGGGAGGACTTGCATTCAACAGTTGGCGCACAAGTATTTGATGTTCCAGTATCAAAAGTTGATGCAGATATGAGAAGGCAGATTAAGGCCATGTCCTATGGACTTGCCTACGGTCTTTCCTCCTATGGACTTGCCCAGCAATTAGATATTTCGCCAACTGATGCAAGTATTTTGATGAGCAAGTATTTTGAACGATTTGGAGGCATTCAAGATTATTTGAAAGAAGTTGTAAAAGTGGCTAGAGAAAAAGGCTATACCGAAACGATTCTGGGCAGAAGGCGCTATCTACCTGATCTAAACCATGAAAATCGTGGCAGACGTGAAATGGCAGAGCGGATGGCTCTTAATGCCCCAATCCAAGGATCTGCTGCAGACATAATTAAAGTTGCCATGCTAAATGTTGAGAAAGCTATGAAGAGTAAGAATTTATCATCAAGGCTATTACTTCAAGTCCATGATGAATTGATCTTTGAAATCGCCAAGGGTGAGCATGAGGTCATGGAAGAATTGGTAAGAAAGCAGATGGGAAGTGCTTTTGAGCTAAAGGCTCCGCTTGATGTCAATATCGGCTTTGGAAAGAGTTGGGATTTAGCAGCCCATTAGCCTCAAATTGACCGATAAGCGCATTAGAAAGTAGATTTACGCCCCTCGCTTAAGGTTCCTGTGCATCCTCGGACGTAGTAGGAAGCGCCCCTTTGCTAGTAGAAAATCTACAAGTAGATGGAGTCGGACTTTGTGCGTGCCCTACTAGAAAAATTCCCCACGGAGTACCTTGTCAACTCAAATAACAGTAAACGATGTTGGAAATGCAGAAGATTTTCTCGCCGCAATCGAAGGCACGATAAAGAATTTTAATGATGGAGATCTAGTTTCTGGCGTAATAGTCCAGGTAGATCGCGACGAAGTCCTACTTGATATTGGCTACAAAACTGAAGGAGTAATTCCAGCTAGAGAGCTCTCGATCCGCCATGACCTTGATCCAAGTGAATTGGTAAAAGTTGGAGATCGCGTTGAAGCCCTAGTTCTGCAGAAGGAAGATAAAGAAGGTCGCTTAATACTTTCTAAGAAGCGCGCACAGTATGAAAAAGCCTGGAGCGATATTGAAGGCAAGAAAGAGCGCGACGAAGTTGTCACAGGTACAGTAATTGAAGTTGTTAAGGGTGGCTTAATTGTTGATATTGGCCTAAGAGGCTTTCTTCCAGCATCGCTTGTTGAAATGCGCCGAGTTAGAGATCTCTCACCATATATTGGAAAAGAAATTGAGGCCCGCATTATTGAACTTGATAAGAACCGTAACAACGTAGTGCTATCCCGTAGAGCATTTTTAGAGCAGAGCCAATCGGAATCTCGCACAACTTTCCTTAATCAGTTGATCAAGGGTCAAGTGCGCGAAGGTGTAGTTTCATCAATCGTTAACTTTGGTGCATTCGTGGACCTTGGCGGCGTTGATGGTCTTGTCCACGTCTCTGAGCTCTCTTGGAAACATATCGATCATCCAGGTGAAGTTGTTGCTGTTGGCGATGAGGTTACTGTTGAAGTTCTGGAAGTTGATTTTGAGCGTGAGAGAGTTTCACTTTCCCTCAAAGCAACACAAGAAGATCCATGGCAGGCATTTGCTCGCACTCACACTATCAATCAGGTAGTGCCAGGTGAGGTTACTAAATTAGTTCCATTCGGCGCCTTTATAAAGGTATTTGATGGAATCGAAGGTTTAGTTCACATCTCAGAGCTAGCAGAACGCCATGTTGAAATTCCAGAGCAGGTAGTTCAAGTTGGAGACTCTTTGTTTGTAAAGATCATCGATATTGATTTAGAGCGCCGCCGCATCTCACTTTCTCTTAAGCAAGCAAATGAGGGACAAGATGTTGCAGTTGAAGCTTTTGATCCAACTCAATATGGAATGCCAGCTCGCTATGATGAAAATGGAAACTTTATTTATCCTGAAGGCTTTGATGCTTCAACCCAGGAGTGGCAGCCAGGATATGAAACACAGCGCCAGGAGTGGGAGAGGCAATACGCTGAAGCTCAAACTAGATTCTTGGCTCATAAGAAGCAGAAGTCAGAGGCTCAAGCAGCCGATGCTGCAGCTGCCTCAGTTGCTACCCCAGAAGCTGAGTAACTCTGCCCTGTTTTAAATCACTGGGTCCTTCTTTGAAGGGCCCAGTTTTATTTTTCTAGGTAGGCTGAAGCAGTGTTAAGAGTTGCTTTAACTGGCGGTATCGGATCAGGTAAGAGCCTGGTTGGTGAGATTCTGGAAGAACTTGGCGCATTAGTTATCGATTCTGATCAATTAGCCCGTGAAGTCATTGAACGAGGAAGCCCGGGATATGAGGAAGTTATTACCGTCTTTGGCGACTCAATTTTAAGTGAAGGACAGATTGATCGTTCAAAATTGGCAGCAGTTGTCTTTAAAGAGGGCGATTTACGAAAGAAATTAGAATCAATAATTCATCCGCTAGTTCGAGAAGCTGCTGAGAAGCTAGCCAGAAAGCTGCCGAGCGGAGCCATTTTAATTAATCAGATTCCCTTACTTGTTGAAAGTGATGGCGCCAAGAGATTTGACTATGTTGTAACAGTCTCAGCAGATGAGGAAATAAGACGTGAGCGTTTACGTTTGCGGGGCCTAAAGGATTACGAGATTACCCAGCGCATGGCAGCTCAAGTCAGTGATTCGGAGCGGGAGAAGATAGCTAATTACATCATTAGAAATGATGGCAGCATCGATGAGTTAACTCGGGCGGTGGAGGAGTTAATGGCCAATGAGCTCCTGCCAAGAGCTCAGAAGCAAGGTTTGTAATATGGCGCGGGCAGTTACATCAACGCCAAGAGCTAATCGGGCCTTTGAAGTCATCAGCGGTTTTAAGCCAGCTGGAGATCAACCAGATGCGATTGCAGAGCTGACTCGCAGAATTAATAGCGGTGAGAGCGATGTGGTCTTACTCGGAGCTACTGGAACTGGAAAGTCTGCAACCACTGCCTGGCTAATTGAGGCAGTTCAGCGTCCAACCTTAGTTCTTGCGCCAAATAAAACTCTTGCCGCACAACTTGCAAATGAGTTTAAAGAGCTGATGCCAAATAATGCCATTGAATACTTTGTCTCTTATTATGACTATTACCAACCTGAGGCCTATGTCCCTCAGACTGATACCTTCATAGAAAAAGACTCCTCAGTTAATTCTGAAGTTGAGCGTCTTCGATACTCGGCCACATACTCACTTTTAACACGGCGCGATGTAATAGTTGTTGCTTCGGTCTCATGCATATACGGCCTTGGCACTCCGCAGGAATATATCGATCGAATGATTACTTTAGCTGTGGGAGATAAAATCGATAGAAACGTTTTGTTAAGACGTTTTGTTGATATCCAATATAAACGAAACGATATGGCCTTTGAAAGGGGAACCTTCAGAGTTCGTGGTGATACCGTTGAAATCATTCCAGTCTATGAAGAGCTCGCTACCAGAATTGAATTCTTTGGTGATGAAATTGAGCGCTTAACTACTTTGCATCCACTAACTGGTGAGATTGTTAGTGATGTTAAAGAAGTATTCATATTTCCAGCTACTCATTACTCAGCAGGACCTGAGACGATGAAACGCGCTATTGCAAATATTGAAGCAGAGCTAGATCTTCGCCTTAAAGAGTTAGAGAAGGCTAACAAGCTACTTGAGGCCCAGCGCCTTAGAATGCGAACCACATTTGATATTGAAATGATGCTGCAGCTTGGCTTCTGCTCAGGGATTGAGAATTACTCAAGGCATATAGATTTTCGAGAGCCAGGCTCTGCCCCTAACTGTCTACTTGATTACTTTCCAGAGGACTTCCTTTGCGTCATTGATGAATCTCATATCACTGTTCCACAAATTGGAGCGATGTATGAAGGAGATGCATCAAGGAAGAGAACGCTTGTGGAGCATGGTTTTCGCTTACCAAGCGCTCTTGATAACCGCCCCTTAAAGTTTGATGAATTTTTGGAACGAACTCCACAGAAGGTTTATCTCTCAGCAACCCCTGGCCCCTATGAGATGGAGAAAACTGGGGGAGTATTTGTTGAGCAGGTTATAAGACCAACTGGACTAGTTGATCCCAAGATTGTTCTAAAGCCAATAAAGAATCAAATCGATGACCTAATGTCAGAAATTAAGATAAGAGCTGAGAAGAATGAGCGAGTATTAGTTACAACGCTGACTAAGAAGATGGCAGAGGATTTAACAGATTTCTTTACAGATGCTGGAATCAGAGTTCGATATTTGCACTCAGAGGTTGATACTTTAAGAAGAGTGGAACTGCTTAGAGAATTAAGGCTTGGTGAATACGATGTTCTAATCGGAATCAACTTGCTACGCGAAGGTCTAGATCTTCCTGAAGTATCACTTGTTGCAATTCTCGATGCCGATAAAGAGGGATTCCTGCGCTCAACTCGCTCGCTAATTCAAACTATTGGACGCGCTGCCCGAAATGTTTCAGGCGAAGTTCATATGTATGCCGACAAGATCACTGATTCCATGACTAGAGCAATTGATGAAACCAATCGAAGAAGAGCTAAGCAGGTGGCCTATAACCTTGCAGCAGGGCTTGATCCTCAGCCGCTTCGTAAGAAGATTGCAGATATCACAGATTTAATCGCTGAGGAGAGCGATGACACCAACGCTTTGCTGGCTGGAAATAAGAAGCGCACCATAAGTCAAACTCCAGTTGGCGTGCATGCCAAATCACTCGTAGCCTTACCGCTTGCCGAGTTACTGGGCCTTATAGATTCTCTAACCGAGCAGATGAGAAATGCTGCATCTGAACTGCAATTTGAACTTGCAGCTCGTCTGCGAGACGAGATAAAAGAGTTAAAGAGAGAGCTTCGAGGGATGCAGGAAGGAGGCATGCGATGAGTGCAGATCGTCTAATCGTTCGAGGGGCAAGAGAACACAATCTAAAGAATGTCTCCCTTGATCTTCCAAGAAATGCCATGATTGTTTTTACTGGGCTCTCTGGCTCTGGCAAATCATCACTTGCCTTTGACACAATATTTGCTGAAGGTCAGAGGCGCTACGTTGAGTCCCTTTCTGCCTATGCGCGCCAATTCCTAGGACAGATGGATAAGCCCGATGTTGACTTTATCGAGGGGCTCTCTCCAGCTGTATCGATTGATCAAAAATCAACAAATCGAAATCCCAGATCAACAGTTGGAACCATTACCGAGGTCTATGACTATCTTCGCCTTCTCTTTGCCAGAGCAGGAAAGCCACATTGCCCAAAATGCGGAAAAGAGATTGCAAAGCAGACCCCACAAAATATTGTCGATCAAATCCTCGAGCTTCCGGCAGAGACTAAGTTTCAAGTGTTAGCACCAGTTATAAGGGCGCGAAAGGGAGAGTTTGTTGATCTTTTCAAAGATTTCATTGCTCAGGGATATTCAAGGGTCAGAGTTGATGGAACTACAGTTGCCCTAACTGAGGCTCCAAAACTAAAGAAACAAGAGAAACATACGATTGAAGTAGTAATTGATCGTTTGACTGCTAAGCCAGAAGGAAGGCAGCGTCTAACTGATTCAATTGAAACAGCTTTAAAGCTAGCCAATGGCCTTGTGACTCTAGATTTTGTTGATGCAAAAGGCGCAGATAAAGAGCGAACTTATAGTGAGCTCTTAGCTTGCCATGATTGTGGCCTTTCCTTCCAGGAGATGGAGCCAAGATCGTTTTCCTTTAATTCACCATTTGGGGCCTGCGCTGAGTGCACCGGCATTGGTTCAAAACTCGAAGTTGATGAAGAGCTAGTAATTCCAGATGACTCAATTTCAATAAATGATGGCGCAATTGCTCCCTGGTCAGGGGGGCAATCTTCCGACTACTTTATAAATCTTTTAGAGGCTCTAGCTGCTGATGTTAAATTCTCTCTAAATACCCCGTGGAGCAAACTCTCTGTTAAAGCTAAAGATGCAATTTTAAATGGCTATGAATATGAAGTTCATGTTAAGTACAAGAATCGCTATGGCCGAGTAAGAAATTACTCCACCGGATTTGAAGGAGTCATTCCTTTTGTTCATCGCAGGCACTCAGAGACTGATAGCGATTACAGCAGAGAGAGATTTGAAGCCTATATGCGCCAAGTCCCATGTCCTGCCTGTAAGGGTTCTCGTCTAAAACCAGAGGTCTTGGCTGTTACTTTAGGTGGCAAAAACATCGCAGAGATATGCGAGCTTTCAATTGAGGATTGTGCGAAGTTTTTAAAGGGCTTAAAACTTGCATCACGTGAGGCGAAAATCGCAGAGCGCGTAATGAAGGAAGTACATGCTCGACTTGGGTTTTTACTTGATGTTGGACTCGAATACTTGACTCTTGCAAGACCTGCAGCGACGCTCTCGGGAGGTGAGGCGCAGAGAATTCGCCTTGCAACTCAGATTGGCTCAGGCCTAGTTGGCGTTCTCTATGTTCTAGATGAACCAAGCATCGGTCTTCACCAAAGAGATAATAAGCGCCTGATAGAGACTCTGACGCATCTTAGAGACCTAGGAAATACCTTAATAGTTGTCGAACATGATGAAGAGACGATTAGAACTGCAGACTGGATCGTTGATATAGGCCCAGGAGCGGGAGAGCATGGCGGAGAGATTGTCGTATCAGGGGATTATCAAGCTCTGATTGATTCAAAGAAGTCAATTACAGGTGCCTATATAGCAGGTCGATCAAAAATAGCTATCCCTAAGAAGCGACGAGCGATTAACGCTAAGCGAGTTTTGACGATCAAGGAAGCGAAAGAGAATAATTTAAGAAATGTTGATGTAACTATCCCGCTAGGAGTTTTCGTTGCCGTTACGGGAGTCAGCGGCTCTGGAAAATCTACTTTAGTAAACGACATTCTCTATTCTGTGCTTGCAAATAAGCTAAACGGAGCTCGAATAGTTCCTGGTCGCCATAGAAGCATTACCGGTATTGATCAAATAGATAAAGTCGTTCACGTGGATCAATCACCAATTGGTAGAACTCCGCGCTCAAACCCTGCTACCTACACTGGAGTCTTTGACAAGATTCGTGCGCTATTTTCTGAGACAAGTGAAGCAAAAGTGCGCGGCTATCAACAGGGGCGCTTCTCATTTAATGTTAAAGGTGGAAGATGTGAGAATTGCTCTGGTGATGGAACTATCACAATCGAGATGAACTTTTTGCCTGATGTTTATGTGCCTTGCGAAGTCTGCCATGGGGCAAGATATAACAGAGAGACTTTAGAGGTTCATTACAAGGGTAAGACGATTGCTGAAGTTCTTGATATGCCAATTGAGAAGGCTCAAGATTTCTTTGGATCAATTCCTGCCATTCATCGCTATCTAAAGACGCTCTGTGATGTGGGCCTTGGCTATGTTCGACTTGGTCAATCCGCACCAACTCTTTCGGGAGGAGAGGCGCAGAGAGTAAAGCTTTCAACAGAGCTACAACGCCGATCAACGGGGCGAACAATATATGTCCTTGATGAGCCCACTACTGGACTTCACTTTGAAGATGTAAGGAAACTTCTTGGCGTGCTTCAAAGATTAGTTGATACTGGAAATACTGTTGTCGTTATTGAACACAATATGGATGTTATTAAGTGCGCAGATTGGATTATTGATCTAGGACCGGAGGGCGGATCTGGGGGAGGAAGCATCGTTGCTGAAGGAGTTCCAGAGGCAATTGCAAAGGTTTCTGCCAGCTATACCGGAAAGTTCCTCCGCGAAACACTAAAGAAGTAGCTATGGCAGATCCTGCTTCATACCGTCCAGAGAGTGTTCCCGATGAACCTGGGGTCTATCGCTTCTTTAATGAAAAAGATGAAGTTATCTATGTAGGAAAGGCGAGATCGCTAAAGAATCGGATTAACTCCTACTTTCAAAAAAATGTTGGCGAGAAAACGTATCGAATGATTCATTCCGCTAATAGAGTTGATTGGACGTTAGTAAGAAGCGAGGTTGAGGCGCTTCAATTGGAATTTACCTGGATTAAAGAGGAGAACCCTGCATTTAATGTGCAATTTAAAGATGATAAGAGCTATCCATATCTAGCGCTTACAATGGATGAGAAATATCCACGTCTACTCATAACCAGGAGAGCAAAACAGAAAGGTGTCACCTACTTTGGCCCCTTCACCCATGCCTGGGCGCTTCGCTCAACATTTGATGTTCTCCTAAAGCTCTTTCCAGTTAGATCATGTTCAAATAGCAACTTTGAAAGAGCTCAGCGAGCTAAGCGTCCCTGCCTACTAGGGGATATCGGAAAATGCGCCGCTCCATGTGTAGATCGAATTACCGAAAGCGATCACCGAATACTTGCACAGCGCCTAGGTGACTTCATCTCTGATGGTTCAGCAGATATTACTCAAACTCTGCGCGATCAGATGGCTGAGGCTGCAAGAGTAGAGGAGTTTGAAAGAGCCGGAAAATTGCGAGATCAACTAGAGGCGCTAGAGCGGGCAAGTGAGTCAACAGATAGCGCTCTATCCGACTCCATCTTCGCTGACTTCATTGCAATTCATCAAGATATTACCCACGCTGCAATCTCGATATTTAGAGTGAGAGCCGGACGCGTCATAAGCTCGCGTTCTTGGATGATTGATTTAGCAAACCTGCCGGAGGATTCCTCGCTACTTGAGGCTTGTATTAATCGGGTTTATCAGGATTTTGAAATTGGCAAGGAAATATTAGTTAATCAGGAGCTTGATGGAGGCGCTCTTGCAGATTATCTCTCAGAGAGAGCTGGATATAAAGTAACTATTAAGAAGCCAGAGCGTGGTGAGAAGAGTGAGATCTTGGATATGGTTAAGCGAAATGCCAACCAAGCTCTAATTCAGTTTTTAAGTAAGCGAGCAAATGATGCTGGAGTAAGCGGGCGAGCGCTGGAAGATTTAGCTAGTGCACTTAATTTGGAAGAGCTGCCATTAAGAATTGAATGTTTTGACATTTCAAATATCCAAGGAACCTCGGTTGTTGCATCAATGGTTGTATTCGAAGATGGACAGGCCAAGAAGAGCGAATACCGTCGCTTTGGAATCGATGATAAAGAGAAGTTTGATGATACAAGGGCGATGCATCATGTTATTACTAGACGATTTAAGAGATACCTAGCAGAGAAAGATTTAGATCTATCAGAAATAGAGTTAAGTGGAGGGCCGCGGCCTAAGTTTGCCTATCCGCCCCAGCTAGTAATTGTTGATGGCGGTAAGGGACAGGTTAACGCTGCTGCCAGAGCCTTTGCTGAACTTGGAATTACAGATATAGCTTTGGTAGGACTTGCTAAAAGACTTGAAGAGATTTGGTTTGCTGATCAGAGCTATCCAGTAATTCTTGATCGACATGGCGAGGCTCTTTATTTGGTGCAGAGGATTCGCGATGAGGCCCATAGATTTGCAGTGACTTTTCATCGCTCAAAGCGCTCTAAATTAATGCTGGAATCACTTCTTGATGAAATCGATAATCTGGGAGAGGTTAGACGGGCAGTTTTATTGGAACACTTCGGATCTATTGCAGCTCTTAGTAAAGCAAGCCTTGAGGAGATAGCAGCTCTTCCAGGAATTGGACCTAAGAGCGCTGAAAGCATTCTCGCTGGCCTTGCTAATTCAGCTTCTGGCTACTTCGTTGATACCTCAACAGGTGAAATAATTGAGCGTTCTTGACACATCTAGGATGATGTAGACATGGGACGCGAGATAGTAGTTATAACCGGAATGAGCGGGGCAGGTCGCTCAACTGTGGCTCATGCTATGGAAGATCATGGCTGGTATGTAATAGATAACTTGCCCCCTTCTTTGCTAATTCCACTCTTTGATTTGACTCAGAGCAGCGATGATTCAATTGCAGTAGTAATTGATGTGCGGGGAAGACAATTCTTTGATGATTTGAATAAAACCCTAGCTGAGTTGGCAGAGCGGGGAATATCTCGAAAAATTATCTTTGTTGACGCCTCAGATGATGTTTTAGTTCGAAGGTTTGAATCATCTAGACGTCCCCACCCGCTTCAGGGAAGTGACCGAATCCTCGATGGTATTGAAAAGGAGCGAGAGCGACTAAGGGAACTTCGCTCTGGGGCCGATCTTGTTGTGGATTCATCGCAATTAAATGTTCATCAATTAGAGAAAAAAATTGCCGAGCTTTTCTCGGTAGATTCTTCAGCCTCGCTAAAAGTTAATGTTCTTTCCTTTGGATATAAGTTCGGTCTTCCCGTTGATGCAGATTTAGTTATGGATTGTCGCTTTATTCCAAACCCACATTGGGATCCTGAACTTAGGGCGATGAATGGCCTTGATAAGCAAGTTAGTGAGGCAGTCCTTAGCGCTGAGAGCGTTAGTGAATTTTTAGAGCGATACTTAGCTCTCTTTAATAGCTTAGGGCAGGGATATTTGAGAGAGGGAAAGAAATATATAACTCTTGCAATTGGTTGCACTGGCGGAAAACATAGAAGTGTTGCTGTTGCTGAAGAGCTTGCAAGAAGAATTAATGGCAGCGCAATTGATGGAGAACATAGCGTTTCGGCTCACGCGATTCATAGAGATTTAGGTAGGGAGCGTTGAATAACCCCAAGGTTGTTGCACTTGGCGGTGGACATGGCCTTGCTGCCACCTTATCTGCTTTAAGAAAAATCACTAATGAGTTAACCGCAATTGTTACTGTTGCCGATAATGGTGGATCAAGTGGGAGATTAAGAAAAGAATTTAATTCACTTCCGCCAGGAGATTTAAGAATGGCACTTGCTGCGCTCTGCGCAGATGATGAATGGGGCAGAAGCTGGGCAGAGATAATGCAATATCGTTTCACCTCAAAAGGTGAGTTAGATGGCCATGCACTTGGCAATTTACTATTAACCGCGCTCTGGGATAGCGAAAGTGATCCGGTAAAAGGGTTAGATAAAGTTGGTGCGCTATTAAAAGTCGTAGGGCGAGTACTGCCAATGGCTCTAGAACCTCTTGATATTGAAGGAACTTTTAAAACTTGGCAAGGCACTCATTTAATTAGAGGGCAACAAGAGGTAGCGCTAGGAAGAGGAATCCTCGAAGACTTAAGGCTAATACCGGATAATCCGACGCCAACTTCTCAAGGAGTTGATGCAATTGCGAAAGCGAACTTTATTACTTTAGGTCCAGGCTCTTGGTTTTCAAGTGTTCTGCCACATCTTCTCGTTACCAAACAACGTCAGGTGCTTGAGAGTTCAAGGGCTAAGAAAGTTATAATTCTTAATCTTGATGCCTCACCAAGCGCCAGTGGGGATGAATTGGCTGGTAGTTCTCCAGCAGATCATTTGAGAATCTTGCGCAGATTTGCCCCAGATCTAAACTGTGATGTTGCTCTACTAGATAGCTCAATCGCCGCTCGTTCTGAGCTATTAATAGAGCTAGAGGGCCTTGTTGAGGCGATGGGTGGAAGGGTATTTGTTGCAGATCTTGCATCTCACCCAGGAAGTAATCACCACGATACTGAAAAATTATTTTTGACTTTGAGCCACATTTTTCAAGCCGAGATGCTTAGATAACCCACATGGCAATGACTGCAGCGGTTAAGGATGAGTTAAGCCGCCTCACGATTTCAAAGCCTTGCTGTCGAAAGGCGGAAGTTTCTGCGATATTGCGCTTTGCTGGAGGGCTTCATATCTCAGCTGGAAAAATCATGGTTGAGATTGAACTTGATACCGCTCAAGCTGCCAGAAGAATAAGAAAAGATATTGCTGATATCTATGGCCATGACTCCGATCTAGCAGTAATTAGCGCTGGCGGTTTAAGAAAAGGTAGTCGTTATTTAGTTCGAGTGATTAGAGAGGGCGATAATCTAGCAAGGCAGACTGGGCTTGTTGATTCCCATGGACGTCCAGTAAGAGGATTGCCACCACAAGTTGTCTCTGCAGGAATTTGTTGTGCCGAAGCTGCATGGCGGGGCGCATTTCTTGCACATGGTTCGTTAACTGAACCTGGAAGATCATCAGCTCTTGAAATTACCTGCCCAGGACCAGAAGCTGCGCTTGCTCTTGTTGGCGCTGCTCGCAGATTAACAATTGCTGCAAAGGCTCGTGAGGTTCGAGGAGTTGATCGAGTAGTAATTAGAGATGGCGATGCCATTGGGGTTTTATTAACTCGTCTTGGAGCCCATGAAAGTGTTATGGCTTGGGAAGAGCGAAGGATGAGAAGAGAAGTCAGAGCAACCGCTAATCGCCTGGCAAACTTTGATGATGCCAACTTAAGGCGCTCGGCAAGAGCGGCCGTTGCTGCATCTGCGCGAGTTGCAAGAGCGATGGAGATTTTAGGAGAAGATATTCCAGGCCATCTTCGTGAAGCAGGACAGCTGCGAATTACTCATGGGCAGGCAAGCCTTGAAGAGTTGGGTTCGCTATCAACGCCGCCGATGACTAAGGATGCAATTGCGGGACGAATTAGGCGCCTATTGGCAATGGCCGATAAACGCGCGAGCGATCTAGGAATTCCAGATACCGAGGCCGGGCTCTCACCAGAGCTACTCAATTAATCTTTGAGCCCAATTTATCAAGGCAAGCGTTCACCAAATATTCACTGATAGGATTTACCCAAGTCCACAAAGTCGTGGCAAGCCTGGTCAAAAATTAAAACAGCGGCACATGAGTCGCCCATCCGATGGAGCGTGGTTATCTTGGTAAAAGTTGGAATCAACGGTTTTGGTCGTATTGGACGTAACTTCTTTCGAGCAGCGCTTACATCAAAGGCTGATATTGAAATCGTTGCCGTAAATGACTTAACCGACATTGCCACCCTTGCTCATCTACTCAAATATGACTCAATTCTTGGTCGACTTGGCCAAGAGGTTTCTTATAACGAAAATTCAATAACCGTTGGAAATAAGAGCTTTAAAGTATTTGCAGAGCGTGACCCAGCAGCACTTGCCTGGGGATCAGTTGGGGCAGATATCGTTGTGGAATCAACTGGGCACTTTACAAAAGCTGCAGATGCAAAGAAGCACCTGGTTGGGGGAGCAAAGAAGGTAGTTATCTCAGCTCCAGCAAGTGATGAAGATGTCACTCTAGTTCTTGGAGTTAATGATTCTGCCTATGATCCAGCAAAGCATCAGATCATCTCTAACGCCTCCTGCACCACCAACTGCCTTGCTCCAATGGCTAAAGTGCTGCACGATAACTTTGGAATTATTCGAGGCTTTATGACCACAGTGCATGCTTATACCAACGATCAGGTAATCCTAGATTTTCCTCACAAAGATCTACGCCGGGCAAGAGCTGCGGCAACAAATATCATTCCAACGTCAACTGGAGCAGCAAAGGCAATCGGTCTAGTGCTTCCAGAGTTGAAGGGCAAGCTTGATGGCTACGCTCTACGTGTACCAGTGCCAACAGGATCAATTACCGATCTAACAGTCGAGCTATCTCGCGAGGTAAGCGCTGCTGAAATTAATGAGGCAATGAAGAAAGCGGCAGCGGGTCCTCTTAAGGGAATTCTTTATTACACCGAAGATCCAATCGTCTCTAGCGATATTGTCACCGATTCTAACTCCTGCATCTTTGATGCTGGGATTACTAAGGCAATTGGCAATCAAGCAAAGGTTGCCGGTTGGTATGACAACGAGTGGGGCTATTCAAATCGCCTAGTTGATTTAATGAGCTTTATTGGGAAGAGCCTTTGATTCAAGGTTTATCCTCTTTAAATCCAGCAGGGAAAAGAGTTCTACTTCGCTGTGATCTAAATGTTCCTCTCAAAGATAACGGTGATGGAACTAGAGTTATTACCGATGGTGGTCGTATCCGTGCATCTCTCCCGACAATTCAGGAACTACTCTCACTAGGTGCGTCGGTTGTCATCATTGCTCACCTCGGAAGACCAAAAGGTGAAGTTAAAAGTGAGTTATCGCTAGAACCAGTTGCTAAACGCTTAGCAGAACTACTTGGAAGGCAGGTCGCATTTTCAAGTCAGATAGTAGGGCCAGAGGCTTTCGAAAAGGCTGCTGCCTTAAAGAGTGGAGAAATTCTGCTATTAGAAAATATTCGCTTTAACGCCTCTGAAACTAGTAAAGATGAGAAAGAGCGTTTAGCTTTAGCAAAAGAATTAGCAAAGTTGGGCGATCTCTATGTGGGAGATGGCTTTGGCGCTGTACATAGAAAACATGCATCAGTATTTGAATTAGCCCAATTACTTCCGCACGCTGCTGGAAAATTAATCGCAGCAGAGGTCGTTGTTCTTGAGAAACTAACTCAATCTCCAGAGCGTCCCTACGGAGTAGTTCTTGGCGGAGCTAAGGTCTCAGATAAAATCGGAGTAATTTCAAACCTACTTGATAAAGTAAATATTCTTGCAATTGGCGGGGGAATGCTCTTTACCTTTCTTGCAGCGCAAGGAAAAGAAATTGGAAAGTCATTATTTGAAGCGGAATCTGTTGACTTGGTTAAGCAATTACTAGAACGAGCAGAAAAATTGGGAGTAAGAGTTTTACTACCAAGTGATATCTGGGTAGCTCCAGCCTTTGCTAACGAATCCCCAAGTTTAGTTAGTGCAGATCAGATCCCAAGTAATCATATGGGACTCGATATTGGCCCAGATAGCGCGCATGTATTTGCATCTGCAATTAAAGAGTGCGCCACAGTATTTTGGAATGGGCCCATGGGAGTTTTCGAATTTCCTAATTTTGCCTCAGGGACCAGAATTGTTGCTCAAGCTTTAAGTGAAGTCTCAGGGCTTTCAGTAGTTGGTGGCGGAGATTCAGCAGCTGCGGTGCGAGCTCTTGGCTTTAGTGATAGCGATTTTGGTTACATTTCAACAGGCGGGGGAGCATCACTTGAGTACTTGGAAGGAAGAGAGCTTCCAGGACTAATAGCCTTAAGATAAGCAAGTAGCCAACTAAGGAGCAGAAATGAGCACACGTAAACCGCTGATTGCTGGCAATTGGAAGATGAACCTAAATCATCTTGAAGCAATTGCTGTAACTCAGAAGTTGGCCTACTCACTAGAGGATCGTGACTTTGATGCAGTTGAAGTAGCAGTACTGCCGCCATTTACAGATTTAAGATCAGTTCAAACTTTAGTTGATGGAGATCGTCTCAAATTATCTTACGGAGCTCAAGATATCTCACCAGAAAAGTCTGGCGCATTCACTGGGGACATCTCTGGTGCGATGCTTAAGAAACTTGATTGCACCTATGTGCTAGCAGGACACTCTGAGCGACGAGCAATACATGGCGAGAGTAATGAGTTAATAAATGCAAAGATGCGCGCCATATTAGATAATGAGATGGTGCCAATTTTTTGTATTGGCGAAGAATTAGCAATGCGCGAATCAGGAGCACATGTAACTTATGTAATTAACCAGCTTCGCCAAGGGTTAAAGGGATTTCATAAACCAGATTTAAAGAAGATCGTTTTTGCTTATGAACCAGTATGGGCTATTGGAACTGGAAAGACTGCCACTCCAGATGATGCTCAAGAGGTATGCGCAGCTATTCGCCTAGAGCTTGCTGATATTGGAAGTGATGAGATTGCTCAAAATGCCAGAATTCTCTACGGCGGCTCAGTGAAGTCGGCAAATATCGTAGAAATTATGCGACAGAGCGATATCGATGGCGCCTTGGTTGGCGGGGCTAGCCTTGATGCTGAGGAGTTCGCCCGTCTATGCAAATTCCACCGGGTTCTCTAGCGCCCAGATTCGTTAGGAATCACCGCCTTTAGGTAGTATTTGCCCCTTATTCAACCCAAGGAGAAAATAAGTGTCGTTAGCCCTCTCAATCCTTCTGGTGATTACCAGCATTTTGATGATTCTCTTAGTTCTGCTCCATAAAGGAAAAGGCAGCGGACTTTCAGATCTATTCGGCGGGGGAATGTCCTCAACCTATGGTGGATCATCTGTAGTTGAGAAGAACTTAGATCGCATCACAATTGTGGTCGGCGGTCTCTGGTTTGCCATCATCATCGCACTTGGTTTAGTTTTGAAATAAAAAGTTTTATCAATCTTTAGAAAAGGGAGCAATTAAATGGCTGGTGGAAGTGCTATCAGAGGTTCACGCGTTGGCGCAGGCCCAATGGGCGAGGCTGAACGCGGCGAAGCTATTGCGCGCTTTCACGTTTCTTACTGGTGCCAAAATGGCCATGAAACAAAACCTTCCTTTGCTGAAGATGGAACAGTTGTTGTTCCTGCTGAGTGGGATTGTCCAAGATGCGGTTTTCCAGCTGGGCAAGATAAGAACAACCCACCATCACCAATCAAGAATGAGCCTTATAAGACTCACTTAGCCTATGTAAAAGAGCGTCGCACAGAGGCCGAAGCTAAGAAGATTTTAGAAGCAGCGCTTAAGAAGCTACGCGCTGAGGATGAAGATTAAATCTTTTCTGCCGCGCTAAGCAGTTCTGCAATACCTTGCTTTCGATTCTTTAAGTGAAAACGAATGACGCTAAAGCCTCTACTAGATAAGGCCTCCAGATCACCGAGGGCTTGAGCCATAATCAAAGTCTCAAAACCAAAATCTCTTCCTGGAATTGGCCAATTATTTTCAGGATCTGCTGTGACTTGAATAAATGAACCAGTGCTGGGCCCACCTTTATGGAACTGGCCAGTTGAGTGAAGAAATCTCGGACCCCAGCCAAAGGTGGTTGGAAGCTTTGATTTACTCTCAAGTAGTGGGGCTAGATCTTTTATTTGATCATCGATGCCGCGGTGAAGATAGGTCATTATCGCTAAATAGCCTTTGGAGTTTGCTATAGCTCTTTCTAAGTAATGCGCCACAGAATCTTCTTGAAGTGTTGAATAAACTGCAATACTGCCACTTTCAAATACTGGATTGATTTCCTCTCGCCCTTTACTCCATCTTGAAAGCAGGGCATTAGTCTTATCTTTAGCCTCTGTGACATTTGGTTGATTAAATGGGTCGACTTGAAGTAAATATCCTAGAAGAGCTGTGACCCACTGCCAGAAAATAAATTGTTCACCAAGACTTGCTTCAACGCTGTTTTCTCCACTTCCATCAAAGGTAATTACTGGGTAGTTAAGCTTGCTTTTCCTCGTCAAAGTTATGGGTAAAACGCCTTTGCCATCTTTGCCAGTTGACTCTGCGATTAGCTGCTCTATCCACTCCCCAAGCCCAGAGACGGTAGAGCCGGTATCGAGAAATCCTGCAAATGAAAAAAACTTATCAGCCAAAGCAGCCGCAACTTGAGTAACCACTGAGCCAGGCTTGGTAAAAGATTGTGATGCCTCATAAGCATCATCCAAGAGAATTGAGATATCAATACCTACAAGAGCAGCAGGAGTAAGTCCATAGGCGCTAAGTGCGCTAAAGCGCCCACCGACATTTGGATCAGCATTTACTACTCTTAAGTTACTTTCCCTTGCTTGAATATCAAGTGGGGATTCAGGATCGGTAATCACTACAAAATGATTCTTTGGATCTAGGCCCTGCTTAATTAACTGCTGATTGGCTGCTGCCATCTGAGAGGCTGTTTCAATAGTTGATCCAGATTTAGAGCCAATAATTATGCAAGACTTAGATAAATCTTGATCCAAAACTTTCTTAACATGAGCAGGATCTGTGGAATCCAGAATTGTTAATTCCTTTTTATAGACCTGCGCCATAACTTCTGGCGCTAGAGATGAACCGCCCATGCCGCAGAGAATAAAAACCTCGTGGCCAAATTCTCTTGACCAAGCAGAGAGAGCATCAAGCTGTGGGAGAAGTTCGCGAGATTCCTCGGGGAGATTAACCCAATTAAGTCTTATCGCTGCCTCTTTAGCAGCGCTCTCGCCCCAGATGGTGGGATCACAATTAGCAAGGCGAATTGTGGCTTTATCTAACTTTCCCCAAAGGCCCCTGCCTTGTTTAAAGCCAGTGAGTTTGATCATTTACTAGCAGCCTCAACATTTGCGATCAACTCAAGCCAAGGCTTAATAAACTTATCAATTCCCTCTGCCTCCAACTTATCTGCCACCTCTTCAATATCTACTCCAATTGAAGCTAATTGATTGATGACTCTAGCTGCATCTAAGTATTTTCCTGAGATGGCATTTCCTTTGAATTCTCCTTGAGCTTTAACGGCATTTAAAGTCTGCTCCGGCATTGTGTTGACACATAATGGAGCAACTAGCTCCATTACATATTGGGTTGGGTCATAGTTTGGATCCTTTACCCCAGTTGAAGCCCAGAGCGGCCTTTGGATATTGCCTCCAAGTTTTGCAAGCACTTGCCAGCGATCTGAGTGCAAGATCTCTTCAAAGTGCCGATATGCAAGGTGGGCGTTAGCAATTGCTGACTTTCCGAGCAAATCTAACGCCTCTTTGGATGCACTTGCTTTAAGTCTTGGATCAATTTCGGTATCTACCCGACTTATGAAAAAGGATGCAACTGAGTGAACATTAGAAAGCGGGAGTGATTGTCGTGCCCGATCCTCTAATCCCTTTATGAATGCACCTAAAACTTGCTCATAGCGCTTAGTTGAGAAAATTATTGTCACATTGACGCTTATTCCCTCTGAAATTAGAGTTTGGATAGCAGGAAGACCTTCAATAGTTGCAGGAACCTTAATCAGAAGATTTGGTCGATCTATCCTTTTCCAAAGATCTCGAGCTTGAGAAATCGTTGCCTGGGTATCGCGAGCAAATCTTGGATCTACTTCAATACTTACTCGGCCATCAACTGCACCACTTGAGAGAAATACTTCTTTAAATAGATCGCATGCCTTAGCAACATCGCTGCAGGTAAGTTCCGTAATAATCTGCTCAGCTGGATAACCCTTGGCAGCCAAAGCCTTTAAATCATCGCTATAGAGTGAGGATTGCGATATTGAACTTGAGAAAATCGCAGGGTTGGTAGTTACACCAACTACAGATTCCTCAGCGATAAGCGATTTAAGCGAGCGCGACTTCCCATTATCAATCATCCGCTCTCGAGATAAATCATCAAGCCATATTGAGGTTCCAGCCTGGCTTATGTGAGCAAGCGTTTTGCTCATTTAAAACTCTTTGCTATCGAAGCTTGGCAAGCCTTTACTACTGCCTCCGGAGTAAATCCAAATTCTTCAAACAAGACAGGGGCAGAGGCTGAGGCGCCAAAATGTTCCAAGCTGATGGCAACTCCGCAATCACCAATTAATTCATGCCAGCCCTGAGCAATACCTGCTTCAACGCTAACTCGAGCTTTGACTGATTTTGGCATTAGTAAATCTTTATATCCTTGATCTTGCTCTCGATACCATTCCAGGCATGGCGCGCTAATAACTCGAGCTTTAATTCCGCTTTGCGCTAGCTCTTCACTTGCTTTGAGCGCAATAGAGACTTCAGAGCCAGTTGCAATAATTAAAACATCAGGAGTTGAAACCTCGTTTAATGCATAGGCCCCGCGTTCCACCCCAGATATTGAGCTATAGAGGCTTCGATCAATTACTGGAAGATTCTGTCTAGAGAGAAGCAATCCAGCAGTTTTATCTCTCTTTACGATTTGCGACCAGCAGGCAACGACTTCATTTGCATCAGCGGGTCGAATGACATCAAGGCCTGGAATGGCTCTAAGGGAGGCGATATGTTCAATTGGTTGATGAGTAGGTCCATCCTCACCTAGACCGATCGAATCATGGCTCCAAATGAAAGTCACTGGAAGTTTCATAAGTGCAGCAAGGCGAACTGCGCCTCTCATGTAATCGCTAAAGACTAAGAAAGTTCCACCAAAGGATCGAGCAAGACCATGAAGTGCTATTCCATTTAATATCGAGCCCATTGCATGTTCACGGATTCCAAAGTGAATGATTCGACCATAAGGCGAAGCCCCCTTCATTTTGGAAGTGGTAGGCAAGAATGATCCGCCTCCCTCAATTGTGGTGTTATTGCTCTCAGCAAGATCTGCAGATCCGCCAAATAACTCCGGCATTTTTGCAGCCAGGGCATTGATTACATCACCAGAGGCTTTTCTAGTTGAGACTTCTTTATCACTTGCAAAGACGGGAAGATCTGCGTTCCAATTAGTTGGTAGCTCGCGCTTTCTCAATCGCTCAAGTAGCGCTGCTCGCTCTGGGTTTGCGCTCTGCCATTTGGAGAATTTGCCTTGCCAATTACTCTTTAACTTAGCGCTTCGCTGCTGAACCTTTCTTACATGCTTCTCAACTTCCTCTGGGAAGTAGAAATCTTGCGCCGGAAGATTTAGCTCAATCTTTGTCGCCGCTACTTCATCGGCGCCAAGTGCAGAGCCATGTGACTTGGCAGTATTGCGAGCTTTAGGTGCAGGCCAAGCAATAACAGTTCTAAGACGTATCAGAGTTGGCTTATCTGTAATTAAAAGCGCCTCTTCCATAGCTGCTTCAATTGCCACTCGATCAACATCTCCATCTGCCTTTGCGCTTACTTCAATTACATGCCAGCCATAAGAGCGATAACGCATAGAGACATCTTCAGTGAAGGCATAATGAGTATCACCTTCAATTGATATGCGATTATCATCATAAATAATTTTGAGATTTCCTAGCTCCTGGACTCCAGCAAGAGATGAGGCTTCAGCGCTTACTCCCTCCTGTAGATCTCCATCGCTACAGATCACCCAGATGTTATGGTCAAAGACGCTCTCACCTTTTGGCGTATCAGGATCTAATAGCCCTCGCTCATATCTTGCAGCCATCGCCATTCCAACAGCGTTAGCAACTCCTTGACCAAGAGGACCAGTAGTTGTTTCAACTCCCAAGGTATGGCCAAATTCAGGATGTCCTGGAGTAAGTGAGCCCCAAGTTCTAAATGACTTCAAATCATCAAGAGTTAATCCATATCCAGAAAAAAGTAATTGAATATAAAGAGTTAGCGAGGAATGACCACAAGAGAGAATGAATCTATCTCTGCCAATCCAATTTGGATCCTTTGGGTCATGGCGCAAAAAACGCTGAAAGAGGGCATAGGCAACTGGGGCCAGAGACATTGCAGTTCCAGGATGGCCATTGCCTACTTTTTGAACTGCATCCATAGCAAGGCCCCTGGCAATTGCTACTGCCTTCTCATCTAAATCTGTCCAAGGCGCTAACTCTGGTTGCATTACAACCCTTTCCGGGCGATCAGATTAGCGCCGAGATTACTAGAGATAAATAAGTTCCAAGCGGATAACCACACCGCGATAGATCCGATGATGTGGGCGGCAACTAGGGCCTCGGGCAACTTGGTGAAATATTGAATGTAGCCAATTCCTCCTTGGGCAAGGGCAACAATTAGAAATATCTGTATCCGCCCAGATAAGACTTGGCGTGCTTGCCCAGTAAGGCCAAGGCGAACTGCAATCAATAAAGCGATGCTTACGCCAAGCAGAGCTATTACTAGGTCGGCATGGATCCAAGCCATAGTCCGTGAATCAAGATTAAATCGCTCAGCTGCGCTATCGCCTGCATGAGGCCCACTACCAGTGACAATTGTTCCTGCAACTATAACTAAAGCTGTCAGCAGTAGATGAAGCCAGATAAGTTTTGAGACCAATGGAATTAGATTAATTTCAATTGGGGATTTGCCATGAGCTCTCTGGCGCAGCGAGAGGGCCCCTGCGATTAGAATTATTGATAGCAGGAAGTGAACTGCAACGGTTGCTGGATTAAGAGCTGTTAAAACTGTTATTCCGCCAAGAACTCCTTGGGCCAAAATTCCTAGTATCTGAAGCGCACCTAATTTTCTTAACTCACGCTTTCCGCTCTTTAAGATAGTAAACATCAGAGCAAGAGCATTAATGAGAAGAACGAAGGTAAGGAGTCGATTTCCAAATTCAATCCAGGCATGAAGTGGAGCCTCTGGTTGATCAGGAGTTGGGGTGTATGAGCCAGGGGTGCACTCAGGCCATGTTGAGCAGCCCAGACCAGATCCGGTAATACGAACTAGAGCTCCGGTGAAAACAATTGCAGATTGAGTAAAGACCATTAAAGTGGAGAGTTTTAATAGCGCTTTATCGGCGAGGGGGGCCATAGCCCAACCCTAGAGTGCCAATGGGCGCTTTGAAGTGGCGCTTGGCCATGAATTACGCAACACTTGCGTTGTGAAATCCACCCTAGCCCCATCTGAGGACTTAAGAACTAAGGATCAGGTCGCTCGAGCCATTTTAGAAAACGGCCCATCAACGGCAGTTGCCTTAGCTGCCTCCCTTGGCTTAACCCCAGCCGGTATTCGCCGCCATTTAGATTCGCTAGTGGGCGAGGGAATTCTAGAAGAGCGCGAACCACATATTAGAAGCGCAGGTCTAAGAGGTCGCCCTTCAAAGGTATTTGTGATGAGCGATAAAGGGCGCGAGAGATTTGAGCACTCATATGATGATCTTGCGGTCTCTGCGCTGAAATACATGGCAGCTAGCGCAGGAGCGCATTTAGTTGATGGCTTTGCCAAGCATCGCGCTGATGAAATTATTCGCAGATCAAAGAAAACTGTAACTAGCTCAAAGAACTCTGTTGATGGCTTAGTTGAATTCTTAAGTGATGAAGGATATGCAGCAAATGTTCATCCCAAAGCAATTGGACTTGAGCTCTGCCAACACCACTGCCCGATAGCCCATGTTGCCGCTGAATATCCTCAGCTATGTGAAGAAGAGACAGCAGCTTTTTCAAAGATATTAGGAACCCATGTTCAACGCCTAGCAACAATTGCCCATGGCGATGGAGTCTGCACAACATTTATTCCCCAACTAGGAAGTAAAGGCAAGAAAATCGAGAAAACCCAAACCAGCAATAGAAAGCAGAGTAAACGATGAGCCAAATCGCCCACCCAGAGTTAGAGGGAATCGGAAACTACGAGTTCGGTTGGTCGGATAAGAATGATGCCGGCGCCAATAGCAAACGTGGTTTAAACGAAGAGGTAGTTAGAGATATCTCTGCTAAGAAGAATGAACCTGCTTGGATGCTTGAGCTGCGCCTAAAGGGTTTAGCGCTCTTTGATAAGAAGCCAATGCCAAACTGGGGATCAGATTTATCTGGGATTAAGTTTGACACTATTAAATACTTTGTTCGCTCCACCGAGAAACAGGCAACTTCCTGGGAAGATCTGCCAGAAGATATTAAAAATACCTATGACCGCCTAGGCATTCCTGAGGCTGAAAAACAGCGCCTAGTAGCAGGGGTTGCAGCGCAATATGAATCTGAAGTTGTTTATCACTCAATCCGTGAGGATCTAGAGAAGCAAGGTGTTATCTTTCTTGATACTGATACTGCCCTAAGAGAGCATGAAGATATCTTCAAGGAATTCTTTGGCTCAGTGATTCCAGTTGGCGATAACAAGTTTGCAGCGCTTAATACCGCAGTCTGGTCTGGTGGTTCATTTGTTTATGTGCCAAAGGGCGTTCATGTTGAGATTCCACTTCAAGCATATTTCCGAATTAATACCGAGAATATGGGGCAATTTGAGAGAACTCTAATCATCGCTGATGAAGGTTCTTATGTTCACTACGTCGAAGGCTGTACAGCTCCTATCTATTCATCAGATTCTCTCCACTCAGCTGTAGTTGAAATTATCGTGAGAAAGAATGCTCGCGTTAGATACACCACGATACAGAACTGGTCGAATAACGTTTATAACTTGGTGACCAAGCGCGCAATTTGTGCTGAAGGCGCCACGATGGAATGGATTGATGGAAATATCGGATCTAAGGTGACGATGAAATACCCAGCTGTTTTTCTCATGGGCGAGCATTCAAAGGGTGAGACTCTTTCAATTGCTTTTGCTGGAGAAGGACAACACCAAGATGCAGGAGCCAAGATGGTTCATGCTGCGCCTCACACTTCTTCAACAATTATCTCTAAATCAGTTGCACGTGGTGGGGGAAGAACTAGCTATCGTGGATTGGTTCAAATCAAAGAGGGAGCGCATCACTCAAAGAGCACTGTGAAATGCGACGCTCTTCTAATTGACACAATCTCTCGCTCCGATACTTATCCCTATGTTGATGTCCGTGAAGATGATGTGACGATGGGACATGAAGCAACTGTTTCAAAAATTAGCGATGACCAACTCTTTTATCTAATGTCTCGCGGACTAGAAGAAGATGAGGCTATGGCGATGATTGTTAGAGGCTTTATTGAGCCAATCGCAAGAGAGCTTCCAATGGAATATGCCCTTGAACTTAACCGTTTAATTGAGATGCAGATGGAAGGTTCGGTCGGTTAATGAGCAGCGTTCTTCCAAGTAATTACTTAACGCCGACTGGGCGTGAGGAGGCTTGGCGCTTTACTCCGTTAAAGCGCATTGCAGGCCTTCATGATCCTGCAGTTAGCGTTAATGATCGAATTTCAATTGAATTATTCGGAAGCGCTAGGGCCGGCTTCAATATCTCAACTGTTAAGGCAAGTGAGCTTCCAGCGAAATCAACAACTACTGATTCGATTGTTCAGCGCCTTAGGAGCGAAGTTACTGAAGTAGTGCATCTAAAAATTGATAATGAAGCAGTCATTAACGAACCAATCTTGCTAAAGCGAAACGTTGGAAATAGCGGTGAGTTCTCAAGAACTGTCATTACTGCAGGGGCTCATAGCAAAGCTAGCGTTATTGTTGAAAATACTGGTGATGGCATTATCGGTGAAGAAATTGAGATCAGAGTTGAAGCTGGAGCTAATCTGACCTTTATTACTCTGCAGGAGTGGGGCCCAAAGGCAGTTCATATGGGGCGCCATCATGCAATTATTGGAAGAGATGCAAATTTCAAATCAATCACAGTAACAATTGGTGGCTCGCTAGTTCGCCTCTTGCCAACAGTTGAATACTCAGATCAGGGCAGCTCCGCTGAGCTCTGGGGATTTTATTTTGCAACTGATGGCCAGCATCTAGAGCATCGCGTCTTTGTTGATCATGGCATACCAAGAGCTAAGTCCCGGGTGAATTACAAAGGAGTTCTTGCTGGAGATGGAGCAAGAACGGTTTGGATCGGCGATGTCTTTATCAGGCAGAACGCTGAAGGAACCGATACCTATGAGCTAAATAAGAATTTGCTTCTCTCAGATGGAGCTAGAGCAGATTCAGTTCCTAATCTAGAGATTGAAACTGGTGAGATTGTTGGAGCGGGCCATGCCAGCACAACGGGGCGCTTTGATGATGAGCAACTGTTTTATCTCATGTCTCGCGGGATCCCGATGAATGAGGCACGGCGCTTAGTCATTAGAGGCTTCTTCACCGAAATTATCGACAAGATCGGTGATGAGGCTATTCAAGAGCGTTTAATGTCAAAGATTGATAGCCAGCTAGAAACTCTTGGGGCATAAATGGAATCTATCGAGATAAAAGTAGATCAACTTCAAGAATCAAAGCCAGTTAAGTTCACACTCGGTTCAGAGGATGTCTGTGTGGCAAGAATTGGCGATGAGGTCTTTGCAGTCGCTGATATCTGTAGCCATGCCGAGGCATCCCTCTCTGAAGGATATATTAAGGATTACAAGATTGAGTGCTGGCTCCATGGAGCAGAGTTTGATCTAAGAAGTGGAGAGGTTTTAACTCCGCCTGCTTTTGAAGCAATTGAAACATATGCAGTAGTTCGTGATGGAGATACTGTCACGATATCAAAGAAGTAATAACGTTAAGGAGTAAGTCGAGATGGCACAACTAGTAATCAAAGGTCTTCAAGTAAGCGTTGAGGGCGAGAGTGGAGCTATTGAGATTCTCCGTGGGGTTGATCTAACAATCAACTCTGGTGAGGTCCATGCGATTATGGGCCCCAACGGCTCTGGCAAGTCAACCCTTGCATATTCCATTGCAGGTCATCCGAAGTACAGCGTTACAGAAGGATCAGTAACACTTGATGGCGTTAATGTCCTTGAAATGAGCGTTGATGAGCGAGCAAAGGCAGGGCTCTTTCTTGCGATGCAATATCCGGTGGAAGTTCCAGGAGTATCTGTTTCGAACTTTTTAAGAACTGCAGCAACAGCTCTTCGCGGAGAGGCGCCTAAGGTAAGAACTTGGGTAGGAGAGGTTAAAGAGGCGATGAGCAAACTCTCTATCGAGCCCACTTTTTCAGAGCGCAGCGTTAATGAGGGATTCTCAGGCGGAGAGAAGAAGCGCCATGAAATTTTGCAGATGGAGCTACTCAAGCCAAAGATTGCAATCTTGGATGAAACAGATTCGGGCCTTGATGTTGACGCGCTAAGAATTGTCTCTGAGGGAGTAAATCGCGTAAAGAGCGAACAGAATCTTGGAATCATGTTAATTACTCACTACACCAGAATTCTTCGCTATATAAAACCAGATTTTGTTCACGTCTTTGCTGGCGGAAAGATCGTTGAAGAGGGTGGCCCTGAACTTGCTGATCGACTTGAAGAGAAGGGCTATGCGCAATACGCAAAGGCGTAGGCGATAACTCGTGTCTAAATTAAATCTCTCAGCGATAAGGGCGGACTTTCCTATCCTTAAGCGAGAGATTCGTGGCAACAACCGCCTCATATATTTAGATAGCGGAGCAACTTCACAGAAACCAAACTCAGTTATCGCAGCTGAGCAAGATTTCTATGAAAACCATAACGCTGCAGTTCATCGAGGCGCACATCAATTAGCAGAAGAGGCAACAGAGCTATATGAAGGAGCTCGGTTAAAAGTTGCTGCCTTTATCAATGCAGATGTCGATGAAGTCATCTTTACAAAGTCAGCAACTGAGAGCATCAATGCAATTGCGTATTCACTTGGAAATGCTAGGCCAGGGAGTAAATTTCATATTAAGCCTGGTGATCGAATTGTTGTCTCTGAGATGGAGCACCATGCCAATTTAATTCCATGGCAGGAGCTATCTGCTCGAACCGGCGCTGAGTTAGTTTGGTTTAAGGTAAGTGATAGTGGCCGATTAGATCTATCTAATATGGATGAGCTAATTAATGAGAGAACTAAAGTTGTTGCTCTTACTCATCAATCAAATGTGCTTGGAACTATAGTTCCTCTAGATCAAGTAACAGCAAAAGCACATAGCGTTGGCGCTCTATTTGTTCTTGATGCTTGTCAATCAGTTCCTCATTACAAGGTAGATGTAAAAGCTTTGAATGTTGATTTTATTGCCTTCTCTGGTCATAAGATGCTTGGACCAACCGGGGTTGGAATCCTCTGGGGCAAGAAGGACTTACTAGATGAGATGCCACCCTTTCTAACCGGTGGATCCATGATTGAAACTGTAACAATGGAGAGAGCGACATATCTTGATGCTCCTAAACGCTTTGAAGCTGGTGTGCCAAATATGGCGCAAGCAATTGGGCTTGGAGCAGCAGTTGATTATCTAAACGCTATTGGTCTTGATGAAATTCACGCCCATGAAGTTGAGTTAACCAGAAGAGCACTTGATGGTTTGCAGAGCATTAAAGGACTTTCAGTAATTGGACCAAAAGATTTAGAGATGCGCGGGGGAGTAGTCTCCTTTGCTGTCGAGGGAGTCCATCCTCATGATCTTGGTCAAGCCCTTGATCAATATGGGATTGCGGTAAGAACTGGTCATCACTGCGCATGGCCGCTCATGAGACGCTTTAAGACTGTTGCTACCACGCGAGCTTCTTTCTATCTATATAACGACTTTGATGAGATTGAAGCTTTAATTGATGGAGTGGAGCGCGCAAGAAAGTACTTCGAGAGCCGATAATGGAACTAGATTCTCTCTATCAAGAAGTTATTTTGGAGCACTATAAGCGCCCTCTTAATAAGGCGTTAAAACCAAATCCGACAATTCAAGTTCAACATATAAACACCTCTTGTGGCGATGAGATTACTTTAAATCTGCATACTGATGGCAAGAATGTGATAGACGTTAGTTGGGACGGAATTGGCTGCTCAATCTCGCAAGCTAGCACTTCAGTAGTATCGGATTTAGTGATGGGCAAAGAAATCGCTGAGGTCCTAAAGATTATCGATTCATTTCAGGGCATGGTCTTGAGCAAAGGAACAGATTCTGGCAATGAAGAGCTAATCGGAGATGGCGTAGCTTTTGCTGGAGTTTCTAAGTTTCCAGCTAGAGTAAAGTGCGCTCTATTGGGATGGATGGCAACGAAAGATGCAATACTTCAGGCAACAAGTAGCGAAGGGAAGTAGATGATGAGCGCATCGAGAGATGATGTAACAGAGGCAATGAAGGATGTTATTGACCCAGAGCTAGGAATCAATGTAATTGATCTAGGACTTGTCTACGATGTCTCAATCGATGATTCAAATGTCGCAGTACTTGATATGACTCTTACCTCTGCAGCTTGTCCATTGCAGGATGTGATTGAGGATCAAACTAAATCAGTGCTTCAAGACCTAGTCACGGATGTAAAGATTAATTGGGTATGGATGCCACCATGGGGACCAGATAAAATCACCAATGATGGGCGTGAACAGCTTCGCGCAATTGGCTTTACTGTCTAGTTCGTTCCTCTCCTTCGCGATTCTGGTCTAGGGTAGAGATATGTCCCAAATGGCAGTTTGGATGTCTTTTCGTTCCTTCACAGCCGATTCTTCAGTCAGGAACGCGAAACTAAAGCCAGGAACTGTAAAGAGAATCTTTGGATTTGCTCTTCCTTATAAGACCTTTTTAATTTTCTTTTTAATAACAGTGGTTATCGATGCTTTCTTAATTGTGGCTACTCCACTACTACTTAGAAATCTAATAGATGATGGCGTCATACCAGGCAATTCTGCCTTGGTTACTCAGATAGCACTTTTGGTTGCCTTCATCGCAATTCTCGATGCCCTCTTTAACATGATTGGTAGATGGTTTTCAGCAAGAATTGGTGAGGGACTAATCTTTGACCTTCGCTCGCAAGTATTTAGCCATATTCAAAAGCAATCAATTGCTTTCTTTACCCGTACTCAAACCGGAGCATTAATCTCAAGAATTAACTCTGATGTCATGGGGGCTCAGCAGGCCTTTACCTCAACCCTTTCTGGGCTGATCAGTAATGTCCTAAGCTTGATTCTGGTAACTGTAACGATGTTAATTCTCTCCTGGCAGATCACACTGGTTTCATTACTACTGCTTCCCGCCTTCATTATTCCGACTAAGTGGGTCGGCAAAAAACTTCAGGGATTAACCAGGGATTCATTTAACCTAAATGCTGAAATGTCAGCAACGATGACCGAGCGCTTTAACGTCTCTGGAGCGCTATTAGTTTCACTTTATGGTAATCCAAGTAGTGAGAGTTCAACTTTTAGCGCCAGAGCTAGAAAAGTAGCAAATATTGGTATTTCAATAGCTCTTTTAAACCGACTCTTCTTTATCGCGCTAACTTCAATCGCAGCAATTGCGACTGCTTTTGCCTATGGAGTTGGCGGACACTTCACAATCAATGAGCAGATATCACTAGGAACTCTGCTTGCAATTACCGCGCTTCTGGCTCGTCTTTATGGTCCACTAACAGCGCTCTCTAATGTGCGCGTTGATGTAATGACTGCTTTAGTTTCATTTCAGCGCGTATTTGAAGTACTTGATCTTCAACCTATGGTCTCTGATAAGCCAGATGCTAAGCCAGTTGGCAGTGGGGGGCTGAGCATCAAATTTGATTCAGTCCGCTTCTCCTATCCAAGGGCTGAGCAGATCTCACTTGCCTCTTTAGAATCAGTAGCAAAGCCTGAGACAGTTGATAGTGGTGAGGTATTAAAAGGAATTTCATTTGAAGTTCTGCCTTCAACAATGACTGCTTTAGTTGGAAGTTCGGGGGCGGGAAAGACGACGATTAGTGCGCTTCTACCACGTTTATATGATGTTACCTCTGGCTCCATCGCGATAAATGGAGTTGATATCCGAGATCTGCAAGTTCAATCACTTCGCTCAAGCATCGGGGTTGTTACCCAAGATGCGCATATGTTTCATGACACGATTGAGGCAAATCTTCGATATGCAAAAGTTGATGCCACAACATCTGAGATGGAGAAGGCTTGTCAAGATGCTCAAATACTTGAACTGATTAATTCCCTACCTAATAGATTTGAAACCGTTGTCGGGGAGAGGGGCCATCGACTCTCAGGCGGCGAGAAACAAAGACTTGCCATTGCAAGGCTGCTTTTAAAGTCACCTAGAATTGTAATTCTTGATGAAGCAACGGCGCATCTAGATTCTGAAAATGAATTCTTGGTTCAAGCTGCGCTAGCAAATGCTTTAAAAGATAGAACAAGTATTGTTATCGCTCATCGCCTCTCAACAATTAGAGCTGCTGATCAGATTTTAGTTCTTGATAATGGCCTGATTGCAGAGTGCGGCAAACATGATGAACTCTTGGCGCTAAATGGAATGTATGCCGAGCTTTACTCTCGTCAAAGCTTCGGCGCTTGAGCTTTTCGATCCTCACGAAATACGAGATACCAAGCAAAGAGCACTAGGAATATAAAGAGTATCCACTGGAATGAGTAAGCCAGATGTGGTCCATCGCTTAGTTCTGGCAAGGCAGTTGCAACCTCTGGCGTCACTTCAGGATTTGAACTAGAAATTAAATCAAAGTAGATGGGCTCTGTTTCAATGTCTTGTTCCGAGTTCCACTTAACTAACTTTGGCGTTGAGTCTGCTCCGGGCAGAGCAAAGACGCTGCCTTGAACGCTTGACTCAATCTCAGAGGTTCTGACTCTGGCGGTGATTTCAATAGGCAGTGAATCAATCTCTTGAATAACTGGGGGAGTTTGGGCATCTTTGCCAGCTATCACCCATCCACGATCAATCCAATATCTCTTACCACTATCAGAGATAAATAGCGTGATTACACCAAAACCATATTTACCCTCGTGATAACGATTTCTAATCAGGAACTCTTTGCTTGGATCAAAGTTTCCTTCAAGTGAGATACTGCGCCAAGCAATTTCTGAAGCTGATTTACTGCTTAAGTCATCTTCTGAAAGTAGAGCAGGTATAGAAACGTTTTTCCGGATTAACTCGTTATTTGCATGGCGAATTTCATATCTCTCATATTGCCATAAAGCGCCTTGCACACAGCCAAAGATAAGTAGTAGAGCCAGGGTTGAGACGGTGATAAGGCGGCGCATTAAAGCAATCTTAGACTTAACCTATTTCGCGTTGTTTGCTTCTTAGCACTGCGCTCCTGCCTCTAATGGTCTCCCTGCCACCATTTGCCATAATCACTGAGATGTAGGGGAGGGTCACTGCTCCAACTAGAAAGAACCAGCGATAAGGACTTGGCGTAAAAACTGCTAGGAGAAAACAAGCAGTTCTTATCATCATCGAAATGAAATAGCGCTTCTGTCTTGAGGGAAGATCATCAGAGAGGGCAGCGCCTGCCTCGGTAATGTTTTGATAATTGCGCCTCTTAGGCATCGCCAGATTCCAACGCTTTAAGGCCATAGCTAAGCGTAGATGGGATAGACAATAAGCGCATTTTGACCTTCATTTTCGCACTCGCTAGTATCTAGCCCTTGGTCAAATGACCAACATGAAGTGGAGCTAGCCGCTCCCACCTACCTCACTCTTAGGTGAGCTGGTCAACAAGAGCAAGACCAAAATATTGGTCTCATTCTGGCGGCTGACTTCCATCATGCTTTTAGTGAAGGGAAGAGTTATCAGCACCACTGATCCTCGTATCAACGATCGAATTCGCGTTCCAGAAATTCGTCTGATTGGAGCATTAGGTGAGCAAGTTGGCGTCGTAGCGATTGATAAAGCGCTAAAGATGGCTGATGAAGCAGGTCTTGATTTAGTCGAGATCGCACCTGAAGCAGTTCCACCAGTATGCAAGATTATGGATTTCGGAAAATATAAGTACGAAATTGCTCAGAAAGCGCGAGAGGCCCGGGCTAACCAGACCCACATTGTGGTTAAGGAAATCCGATTGGGTTTAAAGATTGAGAACCATGATTACGAGACTAAGAAGAACCATATTGAAAAGTTCTTACTTAGCGGAGATAAGGTGAAGGTAACTGTTCAATTCAAAGGACGGGAACAGACAAGACCAGAGATGGGATTTCGATTATTGCAACGTCTTGCAGAAGATGTAGCGACTTCGGGATTTGTCGAATTTGCTCCAAAGCGCGAGGGTAGAAGCATGACGATGGTGCTTGGACCAGTGCGCAAAAAGAGCGAAGCACTTGCTGAAGCAAAGCGCGCCCGCGCCTCTAAGGCTAAAGAAGTTTAAGTAAAGACAACAGGAGGAAAGAAATGCCGAAAATGAAGACACATAGTGGCGCCAAGAAAACCTTTCGCGTCACCGGAAGCGGAAAGATCGTGCACGAGCGCGCTGGCAAGCGCCACCTCTTGGAGCGTAAATCTTCTCGAGTAACCCGTCGCCTTTCAAAGGATCAGACGGCCAATGATCGAAACACTTTTTCTGCCAAGCGTTTGCTTGGAATGAAGTAAGGGGGAGCAATAATGGCAAGAGTAAAACGCGGTGTTCATGCCGCAAAGAAGCGCCGCACCACACTTGAGAGAGCTAGTGGCTATCGCGGACAACGCTCCCGTCTTTTCACAAAGGCAAAAGAGCAAGTAACTCACTCTCTGGTCTATGCCTTCAATGATCGTAAAGATAAGAAAGGTGATTTCCGCCAGCTCTGGATTACCCGTATCAATGCGGCAAGTCGCGCTAATGGAATTACCTACAACCGTTTTATCCAAGGATTAAAGTCTGCAGGAGTTGAGGTAGATCGTCGCGTTCTATCAGAGCTTGCAACTAATGATCCTGCTGCTTTCACCGCATTGGTTGAAGTAGCGCGCAAGAATGTAAAAGTTTCCTAAAGTCTCGCGTTAGAAAGCGATGATTACGAGCCTTCATTCGCCTCATGTTGAGGCAGTGAAGGCTCTTTTAGGTTCTCGGGGCGGTAAAGCAAGAAAAGAGAATGGGCAATATGTAATTGAAGGGCTCTCATGCATTAAAGAGGCCCTTGATTCTTCTCCAGAAGAAATCACAACCCTCTATTTAACTAGCGATGGCATGAGCAGACTGGCAACAATTCCTGAGGGCTATTTTGAAATTGTTGAGGTCTCAGCTGAAGTCATGAAAGCAATGACTGATACCGTCACACCACAAGGTTTATTAGCTATCGCTCAGATTCCAGAGAATTCATTTGCAGATTTTCTTGCAGCGTCAAAGAGTGAGTTAAAGATTGCTTACTTCTGGCAGATTCAAGATCCAGGAAATGCTGGGACGGTGATCCGAGCTGCGGATGCTTTTGGTTTTGATGCAGTGATTTTCTCTGACAACAGCGTTGATATCTATAGCCCGAAAGTAGTTCGCTCCAGTGCAGGTTCGCACTGGCATATTCCTCTATTTACTTCAATTTCCGAAGGGGAACTTAAAACACAGCTCTATGGCAAGGCCTTTGATATCTATGGAACTGATGCAAGTGGGGGACTTGAACTATTAGAGGCAGCTAATGAATCAAAGAATCGCTCTGCAATCTGGGTATTTGGCAATGAGGCTAGAGGCCTTGAGGCGAAGGTGATCTCAACACTGGGAGCCAAGCAAGTGGCAATTCCTATTTCAGGCAACGCAGAGAGCCTGAATCTCGCTACCGCTGCCTCAGTGGTGATGTATGCCGTATCGGCAGCTCGAAAATAACCACTTCTTGCCACTTGGATTAGTAGAATTCCCAAGTGTCGTTAGATAACGCAAGTATTGAGCAGATTAAGGCCGTTGCGCTCGCTGCAATAAAAAGTTCTCAATCCCTAGATGAGCTGCGTGAGGTAAGAATTGCTCATGTCGGAGATCGCTCGCCAATAGCAAGGGCTAATCAAGGACTTGCAGAGATTGAGATTGAAAAACGAGCAGCGATGGGAAAATTGATTGGGACAGCCCGCGCTAATATCAATCAAGCATTTGATGATAAAGAAAAAGAGTTAACTGCGCTAAGAGATAGCAGAGCTTTAAGCAATGAAAGAGTTGATGTAACCCTTGCTAGTAATAGAAATCCTCGTGGAGCGCTACATCCTTTAACACTTCTAACTTATGAGATTTCTGATCTTTTTGTTGGCATGGGATACAAAGTGCAAGAGGGGCCAGAGCTGGAGGCTTCTTGGCTTAACTTCGATGCCCTTAACATTGCTGAAGATCATCCGGCTAGAACTATGCAAGATACATTTTTTATCGAACCGCTCGCATCAGGTCTTGTAATGCGAACCCATACCTCGCCAGTTCAGATCAGAACTATGTTGGAAAATAAACCTCCAATCTATGTGATCTGTCCAGGTCGTACTTATCGAGCTGATGAGTTAGATGCAACTCATACCCCAGTATTTAATCAAGTAGAAGGTTTAGTAGTTGATAAGGGCATAACGATGGCCCATCTAAAAGGAACTCTGGACCACTTTGCGGCAAAGATATTTGGCCCAGGGGTTACAACAAGAATTAGGCCATCTTTCTTTCCATTTACTGAGCCAAGTGCAGAAGTTGATTTCTTCTACAACGGTCGCTGGGTTGAGTGGGGCGGCTGCGGTATGGTTAATCGAAAAGTTTTGCAGGCAGCAGGAATTGATACCGATATTTATACTGGATTTGCATTTGGAATGGGCCTTGAAAGAACCTTGATGGTGAAATATGGGATCACAGATATGCATGACATCGTTGAGGGAGATGTCCGCTTCTCAAGGCAGTTCGGAAGTGGTGGGCGATGAAGCTTCCATTATCTTGGCTCTCGGAGTTTGTTGACTTCCCTAAAACCATTTCAGTAGCAGATATTGCCGCTGGATTTGTGAAAGTGGGTTTTGAAGTAGAGTCAATCGATAATCCAGCCGAGAAAATCAAAGGTCCACTACTTGTTGGAAAAGTTCTCACTATTGAGGAGCTAACCGGACATAAAAAGCCCATACGCTATGTCGGGCTTGATTGCGGGGAAGCTAAAACAAGATATGTAATCTGTGGTGCTACTAATTTTGTTGCTGGAGATCTAGTTGTCGCAGCTCTCCCTGGCGCGATCCTGCCAGGAAACTTTGCAATTTCAGCCCGTGAAACATATGGCAAGACCAGCAATGGAATGATCTGTAGTTCAAAGGAACTTGGCCTAGGAGATGACCATTCAGGAATAATCGTTCTAGATGGCAAAGCAAAGATTGGTAGCCCAGCACTTAGGGTTTTAGGAGCAGATGATCCAATTATTGATATCGCAGTAAACCCCGACCGCGGTTATGCGATGAGCGTTCGCGGCGCTGCAAGAGAGCTTGCAATGGTGCTAGGGCTTAACTTCAAGGATATTTCTTCAAAGTCCTTAATTGCATCACTTGAGAAAAAGAAGAAGCGGGGAAAGATAATTCCAGTACAGATTTCAGATAAAACTGGAGCAGATCAAATCTACCTGCGAAGCTTAAGTAATGTAGATCCGCTAAGGCCAACACCGCAGTGGATGGCAAGACGTCTATCTCAAGCAGGGATGCGCCCAATATCTATTGCAGTAGATATCACCAACTATGTGATGTTAGAGCTGGGTCAGCCGCTACATGCTTTTGATAGCGCCAAGATTTCTGGAACTTTAAGAGTTGCAAGAGCGGGAAAATTCACCGAATTGATAACCCTTGATAAGGTCAAAAGAAAGCTTGCTAAGGATAATCTTCTAATAACAGATGATAAAAAAGTACTAGCTCTAGCTGGGACTATGGGCGGGCTTGATAGCGAAGTGAGTGAATTTACTGTTGGCATCACTTTAGAGGCGGCCCACTTTGATCCAATGTCAATTGCGCGTAATTCAAGGAGCCATATTCTAAGTTCAGAGGCTTCGCGTCGATTTGAGCGTGGAGTAGATCCATTGCTTGCTGAGTTGGCTTCTGCTCGGGCAGCGCTACTACTTATCGAATATGCAGGAGCTATCTATAACGGAAGCTCAGTAAAGAAAACTCCGCTAAAGAAGAGAAGCATCACTATTTCTGCCTCTGAAATTTCATCACTTATCGGAACAACTTATAGCGACAAAGAAATTGAAAAATCGCTAAAGGCGATTGGCGCTAGCTTAAGAAAGAGTGGAAAGAAATGGGTTGTTACCCCGCCATCCTGGCGCCCAGATCTAAACGAACTTCCAGATCTTGCAGAAGAGATTGCTAGATTCTTTGGATATGACCGCATTCCTTCTCAACTTCCGCCAGTGAAATTGGCAAGTAATGGAAGTTCAGGACTTACCCCTATGCAAAAGCGTCGCAGATCAATGAGTTTGAAATTGGCCAATAGAGGGCTGGTCGAAGTTCATAACTATCCTTTTGTAAGCCAATCCCAAATGGATCTCTTTGGTTTCACTGGAGATCGCGCAAAGACTTTCAAGATTGCTAACCCAATGTCTGATGAATATCCCTACTTAAGAACTCATCTAACCCCTGGACTTCTGGCTGCAGCTGCAAGAAACCTCTCTAGGGGAGAAAAATCGGTAGCACTCTTTGAAAGTGGTGCGATATTTAGAAACATTGAAACCTTAAAGCCAGCAGGAAGTGTTTCAGTCAGTAAGAGACCGACAGAGTTGCAGATAAAACAGATTTATCAGAGCGTACCTAAGCAACCTCTTCATATTGCAGGAGTAATTGCGGGAGAGATGACAAACTCTGGTTGGTGGGGCAAGGGAAGAGTTGTTGAGTGGAGCGATGCTGTTGATCTAGTAAGAGAGTTGATTGAAGATTCTGGAAATGACTATTCAATTGAAGCAGTGGATCTTGCGCCTTGGCACCCTGGAAGATGCGCTGAATTTAAAGTTGATGGAAAAGCTGTGGCGCATGCCGGCCAGATTCATCCACGAGTAACCTCAACGCTTGCTCTTCCTGATGCAACTGTGGCGTTTGCTCTCATCGTTGACGCTCTAAAATTTCCAGATAATTTTAAGGCCAGTCCAATAAGTGTTATGCCAGCTGCCATCCAAGACATCTCCCTCTTTGTTGACCAGAAGGTGCCAGCAGAAAAAGTTGAAGCCGCCCTTCGAGAGGGCGCAGGTGAACTACTGGAGAGCATTGCGCTTTTTGATAGATATCAGAAGGAGGGAGAGGCTCAGGTTTCGCTCGCTTTTTCTCTAGTATTTAGAGCCGCAGATCGAACTCTTACCTCTGATGAAGTTTCAGAACTTCGCGCAAAGGCCGGGGCGATGGCCAGCAAGAAGTGCGGAGCCCAGATACGCACATAGTGCATAATTATGCAGGGATTTGCATAACTATGCACCAAAGGCTAACCTGCCTCCATGAAAATCGGAGTCCTTGGGGCTAGCGGCTATGCCGGGGGCGAGCTGTTGCGTTTGCTGTCTGGGCACCCAGATTTTGAAGTTAGCTACATCGCCGCAGGTTCAAATGCGGGAGAGAAGATTACTGATCTCCATTCACATCTAATCACCTATGGCGATCAGAGATTTGCTAGTACAGATATTGGCGCAATCAATAATTGTGACTTGATTTTTCTTGCCCTTCCTCACGGCCAATCTGCTGAGATAGTTAAGCAGATAGATGAAAAAGTAAAGATTGTTGACTTAGGTGCCGATTTTCGTTTGAAATCAGAACAAGCCTGGAAACAGTATTACAACGATAGTTATGCAGGAGCTTGGGCTTATGGATTGCCAGAACTGCCTGGAAAGCGTGAGTTAATAAAGAAGTCTTCAAGGGTTGCAAACCCTGGATGCTACGCCACCGCTATAGCACTGGCAGCCGCTCCTGCCGTGCTGGCAGGTGGAGTAGATGCAGGTGACATTGTTGTTGTTGCAGCAAGTGGAACAACTGGAGCAGGAAGAAGCACCAAGGTAAGCCTAAGTGCGAGCGAGATAATGAATTCGATGGTCTCTTATAAATTTGGCGGAGTACATCAACATACTCCTGAGATTGAACAAACGCTTGCAGAGCTTGGTTCAAAAGAAGTGAAAATTTCATTTACCCCAATTTTGGCGCCCATGCCAAGAGGAATACTTGCGACTGTCACTGCCAAAACAACTGTTTCGGAAGATGAGATTCGTAAAAGCTATGTAAAAATGTATCAAGATGAACCATTCGTTCACTTACTTTCAAAGGGTCAACTTCCTGAGACTTCTTCACTTACTGGTTCCAATTCAGTTCAGATGCAAGTAGCTGTTGACACCCATACTTCTAGATTAATCGTCTCTGTTGCCATTGATAATTTAGGAAAAGGGGCGGCAGGACAAGCTATTCAAAACGCTAATTTAATTTCAGGACTTGTCGAGACAACTGGACTATCAGCATTGGGCATAGGGCAATGACTCTAAAGAGTGAATATAGCCAGAGCCTTCCCAAGGGCTTTAGGGGATCTGGAGTTAGTGCCGGGCTTAAAAGCTCTGGGGCTAAAGATATAGCTCTCATTGTTAATGATGGACCTGATAATTTCGCAAGTGCAGTCTTTACTACCAATCAAGTTGTAGCAGCTCCTGTTATCTGGAGCCGGCAAGTTCTAAAAGATAACCAAGTCTCCGCAGTCTTACTAAATAGTGGTGGAGCAAATGCCGCCACTGGCCCTGATGGCTTTGCTGATACCCATAAATCAGCAGAAGAGGTAGCTAGTTTGCTATCGATTTCATCCTCTGATGTCGCTATCTGTTCCACTGGATTAATTGGCGTAAGACTTGATATGGAGAAATTACTTGCAGGAGTCAAAATCGCCCACTCTGCTTTGAGCAGTAATTCAACCGAAGATCTCGCAAGAGCAATTATGACTACTGATTCAAAACCAAAGATCGCTACCTATGAGAGCTCAGGTGTTAGTTTTACCGGAATAGCCAAGGGAGCCGGAATGCTTGCGCCATCACTTGCCACCATGCTTTCGGTAGTAATGACTGATGCAAAAGTGGATAAGGCAGTGGCCGATGAGATTTTCGCCAAAGTTTGTGAGAAGACTTTTAATCGAATTGATTCAGATGGGTGCACATCAACTAATGACACAGTTCTCTTTCTTTCATCTGCTGCTTCAGGAGTTGAGATATTAGATGAGCAGCTTGAGCGTGCGCTATTTGCCGTTGCTGCAAGTCTTTCAAAGCAGCTAATTGCTGATGCTGAAGGACACTCAAAGATCATTTCAATCACCACAATAAATGCTAAGAGTGAGAGAGATGCCGTCGAGGTGGGTAGAGCATGTGCAAGGAATAACCTTCTTAAGTGCGCACTTGGCGGAGAAGATCCTAATTGGGGTCGAGTTTTAGCAGCGATTGGAACAACCAATGCGGTAATTGATCCACTCAATATTGATGTTGATCTAAATGGAGTAAAGGTTTGTAAGTCAAGCTCGCCAGGGGAGGATAGAGCTAAGGTAGATATGACTGGGGAATTGCTAGAGATTCTGATTGATTTAAAGGTAGGCAGCTCCTCGGCAACTATCTGGACCAATGACTTAACTGCTTCATATGTTCACGAGAATTCGGCTTACTCAACATGATCGTTATTAAATTTGGTGGTCATGCCATGGGGGAGCACTCCAGAAAATGGGCGAGCGAGATTGCTAGCCGCTTTGAATTAGGGGAGAGATTTGTAATCGTCCATGGCGGTGGACCGCAGATAGATAAGGAGCTTGCAAGACGCGGTATTGAAAAATCAAGCGTCAACGGCTTTCGCATTACAACTCCTGAAATTATGGAGGTTGTTGAATTTGTCCTAACCGGAAGTGTGCTGCGCTCGGTCGTTAGAGATTTAATCGCTGCTGGATTTCCTGCAGTTGGAATCACAGGAAGTGATAACCAATTACTAGAAGTTGAATTAAGGGATGAGGCTAAGTTTGGCCTGGTTGGAAAGATTAAAAAAGTGAATCCAAAGATCATTAATGATTTACTAGATATGGGATATTTACCTGTCATATCTCCAGTTGCCAATGACAGTTCAACTAGGGCCCTTAATGTAAATGCAGATATCGCAGCAGGGGCTATTGCAGGCTCACTTCGAGCAAATGAGGCTCTTTTTCTTACCGATGTCCCTGGCATCTATAGCGCATGGCCAGATCGCTCTTCATTGATAACAGAGATCACTATCTCTGATTTGAAGAAGATCTCATTTGAAGGTGGAATGGTTCCAAAGGTTGAAGCGGTAATCAACGCGATTGAATCTGGAGCATCATCTGCAAGGGTTATTGATGGCACATCACTTCCGGCATTTATTGATGCCTTAAGCGGCGATGGTGGAACGTTGGTAAAGCCATGAAGAAAAGTAATAAAGAATCACTGAGAAAATGGAACTCTGTAATGCAGAGCAATTATGGAACCCCCAGCATCTCTCTTTCAAAAGGTAAAGGTATTGAAGTCTGGGATTTAGATGGGGTCAAATACCTAGACTTCCTGGGAGGTATTGCAACAAATCTTCTGGGCCATAACCATCCAGCCATAGTGGCCGCTGTCTCAAAGCAGATTAGGCAATTAAGCCATGTTAGTAACTTCTATGCACATCCTGTGGCGCTAGAGCTTGCTGGGAAACTTCAGAAAATGACGTCAGATAGGAGCGCAAGAGTTTTCTTCTGCAATTCAGGAGCTGAGGCAAATGAAGCAGCTATAAAAATTGCTCGTCTTCATCGCGGCAAGAGAATAGTTGCCGCAACTGGGGCATTTCACGGAAGAACCATGGGAGCACTTTCGCTAACTGGACAGAGTTCTAAGAAGGATGCTTTCAAGCCATTGCTTCCTGGAGTTAAGCATGTGAAGTATGGCGATATCAAAGCTTTAAAAAGGGTAGTTAATAAGAGAACTTCCATGGTAATTCTTGAGCCCATTATGGGCGAGGCCGGGGTAGTAACTCCTCCAATTGGCTACTTAAAGGCAGCAAGGCAGATCTGTGATGAAAATGGCGCTCTGCTTGCAATAGATGCAGTGCAGACCGGTATGGGTCGCTGCGGAAGTTGGTTTGGATATGAAGATGAAGGAATAAAGCCAGATCTAATCACAATTGCAAAAGGCTTAGGGGGCGGACTTCCATTGGCAGCAATGATCACGTTAGGCAAAGCATCTGAACTTTTTAAAGCGGGTTCGCATGGCAGCACCTTTGGAGGAAATCCTGTTGCTGCTGCTGCAGCGATTGCAGTTATTGATGAGATTGAGAAGAAGAATTATCTGGCGCTAAATACTGTAAAGGGAGCGCTAATACGAAACTTGATCTCGCCAATCATTGGAGTGGAACAAGTTCGAGGCAAAGGCTTACTAATAGGTATTTGTATAAAGGAGAATAAAGCTAAGAAGATTGCAGCCGATATGCAATCTAGAGGGTTTCTAGTAAATGCTGCCAGCGCTGATGTAATTAGAATTGCTCCAGCTTACGTAGTAAGCGAAAAGCAGATCATGTCTTTTGTCACTGCTTTTAATTCAAGTTGTGAGGAGATTTATCGTGGCTAAACGTGGAACTCTCTCCTCTAATGCAAGACGGGCGCTTGTAGTCAATTTTGTTAACCAAGGCCTTGTTCATTCGCAAGGCGATTTAGTGGAGCTTTTGGCTGATGAAGGTATTGAAGTAACGCAGGCAACTGCAAGTCGAGACCTCGATGATGTTGGAGCGGTTAGAGGTAAAGATGCCTCTGGGGTAATGCGCTATCAATTTCTCGATTCAAGCGTGGAACCTTTGGCTAGAATGGCCCGAGTCTCTGATCAACTTTTATTGAGTATCACCGCTAGCGGAAATATCGTTGTTATAAAGACTCCACCAGGGGGAGCGCAACTACTTGCTAGCGCCCTTGATCGCGCTTCGGAGAGCTCAGAGCTTTCAAATGCAATAGGAACTATCGCAGGAGATGACACAGTTTTAGTTATTTCACGAAACGCAAGCGGAGGAAAGCTTCTCGCTGCCGAGCTTCGTGATTACATTGCTTCTGAGTTTTCAAGTAACGCTCGGAAAACGAGCAAGTCAAAGAAGGCGAGAAGGTAATGGCGCTTTGGGGCGGCAGGTTCTCAAAAGAGGCTGGAGAGGCGATGTTTGCACTCTCAAGGAGCGTCCACTTTGATTGGCGCCTTGCTTCCTATGACTTAAGAAGTTCGCTAGCTCACCTTAATTCTTTAGAGGCAAGTGCCATAATCGATAAAGCCCTAGCGGCCAAAATAAGAAGTGCAATCAAAGAGCTACAAAGTGAAGTAGCAAGTGGCAAATTTGCTCCGATTGCTAGCGATGAAGATGTCCATTCAGCACTTGAGCGAGGACTTATAGAAAAACTTGGCGCAGAAGGTGGAGCAATAAGAGCTGGTCGATCACGAAATGATCAAGTAGCTACCGATTTTCGACTCTACTTAATTGATCACATGATTGAAATTGCACTAGAGACTCTAAAACTTAGTAGCGCTATCACCGATCTAGCAGGTGAATATGCAGGCGATGTTTCACCTGGCTTTACCCATCTTCAACATGCTCAACCAGTTTCATTTGGTCATGAGTTAGCTAAGCATGCTCACAGTCTAAGTAGGGATGTTTCAAGAATCTCAGATTGGCTGACCAGGAGTAATCTCTCACCCCTTGGCGCAGGCGCGCTAGCCGGATCATCACTTCCACTGAATCCTGAATCAAGTGCTAAGGAGCTTGGATTTAGCGGAGCAATAGCAAATAGCATTGATGCAGTTAGCGATAGAGATTTTGTCGCAGAGGCTCTCTTTGTTATTTCGTTAATCGGTATTCATCTCTCAAGAATCGGTGAGGAGTGGAGCCTTTATGCAAGTAGTGAATTTGCTTGGGTTGAATTAGATGATGCTTATGCAACAGGCTCTTCGATTATGCCGCAGAAGAAAAATCCCGATGCAGCAGAACTTGCGAGAGGAAAAGCTGGGCGATTTATTGGATCACTAACTGGATTATTAACCGTTCTAAAAGGTTTGCCCTTTGCCTATAACCGCGACTTGCAAGAGGATAAAGAGCTGACATTTGATGCAGTAGAGAATCTCCTGCTATTGCTTCCCGCAATTACTGGGATGGTTGCAACTAGTAAATTTGATAGAGAGAAGATGAGAGCAGCAGCGCCCCTTGGTTTTTCCCTTGCTACTGAGATTGCCGACTTTCTAGTTCTTAAGGGAGTGGCTTTTCCTATCGCCCACGATGCCGCAGGTAAAGCGGTTAGAAGATGTGAAGAGCTTTCAATTGAACTTGATCAATTAAATGATTTAGATCTTAAGAGTATTCATCCACTCTTAAGTGGCGAGATTCGAAGCCGTCTTAATCTTGATGCAGCCTTGACTGCTAGAGCTAGCGCAAGTGGAACCGCCCCTGAGAGCGTTAAGAAACAGATTGCTAATTTACGAGTGAAAATTTCTGCTGACGCTAGCGAATTTGCCGGCGAGCGGAAGAGATTTTCAGGCATGATGGACCAATGAGCAAAGCGCTACTAGATGATTTAACTTGGCGCGGCTCTATCGCTCAGAGTACAGATAGAGCTGAGTTAGAGAAGTATCTATCTAACCCTGGAGCAAGTCTTTATCTTGGATTTGATCCAACTGCTCCAAGTCTTCACATTGGAAATTTAGTTGCTCTAACGCTGCTTCGCAGGTTTCAATTAGCTGGTTATAAACCGATAGCACTTGTTGGGGGAGCCACAGGTTTAGTAGGAGATCCAAGTGGGCGAAGCGCTGAGCGAAGCCTAAATGAAGCTGATTTAGTTGCTGATTGGGTTGAGCGAATCAGAAAGCAATTAGAGGGCTTTCTTGATTTCACTGGCAAGAACGCGGCGATTATGGCAAATAATTTTGATTGGACGGCGCCTGTTTCAGCAATTGAATTCCTAAGAGATATTGGAAAACACTTTAGTGTCAATCAGATGCTAGCTAAGGATTCAGTGGCCTCTCGCCTTGAATCAGGTGGCATTTCCTATACTGAATTTTCTTATCAAGTGATGCAGGCCTTTGATTATCTGGAACTTTTTAGAAGACATAACTGCGCACTACAAATTGGTGGCAGCGATCAGTGGGGAAATATTGTTGCAGGCGTTGATCTAATTCGTCGCGTGGAAGCAAAGAGCGCGCACGCCCTAACAATCCCTCTTCTTGCAAAAGCTGATGGAACAAAGTTTGGCAAAACTGCAGAGGGAGCAATTTGGCTAGATCCCACTATGACCTCGGCCTATGCGCTCTTTCAATTTTTCTTAAATTCTGATGATAGAGATGTTGAACAATTGTTAAAGACATTTTCATTTAAGTCTCGCGGGGAGCTCGAGGCGCTCTTTGAATCTCTCAAAACAAATCCTGGGGCAAGAGAGGCCCATCGAGAACTTGCCAGAGAGGTAACAACGCTTCTTCATGGCGCTGATCAAGCAAGAAAGGTAGAAGCTGCAGCGAAAGCTCTATTTGGTCAGGGCGAGATAAGAGATCTCGACATTGAAACTTTAAAGTCGGCGCTAGCAGAGCTTCCAAAGGCAAGAATTAAAAAGGGAGCAGAGATTCCTTCCTGGGTAGATCTAATTGCTAGCTCTGGAGTGGTGGAATCTAAGTCTGCTGCGCGAAGAGTTATCAAAGAGGGCGGGGCATATTTAAATAATGAGAAAATTACTGGCGAGGATTTCGCTCCAAAGAGTTCTGATCTGCTTCATGGTCAATTTCTCTTGCTCCGTAAAGGAAAACGCGATCTGGTTGCGGTAGAAATCACCGATTAGAGGACTTGCACCCCTTAAAAAAGAGCGTTATCCTTGGCTTCCTCGCTACGAAATCGGACTTCAACACCAGGCCGAGTAGTCGAGCAAGAACTTCCCTAGAAGCTAAAACCCTTATTTATCAAGGTTTTTTGGCCTCTGCGCCCCATTTTTTGGGTTTTGCAGGGGGTGATTTGACCCTAAGTGATTAAAGGCCTAAGTTTCTCCTTCTGCCCTGTAAAAGGGGCGGATTGGTTGTGCCCTGCCAACGGCTGTAAGGCCCGGAATCGGTGCGCACCCGTACCTTGAGAACTCAACAGCGTGCCAAAAGTCAATGCCAATTACCTCGATGAGGTATGGCTTTATTGCCATGCCCGTCGAATCCTTTGTAAATAAATCAATTGGTCAAAGACAATAAATAAACGACAGTTTGTTATGTCTTTCGCCGGAATCAACGTCTCGTTGAATCAAAATTCAATGGAGAGTTTGATCCTGGCTCAGGACGAACGCTGGCGGCGTGCTTTATACATGCAAGTCGAACGATGAAGTTCCTTCGGGAATGGATTAGTGGCGAACGGGTGAGGAACACGTGAGAAACCTGCCTTTCATTCTGGGATAACACCGGGAAACCGGTGCTAACACCGGATACTCCATCTTGGCGGCATCGCCGAGCTGGGAAAAAATTTTGATGAAAGATGGTCTCGCGGCCTATCAGCTAGTTGGTGAGGTAAAGGCTCACCAAGGCGACGACGGGTAGCCGGCCTGAGAGGGCGACCGGCCACACTGGGACTGAGACACGGCCCAGACTCCTACGGGAGGCAGCAGTAGGGAATATTGGGCAATGGGCGCAAGCCTGACCCAGCGACGCCGCGTGAGGGATGAAGGTCTTCGGATTGTAAACCTCTTTCAGTAGGGAAGAAGCGAAAGTGACGGTACCTAAAGAAGAAGCACCGGCTAACTATGTGCCAGCAGCCGCGGTAATACATAGGGTGCAAGCGTTGTCCGGAATTATTGGGCGTAAAGAGCTCGTAGGTCGTTTGTCGCGTCGATTGTGAAAATCTGAGGCTCAACCTCAGACCTGCAGTCGATACGGGCAAACTAGAGTGTGGTAGGGGAGACTGGAATTCCTGGTGTAGCGGTGGAATGCGCAGATATCAGGAGGAACACCAATGGCGAAGGCAGGTCTCTGGGCCATAACTGACACTGAGGAGCGAAAGTGCGGGGAGCGAACAGGATTAGATACCCTGGTAGTCCGCACCGTAAACGGTGGGCACTAGTTGTGGGAACCTTCCACGGTTTCCGCGACGCAGCAAACGCATTAAGTGCCCCGCCTGGGGAGTACGATCGCAAGATTAAAACTCAAAGGAATTGACGGGGCCCCGCACAAGCAGCGGAGCATGCGGCTCAATTCGACGCAACGCGAAGAACCTTACCAAGGCTTGACATATAGCGAAAAGTGGCAGAGATGTCATGTCCGCAAGGGCGCTATACAGGTGGTGCATGGTTGTCGTCAGCTCGTGTCGTGAGATGTTGGGTTAAGTCCCGCAACGAGCGCAACCCTCGTTCTGTGTTACCAGCATTTAGTTGGGGACTCACAGGAGACTGCCGGGGTCAACTCGGAGGAAGGTGGGGATGACGTCAAATCATCATGCCCCTTATGTCTTGGGCTGCACGCATGCTACAATGGCCGGTACAAAGTGCTGCGAGATCGTAAGATTGAGCGAATCACATAAAGCCGGTCTCAGTTCGGATTGAGGTCTGCAACTCGACCTCATGAAGTCGGAGTTGCTAGTAATCGTAGATCAGCAACGCTACGGTGAATACGTTCCCGGGGCTTGTACACACCGCCCGTCACGTCACGAAAGTCGGTAACACCCAAAGTTAGTGGCCCAACCGCAAGGGGGGAGCTACCTAAGGTGGGATCGGTGATTGGGACGAAGTCGTAACAAGGTAGCCGTACCGGAAGGTGCGGCTGGATCACCTCCTTTCTAAGGAGCGAAAGCTCAAAATAATCAAGTGGAGCATTGACTAAATTCGTCGCGCGAGTAATCGCGCAAACGAGGCACGCTGTTGGGTCCTGAGGGGACGGGAGACCGTTTCTTCAAGTGGACTTGAAAAGAGGTTGTAAGGCCTCTAATCGAGTACCGCCCGTAGCTTGAGAACTACACAGTGGACGCGAGCATCTTTGTGGTCAAAATTATTAAGTGCAGATGGCGAATGCCTTGGCACCAGAAACCGATGAAGGACGTATGAGGCTGCGATAAGCCTCGGGGAGCTGCCAACAGAGCTGTGATCCGAGGATTTCCGAATGAGGAAACTCAGCGCGAGTAATGTCGCGTTATTTCTCCCAGAACACATATGGGAGATAAAGGGAACGTGGGGAAGTGAAACATCTCAGTACCCACAGGAAGAGAAAACAAACGTGATTCCGTTAGTAGTGGCGAGCGAAAGCGGATCAGGCTAAACCATTAATGTGCCAAGCCGGCAGGTTTTGCATTAATGGTGTCGAGGGATCGACTCGAATTAACTGCCGTTAATTCAACAAGTCAGAAATTAATGAAGTAGGTGAACGACGTGGGAAAGTCGGGCGTAGAAGGTGAGACCCCTGTAACCGAAACTTCATTAACTTGTAGTTGATATCCCAAGTAATACCGGACTCGTGAAATCCGGTATGAATCTGGCGGGACCACCCGCTAAGCCTAAATATTCTCTGGTGACCGATAGTGAACAAGTACCGTGAGGGAAAGGTGAAAAGAACCCCGCAAGGGGAGTGAAATAGAATCTGAAACCGTCTGCATACAAGCCGTTGGAGCTACCTTGAGTAGTGACAGCGTGCCTTTTGAAGAATGAGTCTACGAGTTAGTGTCATGTGGCGAGGTTAACCCGTCGAGGGGAAGCCGTAGCGAAAGCGAGTCTGAATAGGGCGCCATAGTCGCATGATCTAAACCCGAAGCGAGGTGATCTAGCCATGGTCAGGTTGAAGCGTGGGTAAGACTGCGTGGAGGACCGAACCCACAAACGTTGAAAAGTTTGGGGATGAACTGTGGTTAGGGGTGAAAGGCCAATCAAACTTCGTGATAGCTGGTTCTCTCCGAAATGCATTTAGGTGCAGCGTTACGTGTTTCTTACTGGAGGTAGAGCTACTGGATGGCCGAGGGGACCTACAAGTTTACCAACGTCAGCCAAACTCCGAATGCCAGTAAGTGAGAACGTAGCAGTGAGACAGTGGGGGATAAGCTTCATTGTCGAGAGGGAAACAACCCAGAACAGCAACTAAGGTCCCAAAGCGTGTGCTAAGTGGAAAAGGATGTGAAGTCGCATAGACAACCAGGATGTTGGCTTAGAAGCAGCCACCATTAAAAGAGTGCGTAATAGCTCACTGGTCAAGTGATTTCGCGCCGACAATGTAACGGGGCTCAAGCACGCCACCGACGTTCTGTCATTCACACATCATCCAGGTCGCAAGATCCAGGAGTGTGGATGGGTAGGAGAGCGTCGTGCAACTAGTGAAGCGGTGGAGGAATCCAACCGTGGAAGTTGCACGAGTGAGAATGTAGACATGAGTAGCGAAAGATGGGTGAGAAACCCGTCCGCCGAATGACCAAGGGTTCCTGGGCCAGGCTAATCCGCCCAGGGTAAGTCGGGACCTAAGACGAGGCCGTCAGGCGTAGTCGATGGACAACTGGTTGATATTCCAGTACCCGCTAAGAGCGCCCAGAACGAGCCTGCTAATGCTAAGTGCCTGAAGTCTTCTTGGGGTAAAACCTAAAGGGGGCGGAGCGCGCGACCCAAGGCAGTAGTAGTTCAGCAATGGTGTGACACAGGAAGGTAGTTCAACCCAGGCGATGGTTGTCCTGGGGTAAGAGTGTAGGAAGTAGCGTAGGTAAATCCGCGCTACACATTTCTGAGACTTGATGCCGAGCCGTATGGCGAAGTGAACAATCCTATGCTGTCAAGAAAAACATCTAGCGAGCTCAACAGCGGCCCGTACCCGAAACCGACACAGGTGGTCAGGTAGAGAATACCAAGGCGATCGAGAGAATCGTGGTGAAGGAACTCGGCAAATTACCCCCGTAACTTCGGGATAAGGGGGGCCAAATTACGTGTAGGGATTTACTCCCGAAGCGTGAGTTGGCCGCAGAGACTAGGCTCAAGCGACTGTTTACCAAAAACACAGGTCCGTGCAAATTCGTAAGAAGACGTATACGGACTGACGCCTGCCCGGTGCTGGAAGGTTAAGGGGACTGGTTAGCCGCAAGGCGAAGCTGAGAACTTAAGCCCCAGTAAACGGCGGTGGTAACTATAACCATCCTAAGGTAGCGAAATTCCTTGTCGGGTAAGTTCCGACCTGCACGAATGGCGTAACGACTTGAGCACTGTCTCCACCATGAACTCGGCGAAATTGCATTACGAGTAAAGATGCTCGTTACGCGCAGCAGGACGGAAAGACCCCGGGACCTTTACTATATCTTGATATTGGCACTCGGAACGGTTTGTGTAGCATAGGTGGGAGACTTTGAAGCGGCACGCCAGTGTTCGTGGAGTCATCGTTGAAATACCACTCTAATCGTTTTGAGTTTCTAACCTCGGTCCATAATCTGGATCAGGGACAGTGTCTGGTGGGTAGTTTGACTGGGGCGGTCGCCTCCCAAAAAGTAACGGAGGCGCTCAAAGGTTCCCTCAATCTGGTTGGTAATCAGATGTCGAGTGTAAGTGCACAAGGGAGCTTAACTGTGAGACAGACATGTCGAGCAGGTGCGAAAGCAGGAACTAGTGATCCGGCGGTGGCTTGTGGAAGCGCCGTCGCTCAACGGATAAAAGGTACCCCGGGGATAACAGGCTGATCTTGCCCAAGAGTCCATATCGACGGCAAGGTTTGGCACCTCGATGTCGGCTCGTCTCATCCTGGGGCTGGAGTAGGTCCCAAGGGTTGGGCTGTTCGCCCATTAAAGAGGCACGCGAGCTGGGTTCAGAACGTCGTGAGACAGTTCGGTCCCTATCCGCTGTGTGCGTAGGAAACTTGAGAAGAGCTGTCTTTAGTACGAGAGGACCGAGACGGACGAATCTCTAGTGTGTGGGTTGTTTCGCCAGAAGCACGGCCCATTAGCTACATTCGGAAGAGATAACCGCTGAAAGCATCTAAGCGGGAAGCTCGCTTCAAGATTAGGTTTCCCATTGGTTTACCAAGTAAGGCCCCCAAGAGACTATTGGGTTGATAGGCCGGAAGTGGAAGAGGCGCAAGCCTTGGAGCTGACCGGTACTAATAGGCCGAGGATTTAACTACAAAGTTGCTACGCGTCCACTGTGTGGTTCCCGAGATACGGTCGGGAACCAAATCAAAGATCGAAAGATATTTGATGGTTTTGATTGACATCTCAATAGCGTTTCGGCGGTCATAGCGAGAGGGAAACACCCGGTCCCATTCCGAACCCGGAAGTTAAGCCTCTCAGCGTCGATGGTACTGCACGGGTCACCTTGTGGGAGAGTAGAACGCCGCCGGACTTATATTAGAAACGAGGGGTTGCAGTTTACTGCGGCCCCTTTTTTCTTTTCATCTCTAACATAGACTTCAAGATATTGGTTAAGGAGGAGCTAATGGTTGAAAGACCTGCACGTCCTTCCTATCACAAGAGCTCTGATCGCAGGCCTTCTTCCAGAAAACCTAGCGATAGAAAACCTAGCGATAGAAAACCAAGCGATCGCAGAGGTTCTGATAGAAGCGGTCCAAGGCTTGCAAGAGGCGGTGTTGGTCGCGAGAGAAATGATTTACGAGATGAAAACAGAAGAGTAAGAAAATTTGCAGAACCTGATATTCCAATAGAAGTAACTGGAAAAGAGTTAGAGAAGAGAGATGCATTTGCACTCGGCACACTCGCTGCTGAAAACGGAGAAGTTGTTGCAAAGCATTTAGTCTGCATAAATCTATTTCTTGAGAGTAATCCAGAGCGAGCATTCTGGCATGGCCAGGCAGCAGTATTTAGAGCGGGAAGAGTTGCAATTGTTAGAGAGCGGGCTGGAATTGCTGCGCTGAATTTTGAGAAATATGAAGTTGCTCAGAAAGAGTTAAGAGCGGCGATAAGAATTTCAGGCTCTCAATCTGCCCTGCCATATCTAGCCCAAGCAGAGCTTGCCCTGGGAAATCCCCGAAAAACCCTTGAAATTGCCGGCTCTATCGATCCCAAATTACTAAGCCAAGGCGAGCGAGTCGAGCTGCGTATTGCCGCTGCCGGGGCAAGAAGCGCTCTTGGTCAAAGTGAGGCAGCTGTTGTGACGCTAACCTGTCCTGAGCTAACACTTAGCGATGCCAGCTTTGCTGCCAAACTTCAAGGCGCATATATCCAGGCCTTAATTGCAGCCGGGCGCGCAGGTGAGGCTGAAGAATTTAGAGTTAAGTATCAAAAGAATGAACCCTCTGAAGAATCAAAGGGCTAAGAGCTAGCCAATTGGCTATCTTTCTCCTATGGCAAATGATCTCTTATCAGCACTTCGCACCTATCTCACCAAGCTCTCATCAGGTGAGAAGAGTCCGCAGGAGGTAGCTGCAGCCTTGAATCAATGGGCGAAGGAAAGTGGCGAGGCGATTAAAACTCGCGTTGAAGAAGAGGTAAAGACAAGTGTTAAGAAGATGGGTTTTGCAAAACAAGACGATTTAGATCGACTCGCAAGGGAAGTTGAATTACTAAAAACAAGGCTTGTTACAACCCCTAGGACTTCAAAGCCAGCAAAGAAGAAATCTCCAGTAAAAAAGAGCGCTGCTAAGAAGAGTGCGAGTAAGAAAAAATGAGTGAAAATATTGAAAATCTCGAGCAGATCTCAGCTATAAAGAAGAGAATTAATGAGATTGCCTTTGCTCCCTTGTCCGAACATGGCGCGCTATTTGATCAAGTTAACCAAGATTTATCAGCAGCGCTAACTCATGTTGAAGGTATCTCTAGCCAGAGTCAAGCTTAAGAAGTTCTAACTACCTTATCTATTTAGATCAGCTAGAAAAATGAGAACCCGCCTAGATGCTGAGTTAGTTAGACGAGGCCTTGCAAGATCTAGAGAAGATGCAGTTGATTTAATTGAGGCAAGATCAGTTCTAGTTCGAGGAATCCCGGCATCAAAGCCAGCTACGCAGGTCGATCCAGAGACCTCAATAACACTTGCAGGCAAGAGAGATGATTATGTTTCAAGAGGCGGCTATAAATTAGCTGGAGCACTTGAGGCCTTCAAGGAGATAAGAGTTAGCGGAGTTACCGCTCTTGATGCCGGAGCATCAACTGGTGGGTTTACTGATGTCTTACTTAAGAAGGGGGCAGCAAAGGTCATAGCTGTTGATGTTGGATATGGACAGCTTGCTTGGGAGCTTCGCAATGATGCAAGAGTTGAGATACATGATCGCACCAATGTGCGCACTCTAAGTAGCGAGATCATCAAAGAGAGCGTTGATTTAGTGGTCGCTGATCTCTCCTTTATTTCACTAGCCCTGGTTATCCCCGCCCTGCTTTCAGTGAGCAAGAGCGAAGCAGATTTTCTTCTTATGGTTAAGCCTCAATTCGAAGTTGGACGAGAGCGATTGGGAGCAGGGGGAGTTGTACGAGATCCAGAGCTAAGAAAAGCTGCAGTTAGCGATATTGCAAGGAGCGCCTTTGATGCAGGTTTGGGTACCGTTGGAGTAGTGGCCAGCTGCCTTCCGGGACCTTCTGGAAATGTTGAATATTTTCTCTGGCTTAAATCTGGAGCAGAGATGATTTCAGATAAAGAGTTAGATCAGGCGATAGCGAAAGGACCGCAGTAGATGATAAAGCGTGAAGTTCTACTTGTCCTACATCCAACTCGCCCTGAAGCAAAAGAGCTTGCGGGATCTATTGTTAAGACTCTTCGCTCTGAAGGCTTTGCCTTTATCTCAAGTGCAGATACTGGAGTATCTGGCGTCACTCAAGTTGGAAGCGAGCAAGTAAGGCAGCGATATGGCGAGATTGAACTCGTTTTAGTTCTTGGCGGCGATGGAACTATTTTGCGTGGAGCAGAACAGATACATGGATCAAATATCCCAGTGCTAGGAATCAATCTAGGACATGTTGGTTTTCTTGCAGAGATTGGAAAACCAAGTCAAGAAAAGATTATCTCGGCCATTAGAGATAAGAAATATAAGACTGAAAAGCGTATGACGCTGGCATATCAAGTATTTAGAGCCGATGAGTTAGTTACTAAAGGGTGGGCGCTTAATGAAGTAACAGTTGAGCGAAGCACTGAGGCAATGATTGAGCTTTTTGTTCAAGTTGATCACAGACCTCTTTCAAGATGGGGCTGCGACGCAGTTATCTGTGCAACGCCAACAGGATCAACTGCTTATGCCTTTAGCGCAGGCGGTCCAGTTGTTTGGCCAGAGGTTGAAGCCCTAGTTCTTCTGCCACTTGCAGCTCACGCCCTCTTCTCAGACCCAATGGTTATTGGCGCAGATTCAGAAATTGCCATCGATGTTGAAAGTGATGAGGGCGTTCTATCCGCAGATGGTCTTCGCAAGTTTGCCTTGAAAGAAAAGGATCGCGTCGTACTAACCTCGGATAAAAGCTATATAAACCTAGCCCATATCGACGCAGCGCCATTTACTGATCGCCTTGTTGCCAAATTTAAATTACCGGTTGATGGCTGGCGCGGTGAGTAAAAAGGGCGAGCGTAAAGGCTCACTCTTAGAAGAAATCAATATCCGCTCACTTGGGCTAATTGATAGCGCAACGATTGAGTTTAAAGAAGGCTTTAATGTAATTACCGGTGAAACTGGAGCTGGTAAAACAATGCTTCTAAATGCCCTGGCACTGATCCTGGGACAGAAGGCCGATGCTGATTACATTAGGCAGGGTCAAGATAGAGCAGTGGTAAGTGGTCGTTTTAGATTGCCAGAGAAAATTAGTGAAGAGTTAAGCGCGCTAATTGATGAGCATGAACCTGAAATTGAAGAATCAGCAATCCTTCTTTCAAGACAGCTGGGCAGAGATGGAAAATCAAAAGCTCAACTATCAGGCTCTGCTACAACGGCTAGCACTCTAATTTCTTTTGCAGATCAACTAATCGAAATTCATGGCCAGCATACAAATTTAGTACTAACAAAAGCAAATAAGCAGCGAGAGATTCTAGATATATTTGCTGGTCAAGAACTTTCTACAGCTCTCCTTGCTTATCAAGAGGCGCTGAAGAACTATCAGGTGCTGCGCAAAGAGATAGCGGAGCTAAAGAAAGCTCTAGGTGATAGAGATAGCGAGATTAAATCACTCGAAGAGCTCGTAGGTGATTTTGCCAAATTAAAGCCACAAAGCTCTGAGCTATCCCAGCTGGAGGCTCAAATTTCAAAGCTAGAAAGTGTTGAAGATTTAAGGATTGCCTCACTTGGTGCCCAACAAGCGCTCTCAGATGAAGAAGCGGGAGCTTTAAATTCATTGCATAGCGCTAAGAAATCTCTAACTGGTGCCAAAGGTCGAGATGCTCAATTAGACCAAATTGCAGATGCCATCTCAGAGAAACTCTTTGATTTAATTGATGCAGCCTCAGATCTTGATCGGTATTTAGATTCACTCTCGGCGGATCCTCAAGCGCTGGAGTTGGCTCAAGACCGTAGAGCTGCTTTGAGCTCTTTTGCCAAAAAGTATGGCAACTCAAGTGATAAGAATGAGGCGCTAGCTGAAGCTGTTGTGAAAGCAGAGGGAGCAAAGAATCGCATTAGGGATTTGAGTGGGGGAGATGATCGCTTAGCCGAAATGGGCAGAGAGCTGGAAGGGTTGCGCGCAAAGCTGCTAGATGAAGCAAAAACTTTGAGCGCCCTTAGAGCACAATCGGCAAAAAAGCTCTCCTCATCTGTCACTAAAGAGTTAGTGGAACTTGCTATGGCTAAAGCGCTTTTTGAAGTAAAAATGGAAAGTAGAGATGGAAGTAGCGATGAGCATTTTTCACTCTTTGGGCTAGATGAAGTCTTTATGTTCTTTACCGCTCATAGCGGCGGAGAATTGCTTCCAGTATCAAAGGCTGCAAGTGGTGGAGAACTATCTCGTTTGATGTTGGCACTTGAAGTTGTGCTAGCTGGCTCTTATCCACTTGGCACATATGTCTTTGATGAAGTTGATGCTGGTGTTGGCGGTAGAGCAGCTCTTGAAGTGGGAAAGAGGCTTAGAAAGCTTGCTATGAATTCACAAGTTATTGTGGTTACCCATCTGCCTCAGGTTGCGCTCTGGGCCGATAATCACATCTTGGTTGAGAAAGATAGCAACGGTCTTCTGTCATCTACCTCAATCAAATCCCTAAGTGATCAAGAGCGCGAGATTGAGATAGCTCGAATGCTCTCTGGCATTGAAGAATCAGAACACGCCCAAGATCACGCTCGGGAGCTGCTCAATTTACGCTTCAGCGATGTTGGCTGATAAGTTTGCCCTCCATGACCGCCCCTCATGTGACCAAACATCTCTTTGTCACCGGCGGAGTCGCCTCAAGTCTTGGTAAAGGCCTTACCGCATCTAGTTTAGGTCGCCTGCTTGTAGCCCGCGGCATTAGAGTCACAATGCAAAAGCTTGATCCCTACATCAATGTGGATCCAGGGACAATGAATCCTTTCCAGCATGGCGAAGTATTTGTTACCGATGATGGAGCAGAGACAGATTTAGATATCGGCCATTATGAGAGATTCCTTGATACCAATCTTCATGGGTCAGCCAATGTCACAACTGGTCAGATTTACCAAAGAGTTATTGCAAGAGAGCGCCATGGCGAATATCTAGGTGAAACGGTGCAAGTTATTCCTCATATCACCAATGAGATTAAAGAGCGCATTCGAGCAATGGCAGCTCCCGATATCGATCTAGTCATCACTGAAGTTGGTGGAACTGTTGGCGATATTGAGTCTCTGCCATTTTTGGAGGCAGCAAGACAGATCCGGCAAGAAGTTGGTAGAGATAACGTCTTTTATCTTCATGTCTCACTGGTTCCATATATTGGTCCATCAGGCGAGTTAAAGACAAAACCCACGCAGCACTCAGTCCAAGCTCTCCGCTCTATTGGAATATCTCCAGATGGCATTGTTCTTCGCTCAGATCGAGCAATCCCGCAAGGTGTTAAGAAGAAGATTTCACTGATGTGCGATGTTGATCTAGAAGCCGTAGTTGCAGCAGTTGATGCTCCCTCAATTTATGACATCCCTAAAGTGCTCCATAGCGAGGGGCTTGATTCCTATATTGTCAGAAGGCTTGATCTAAAGGCCCATGGAGTTAAGTGGGGGCAATGGGATTCACTACTTGAGCGAGTGCATAACCCCGCCAAAAGCGTAAAGGTTGCTCTAGTTGGAAAGTACGTTGATCTTCCAGATGCTTATCTCTCGGTCACTGAAGCGCTAAGAGCTGGGGGCTTTGCTAATAACGCTAGGGTTGAAATTAAATGGGTTGCAAGTGATGAATGCGCAACAGAAGCTGGAGCAAAAGCAAACTTAAGCGAGGTAGATGCAATCTGTGTTCCGGGCGGCTTTGGAGTCAGAGGCATTGAAGGAAAGCTCGGAGCTCTTAAGTATGTACGAGAAAACAAGATTCCAGCGCTAGGTCTTTGTTTAGGTTTGCAATGCATGGTCATTGAGATAGCTAGAAATATCCTCGGTTTAAAGCGGGCTAACTCTGCTGAATTTGATCCTGATACTGATGCTCCAGTTATTGCAACTATGGCAAGTCAGGTAAAGATCGTAAATGGTGAAGCTGATATGGGCGGAACGATGCGTCTTGGACTCTATAAAGCAATTTTTGCCAAAGGCTCAATTGTTGAGAGCTGTTATCAAGCCCCTGAAATATCTGAGCGTCATAGACATCGCTATGAGGTCAATAATTCCTATCGCAAAGAGCTAAGTGGGGCAGGGTTAGTTTTTAGCGGAACATCGCCAGATGAGAATTTAGTTGAATTTGTTGAGCTTCCAAGAGAGGTCCATCCATTTTATGTTGGAACTCAGGCTCACCCAGAATTTAGATCAAGGCCGACTAGAGCCCATCCACTCTTTGCTGGCTTAATTAAGGCCGCGCTAGAACGTGGATGATAGATCTTCGATTGAAATATTCCTCAATCACTGCGCAATAGAGCGAGGGCTGGCTAAGAATTCTCTTTCATCTTATAGAAGAGATTTAGAGAAGTTTCTTAACTATCTAAATAAAAGCCAGAAGACACTTACTAGTATCAATCCAAGTGATGTAGCTGCCTTTCTTCACACTCTAAGAGAGGCAAATCTAAACGAATCAAGTATCGCTAGAAATGCTGTTGCCTTGAGAAGTCTCTTTGCATTTCTAGCTAAAGAAAGTGGCGTTGAAAGTATTGCTAAAGAGATTCTTGTGCCAAGGAGTGCTAAGAGATTACCTAAAGCCTTAAGTATTGATCAGATTGCAAGACTGATTAATAGCTGCGCCGATGACTTATCGGGAATTAGAGATAGGGCGATATTGGAGCTGCTCTATGCAACGGGGGCAAGAGTTAGCGAGATTATTGCTTTGAATCGATCAGATATTTCTCAAAATAGCCAAGAGGGCGTTGAGGCAATAACTATTCGAGTCCGTGGCAAAGGGGGAAAGGAGCGTTTAGTTCCGGTTGGAAGTTATGCCAGATTGGCTTTGGATCAGTATCTAACCAGATCCCGTCCAGTCTTTGCTAAGAATCTTAAGGAAGAAGCTCTCTTTCTTAATGAAAAAAGAGGAACTCGCCTTTCGCGTCAGAGCGCCTGGCAGATTGTTATTGATGCCGCAAAGAGATCGGGGCTAGATGAGGCGATTTCTCCGCATGGATTTAGGCATTCTTTTGCCACCCATCTACTTGATGGGGGAGCAGATATAAGAGTGGTGCAAGAACTTTTGGGACATGCCTCGGTAACAACAACCCAGATCTATACCTTGGTAACAATCGATAAATTGCGTGAGAGCTATGCAAGCGCTCACCCAAGATCAAAGTAGAGCTATCTGCCTCTAAGTCTTCTAGCGATAATTGATTGATCGCCCTTTGCCTCTAAATCTGCAATAACAATTGCAAGAGATTCACGGACGATTCGACCTCTATCAACTGCAAGGCCAAGATCTCCTCTCAAGTGAAGTCTTGCTTGCTCTAAATCAAAGAGCTCTTCAGGAGATAGATAAACCGTAATTTTTTCATCATGTTTCTCTCGTCCTGATGGTCCTTTATCCAAACCAGTTGCGCGACGTCTTGGAGTCTGTCTAACGCCAGTTGACTTTGGAGCTGCTTTTGCAACGGTGGCAGTTGTTGGCCGGTTGGTGTGAGCAACTTCAACTTCTTCAACGCTTTGATCTGGAACAGCGCTTAGAGTTGTCTTTCTAAATAACTCATCTGCTCCCGGCAAACTAATACGTCTTGTCATCGAACCCCTCCGTTAGCAATTATTTCTCTTGCAAGTCTGCGATAAGAAGCAGCTCCAACTGAGGAGCTGGCATAGGAAGTTATGGGCTCGCCAGCAACAGTTGTCTCTGGGAATCTAACGGTTCTAGCAATTGTGGTATCAAATACTTTAGTTGGGAAGGCTTCACTGATTCGTTCTAAAACCTCGCGACTATGAACAGTCTTTCTATCAAACATCGTTGGCAAGATTCCGAGAAGCTCGATATCTGGATTGGTATTGGCCTTTACTTTCTTGATTATGTCATCAAGGAGAGCCACACCTCTAAGCGCAAAATACTCACATTCCAGGGGCACTAGAACCCAGTGCGATGCGGTTAGGGCATTTACGGTTAGAAGGCCAAGTGATGGCTGGCAATCAATGAGAATAACATCGTAGAAATCAGTGACAGTAGAAAGAACTCGCTTTAGAATCTTTTCGCGAGCAATTACATTTACCAAGCCACCTTCGGCGCCAGATAGATCCTCATGAGCTGGGATCATATCCATGCCAGGAACGCTGGTTTTTAAAAGGAAATCAGATACCTGCGTTGATTCATCCATAAGCAGGTTATAGACAGAACCTTCGATATCTCTGGTTGAAACATTAAGCCCAATCGAAAGTGAGTGCTGTGGATCAAAATCAATTAATAGAACTCGTCTTCCAAGCTCTGCAAAAGCAGCGCCGAGATTAATCGTTGTTGTGGTTTTGCCAACGCCACCTTTTTGATTAACAACTGAAATTATCTTTGCATTGCCATGTTCTGTTAATGGCGCTGGATAAGGGAAATCCCTATCAGGCTTTCCCAATACTGAAGATGATGTAACAATTTCAGAATCAGCTTTTGAAAATGTCGATTTAGCGTTCAAGCGAGATATCTCTGAAGCACTTTTTGCCATGACCAGACTTTAACCACCGCTTATGGAGATATTGGCTGCGACACGCATAGACTTGCCAGACTATGGATGAAGTTTCTGCGCAACCCTCAAGTAATACTTTAGCCTCCCCTGCGCAAAGTATTAGTGAGGGAAGAGTTGCTGGCTTCTCGGTTCACTTAGAAAACTTCGATGGACCTTTTGATTTATTGCTACAGCTCATTTCAAGACATCGAATGGATATCACCGATGTCGCTATTGCCACAGTTACAGATGAATTTATTAGCTATATTCGCGAATTAGAAAAAACTGAAGCTGGCTGGAAATTAGATCATGCTAGTGAATTCGTAGTTGTTGCCGCTACTTTATTGGACCTTAAAGCAGCTCGATTATTGCCATCTGGCCAGATTGATGATGAAGAAGATCTCGCACTTCTTGAAGCTCGCGATCTGCTCTTTGCTCGCCTCTTGCAGTATCGCGCCTTCAAAGAGATTGCATCGATCCTCTCCGAACGAATTCTTGAACAGGAAAAGACCTTTGCCCGCTCAGTCTCACTTGATCCAGTTTTCGCAGCTCTACTACCTGAGGTTTTAATAGGCGTTACTCCAGAGAGATTTGCAGCTATCGCAAACCGCGTTCTCACTCCCAAAACCGCGCCAACCCTCTCTGTGGAGCACCTCCATCTGCCGCTAGTTAGTGTGGCCGCTGAGGCCCTCGGGGTTGTATCAGCTTTGAGAAGGCATAAAACAATGAGTTTTAGGGCCTTGGTAAGTGATGCAGCAAATACCTTAGTTGTGGTTGCTAGATTTCTAGCTCTGCTTGAACTCTTTAAAGAGGGTTCAGTGAGATTTGAGCAGGTGGTTGCTCTAGGCGAACTACAGATCACCTGGGTTGGCAGCGTTGAAGGTGAAATTAGAGTTAGTGATGAGTTTGATCGCCCAGCTCTAGTTGAATCAGGCGAAGACGGGGTAGAAGAAGGGGGCGAAAATGTCTAATCGCGAACTGGAACGTTCAATTGAAGCTATCTTGATGGTTGTCGAAGAACCCGTCTCAGAAGTAGTCCTTGCCCAGATAATCGAAGCGCCAACTGAGCAGATTCTTGAATCGCTCAATGCCCTTGCAGCCTCCTATGAGGAGCAGGCCAGGGGCTTCACTCTCAAGCAGATCTCTGGCGGGTGGCGTTTTTATAGCCATCCTGACTTGGCGCCATTAGTTGAAAAATTCGTTTTGGATGGCCAGCAAGCAAAACTCTCACAGGCAGCTCTGGAAACACTTGCTGTGATTGCATATCGCCAACCAATTTCAAGGGCTCGAGTCTCTGCAATCCGCGGGGTTAATGTGGAAGCTGTTATGAAGACTCTTGTGACTAGAGGTTTAGTGGAGGAGTGCGGAATTGAGCATGAGAGTGGAGCGATTCTCTATCGAACTACCCACTACTTCCTAGAAAGAATTGGACTCAATAGCGTTGAAGATCTTCCAGCTTTAGCGCCCTTCTTGCCTAGTATAGATGGCCTAGATGAGGTAATTGCTTCTCTTACTGAGTGAGTAGGATGGCCGCTATGGCCGAACTAGTAAGACTTCAAAAGTTTATGGCCGACTGTGGCGTAGCTAGCCGTAGAGCCTGCGAAGAACTCATCGAGCAGGGCCGGGTTAAGGTTGATGGCAAGGTAATTCGCACTCAAGGACTGAAAATAGACCCGATAAAGACTAAAGTTGAAGTTGATAATGAAACGATTACAGCAGTAAAGACCAAAACTTATCTCGCGTTCCATAAACCTACAGGTGTTTTGTCCACCATGTCAGACCCAGAAGGTCGCCCCTGTCTCAGTGACTATTTTCTTGACTGGCAGGAACGGCTATTTCATGTAGGGCGCTTAGATAAGGAGAGTGAAGGATTGATCATTGTTACCAATGACGGCCAATGGGCCCATGAAGCCACACATCCATCTTTTGAAGTGAAGAAGACCTATCTCGTTGCCACCGAGGAAGCTCTGCCAAGGGCAGCACTCGATCTTCTCTCTAGGGGGGTTGAATTGGATGATGGTTTAGCTCGCCCTTTGGCAGTCAACCGTTTCGGTGGTTTTATCGAACTCGTCATCCATGAGGGAAGAAATCACGTGGTTAGAAGAATCTTTGATGAGATTGGATTTCCAGTAACTCGCTTGATCAGAACAGCCTTTGGTTCGATAAAGCTGGGGGAGCTACCTAGTGGCAAATGGCGAGCGCTAAATGAAGTCGAAGTCATAAATCTATAAACGGTTTAATTGTTTAATAGTTATATGTTTTTATTAATATTAGTAAATACCGCTTTATTGATATAACGTTTTTTTGCATGGATATGAATAGTTAATATATCGACTTTTCTAGCCTTACGCCTTCTCATAAAAGTCGATATATAGCTTTTACTACCGAACCCCTAGTCTGCGGGTAATTGTCGACAATTCTTCGCGAAATCGCTGAAATAGAGATAACTATAAGTCGATAAAACACTATGACGGCTTCCCACGGGAGAGAGGGCAAGACGGGTAAAATCTGAAAGTGTTCGTGCGAGCAATACGAGGAGCTATTCAGATAGACCGTGATGATCCGGTCTTGATGCAAGAAGCTGTCGTGGAACTAGTTTCAAAAGTTCTCGAGGCCAATAAGCTCAATACTACCGATCTGATCTCTATGCTTTTTACCTGCACCCCAGATCTGGTTAGCGACTTTCCGGCTGCTTCAGCCAGAGCCATGGGCCTTGAAAAAGTCCCTTTAATCTGCGCGGTCGAAATGGCTGTGCCAACAAGCCTTCCAAGAACTATTCGTTTGATGCTCCACTGCCACACAGAGCTGAACCAGGATCAAATTTCACATATTTACCTTCGCGGCGCGGTCACTCTTCGCAAAGATATAGCTCAGTAATGAATGCGCAGGCTTCTCCTCAGATTCAATCAGTAAGGATCGTAGGTGCTGGCTTAATTGGTACCTCAATCGCGCTAGCTCTAGCGCATCAAGGGGTCTTTGTATCCATAGATGATGCCGATCAGAAAGCTTTGGCTCTTGCCAAAGATCTCCTGGCGCCGTATCTAAAGGCAGAAGGGGAAGAGAGAAGGGAGTTCGATCTAGTTATCATCGCAACTCCGCCAGCATCTACTGTATCTGCGCTAAAAGCCGAATTTGCTGCAAACTCTAAATCAATATTTATAGATGTTAGCAGTGTTAAAACTAACCTTATACAAGAGATAGAAGTATTACCGGTGCTTGCAGAGCAATTTGTTGGAACTCATCCAATGGCTGGTCGCGAAGTTTCAGGAGCATCTTCAGCTCAAGCAGATCTTTTCAATGGTAGGGCGTGGATCATTACTCCAACTGCCAAGACTTCTGCCCGCGCCATTGTAATGGCAAAAGAGCTAATTCAGGCTCTTGGGGCAAGTAGCTATGAAATGAGCGCTAAAGAGCACGATCATTTAATGGCCAGAATCTCACACCTTCCTCAAATCGCATCCACGCTAATAGCAAGTGAAATTCAAGATATAGGCGCAGGTCTTGAGCTCTCAGGGCAGGGCCTTAGAGATATGACCAGAATTGCTGGAAGTGATGGGGCGCTTTGGAGTGAGATACTTTTAGAAAATAAAGATGAAGTTTTAAGCACTCTCGATCAATTTATTTCCAAAGCTCTCACACTTAAAGGCGCAATTTCTGAATCTAAACAAGAAGAGATTAAGACTCTCTTTCTCAAGGGAAATTCAGGACGAGCAAAAGTTTCTGGCAAACATGGCGCTAAACCAAGAAATTATCTCCACCTATTAGTAGTCATCAAAGATGAACCAGGAGCTCTTAGTCAATTATTTACTGAATGCGCTCATATCAAAGCCAATATTGAAGATTTATCGATTGAGCATTCACCCGGTCAAGAAAGTGGTTTAATCACACTAGCCTTCTCTCCTGAAGATGGCGAGCGAGTTGAAGCTCACCTCAAGAATCAAGATTGGAAGGTTCATCGCCGATGACAGTAGTAGTTGCGATGGATGGTCCAAGTGGATCTGGAAAATCATCCACTGCAAAAGCTATCGCTAAGCGAGCTGGTTGGCTATATTTAGACACGGGCGCGCTTTATCGCGCTGCTACATGGCTTGCAATTGAGAATGCTATTGATAGCGCAGATAAATTATTAATTGCTCTTAAAAGTTCTCCAATTCTCTTTAAAACTGACCCAAGCAATCCGATCACGCTTTGCGGGGGAGTAGATGTATCTGAGGCGATAAGAAGTGCGGAAGTTACCTCAGCTGTTTCAAGGGTCAGTAGTTGGCCGGAGCTAAGAAAAGAATTAGTAGCGTTGCAGAGAGTTATTATTGAGAGCGCTAAGAATGGAATCGTTGTTGAAGGCAGAGATATAGGAACTGTTGTCGCACCTACTGCAAGCTTAAAGATATGGCTACAAGCTGATATTAACGCTAGAGCAATAAGGCGTGATTTAGAGGATAAATCAAGGGGTTTAGAGACTAGCTCCCCAGATAGCGTTGCTGCATCTTTATCAAATAGGGATCAAGTTGATAGCACCCGCGCAGTATCTCCACTTAGAAAGGCAGAGGATGCCATCATCGTTGATTCAACGAATCTAACTCTTGATGAAACTGTTGCCTATATCTGGAATATTCTAAAGAGCAGAAGACTTATTGGCCTTCCAAGAGTTGTGATAGTTGGAAGGCCAAATGTTGGTAAATCCACTCTAGTTAATCGAATTATCGGCTCTCGTGAGGCGATTATTGAAGATACCCCAGGTGTAACAAGAGATCGAGTTAGCTATGAGGCAGAGTGGAATGGCAAGACCTTTATGGTCATCGATACCGGAGGATGGGAGCCAACTTCTGAAGGTATTGCGCTAAAAATCTCAGATGCTGCGGAGTCTGCCATCTCAGATGCTGATCTAGTTCTCTTTGTAGTTGATGCTCAAGTTGGTCAGCAATCAGATGATGACGCTCTGATATCCGTGCTTCGCAAATCAAAGAAACCTGTGATGTTGATTGCCAATAAAGTTGATTCTGAGAAAGATGAACTTGATGCCCATTCTTTATGGAATCTAGGTTTAGGTGAGCCTCACTTCATCTCAGCGGCACATGGCAGAGGAAGCGGAGACCTACTAGATCTTATAGTTTCACAGCTGCCAGAAGTTGGAGCAAGCCGAATTGATGATGGATATCGAAGGATCGCAATTGTTGGAAGGCCAAACGTTGGTAAGAGCAGCCTTCTAAATTCCTTTGCTGGCTCTACTCGCTCACTAGTTGATGACGCAGAAGGAACGACAAGAGATCCAGTAGATGAGCTAATTGATTTAGGCGATAAGACCTGGCGCTTTATTGATACAGCAGGCATTAGAAGAAGGGCTCATCAAGCCTCAGGCTCTGAGTATTACGCTGCCCTTCGAACTGAGAGAGCCATTGAAAATGCTGAGGTGGTCATCATGATTATCGATGCCGCAACGCCTATTACTGAGCAGGATTTAAGAATCATTACTATGGTTGAAGATTCAGGAAAAGCTTTAGTCATTGGATTAAATAAGTGGGATCTAGTTGATGAAGATCGGCGAGTAGTTTTAGATAAAGAAACTGAGCGAAATTTTGACCAAGTGGAGTGGGCCGAGCGGGTCAATATTTCAGCAAAGACAGGTTGGCATAAAGATAAATTGCTTCCTGCTATTCAAAGATCTCTTGAAAGCTGGGAGGCAAGAGTTCCAACCGGAAGGCTTAATTCTTTCTTAGGGCAACTAGTAGGCAGCACCCCACCACCTCTAAGAGGCGGGAAACAACCAAAAATTCTTTTTGCGACTCAGGCTGGAATTGCGCCGCCTACCTTCGTTATCTTTGCGACAGAATTTCTTGAAGCCTCTTATCGTCGATTTATTGAAAGACGCCTACGTGAAGAATTTGGGTTTTCAGGCTCACCAATTAGAGTCTCTGTTCGCATAAGAGAGCGTTAAGAAGCAAATTAAGTAGAATCTGTCTAAGTTTCTGCGGGACGTAGCGCAGCTTGGTAGCGCACATGGCTGGGGGTCATGTGGTCGGAGGTTCAAATCCTCTCGTCCCGACGTGTTTACCATTCCAAATCTATTAACGATGGCCCGCGCCTTGGGCATCCCGGTTTTTCTCTATTTGGTTCTAGTGCGAGAAGAGATGGGCCTTGCGATTCTCACCCTAGTTATTGCTGGAGCTACTGATTATTTTGATGGAAAGCTTGCTCGGGCCTGGAACCAAGAATCTCGACTAGGCGAGTTAATGGATCCAGCTGTTGATCGCCTCTACATAATCTCGGTTCTTATAGCAATGTTTGCAACCCAAGTGGTTCCCCTATGGGTATTAGCTTTGATTGCCGGTAGAGATATTCTGCTGGGTCTTCTTCTAATAGTGATGAAATCAAAGGCCATACCGCCTTTTAAGGTTACCTATTTAGGAAAGGCAGCAACTTTTAACTTGCTCTATGCCCTTCCCTTACTGCTACTTACCGATTCCACTTCAGGGTCGATCTCTGATGCCGCTTATATCTTTGGATGGGGCTTTGCAGGATGGGGAATTGGGTTATACCTATTAACTGGTTTAAGTTACGCTCGCTCAGGTATTAAGAGCTTAAAGAGGGGATAGTTGTGACAAACATTCCAGATCTGTTGAGATATACCAAAGAGCATGAGTGGGTTAGCGAAGTTTCAACTAATCGCTACCGGGTTGGAATTACTGATTATGCTCAATTAGCACTCGGCGACATTGTCTATATTCAATTGCCAAAACTCGGCGATGAAATCGGTGCTGGCAAGGTCTGCGGCGAAGTGGAATCAACTAAGAGCGTCTCTGAGATCTATGCCCCATTAACTGGAAAAGTTATATTAATTAATGACTCATTAGATAGCGCCCCAGAGGTTTTGAATAAGGAGCCTTATGGTGCGGGATGGATCTTTGAAGTTGAGATTTCAACTCCCAGTGAGCTAGAAAGCTTGCTCTCAGCAGGGGATTACGCCTCACTCACCGCTTGACTCAACCCTTATCTCGCGCCTAGTGTCAGCCTCAAGATAACGGTGAGGCTCTCTTGAGCCTTAGCCTTTGGTTGAGAGTAAGGAGGCGCTGTGGAGCAAGAAGATAACCAGCGCGACCTAACTCGAACTATCAATATGGGCTCGCTAAGACCAGTTTCAGATCAGCTCTCGCTACTGCTTGATAAAACCAGCCAAGAAGAGCGAGATGTAATCAACGCACTTGACGAGGGTTCTGCCATGTTAATTTCATTAAGCGGTCCGGGAAAAGGCGCTCGTTTTTTAATTAATTCAGATCGAACTGTGATTGGTCGAGCAGTTGATTGCGATATTTTCTTAGATGATGTAACAGTATCTAGAAAACATGCTGAAGTTATTAGAAATGGCAAAAGCTATAGCTTTAAAGATAGCGGAAGTTTAAATGGAACTTACCTTGATGGAAAGATAAGTGATCAGGGCGAGCTACATGATGGTTCAGAGTTACATATTGGAAAATATCGTTTGCATTTCTTTATCGGCGGAAGGGTTAGAGGATGAGTGTTCCAGCTAGAGCATACTTAAGTATTGGTGAGGTATTAGGAAAGTTGCGTTCAGATTTTCCAGATGTGACTATCTCAAAGATTCGCTTTCTAGAATCAGAGGGGCTCATTGAGCCGCAGCGGACTCCCTCTGGATATCGAAAGTTCACATCAGTTGATCTAGAGCGTCTTCGCTATGTTCTTCTTGCTCAGCGTGATCAATATCTGCCGCTTAAGGTAATCAAAGATAATCTTGATGCCCTTGACAGAGGCCTTGAACCAGCAGCTAGCGTTAATGGCGCTCCAATAGCCCGACTATCAAGTGTAGATAGCGCCCTATCTGCCTCTGCCTTCATTGAGCAGAGCGAGATGAAACTCTCCAGAGATGAGCTCATTTCAAATTCAGGAATTAGTGAGGAGCAATTGGTAGAGCTTGAAGGATATGGTCTTATCGAGCTAAAAGGTCGTCACTATGATGGCGATGCGCTAACTGTTGCAAAGGTTGTTGCTGAAATCTCTGGCTTCGGTATTGAAGGAAGGCATCTAAGAGCCTTTAAAACCGCTGCTGATCGAGAAGTTGGATTGGTTGAGCAAGTAATCACCCCACTTCTTCGTCAAAAGAATCCTGATTCAAAAGCAAGAGCGCAAGAAGTTTCAAGAGAGATAGCATCTCTATCTGTGAGACTTCACGCAGCGCTAGTTCGCTCTGGTTTGAATCGCGCAAGATGAATTTTCACGCCCTTGATGTAATCGGGGTGAGAGTTGAGATGCCCTCTAATCAACCAATTGTTCTTTTGAAAGAAATTGGTGGCGAGAGATATTTACCTATTTGGATTGGCGCCGTTGAGGCAACCGCTATCGCTTTTGCGCAGCAAGAAGTAACACCGCCTAGGCCGCTGACTCATGATCTTATGAAGGATCTTCTAGCCTCGCTGCAAGTTTCTATCGATTCCATCCATTTAACTGAGCTGAGAGATGGAATCTTCTACTCGCTTATCAATCTGCAAGGAGGAATCAGCGTCTCATCTAGACCCAGTGATGCTATTGCACTCGCTTTGCGAACTGGTTCTCCCATTCTTGCAAGCGAGGCTCTTCTTAGTGATGCTGGCATCGAGATTCCCGATCAATCAGATGATGAAGTTGAAAAGTTTAAGGAGTTTCTAGATCAGATTAATCCAGAGGATTTTCTGGGATAGGAGAAGAGATGTTGGCAAGGCGCCTGGCTTTAACTCTTCGTATGGGCGCGATAGTTTTTGCCCTCTCAGCTCTAGCTCTTGTTGCCGCTCCGCAATCATTTCTTCAGTTTCTTAAAATAGAGATAGGCCCAGTTGGCTATAGCGATGAATTAGTCTGGGCGATGAGAATGATTGGCGTCTGTCTTCTCATAGCCTCAGTGATGATGCCTTTAGTTGCCGCCTTTGCTCCAGAGCGGGCGCTACGACAAGTTGGAGTTTTGATGGTTGGTATATGCACCCTTTTAACCCTGCTTACGTTCCTTACGCCCGCCCCATGGGGGATAGGCAAGGTGGCCTACTCCCTTGTGGGCGCTCTCTTTACTCTGGCCTATATCTATGGATTGAGAGGAAGAAGGCGAAACCATTAACCTCAACTTTAGGTTTGGAGAGTGTCGGTCATTGATTCCAAGCATCGCTAGCCTTACCGTTACTTCCTTACCCGCAGAACTTCCCTGATTGAATCGCGAGGCGCGCAAATGGAAGAGGATCAATTGAGTTCTCTAGAACTTGGTTATCGCGGCGCATCTGCCTGCTCAGCAGCCGGAATCTCATACCGACAACTTGATTACTGGGCAAGAACTGGTTTGGTTGAACCAACTGTGAGGGGAGCAAGCGGTTCTGGAAGTTCAAGGCTCTATGGGTTTAAAGACATCTTGGTTCTAAAAATTGTTAAGCGCCTTCTTGATACTGGCGTATCGCTGCAAAACATTAGAAGCGCTGTTACCCATCTTCGCGAACGCGGGGTAGAGGATCTAGCAAGAATTACTCTAATGAGCGATGGAGCCTCAATCTATGAGTGCACTAGCTCTGAGGAGATCTTCGATCTGCTTCAAGGAGGCCAAGGAGTATTTGGTATCGCCATTGGCAAAGTTTGGAATGAAGTTGAAGGCTCGCTCTCTCACCTTCAAGCAGAGAATTTAAGCGATGGAGCGATATCTACCCGAACTGATTCAGATGAGCTGGCTGCAAGACGTAAACTTAGAGGGGCGTAAGTAAAGCCCAGCCTCTATCCTTTCCGCCATGGCGCGAGCGGAATTTTCAGATCGGCATATAGGTCCATCAGGTGATGAGATCTCAACCATGCTCCTTGAGCTTGGCTATAGCGATTTAGAATCTTTTACGCAGGCTGTTCTCCCAGATTCAATCAAGTTAACTGCTAAGTTCGGCCCGCTACTTCCAAAACCAATATCAGAGGTGGAAGTAATTGCGGAGTTAAGAAAGTTAGCTTTAGAAAATCGAAAGATGGAATCTTTAATCGGCCTCGGATATTACGCAAGCATTACTCCGCCAGTAGTGCTTAGAAATGTTTTGGAAAATCCAGCTTGGTATACCGCGTATACCCCTTATCAACCAGAGATAAGCCAGGGAAGACTTGAAGCTCTCTTTACATTCCAAACAATGGTTAGCGATCTAACGGGCCTGCCAATCTGTAACGCCTCAATGCTTGATGAACCAACAGCTGCAGCAGAGGCAATGACACTGGCAAGGCGAAGCAGCAAACTTGGCGACGAAGCACGATTTGTAATTGATTCAAGGGTTCATCCGCAGACTCAAGCAGTGGTGATGACAAGGGCTAAGCCGTTAAAGATAAATTGTGAAGTTCTTGATTTAAGTAGTGGTGTTGATTTGAGTAATTGCTTTGGAGTCCTTCTCCAATATCCAGATACTTTCGGTTCATTAAATGATTTCTCTGATGCAATTGCAAAGGCACATAGCCGTGGGGCGTTAGTAATTATGGCAAGTGATCTACTTGCGCTTACATTAATTAAATCTCCGGGGGAGTGGGGAGCAGATATCGCAGTTGGTTCTGCTCAGAGATTTGGCGTTCCTATGGGATTTGGTGGACCGCATGCAGGTTTTCTTGCAGTAAGAGAGGGTCTTGAAAGATCCCTTCCAGGAAGGCTTGTTGGACAGAGTATTGATAGCCATGGAAATCCAGCCCTGCGTCTAGCTCTTCAGACTAGAGAGCAACATATTAGGCGCGATAAGGCAACAAGCAATATCTGCACTGCTCAAGTTCTTCTAGCTGTCATTTCTGCCTTTTATGGAGCATGGCACGGACCAGAAGGTTTAAAGGAAATTGCAGTAAGAACGCATCAACTTGCAAGAAAGCTTGCCGGCTCTCTGAAAGAGAGCGGCTTTGAACTTTATAGCCCGAATTTCTTTGACACAGTTTCATTTCTTGCAAGTAATAGCGATGCCCTAATTGATGCTGCGCTAAAAGCTGGAATTAATGTTAGAAAGATCAGCGGGGGAGTAAGTGTTGCCTTTGATGAGGTAAGCACTAGTGCAACTGTTGAGAAATTGATTCGTGCTTGGGGTTTGAAGCAAAGTAGCTCTGAACCATATGGCGCGATCGCATCGCTTCGAGCAACTTCCTATATGCAACATCCAGTTTTCAATTCTTATCACTCAGAAACAGCGATGCTTCGCTACATCAGGACTCTCTCAGATCGAGATCTAGCACTTGATAGAACGATGATTCCGCTTGGTTCTTGCACAATGAAATTAAATGCCACAACCGAGATGGAGGCTATTACCTGGCCTGAATTTGCAGATCTTCATCCCTTTGCGCCAAGTAATCAGTCGCTCGGAACAAGAAAAATCATCTCTGAGCTCTCTAAGTGGCTTATTGATATCACCGGATATGACGCAGTATCACTTCAGCCAAATGCCGGCTCTCAAGGAGAGTTTGCAGGACTTCTTGCGATTAGAAATTATCTCGATTCAATAGGTCAGAGTCAGCGCGATATCTGCTTGATTCCATCAAGTGCCCATGGAACAAATGCGGCAAGCGCTGTTATGGCAGGAATGAGAGTTGTTGTAATCGCCTGCGATGAAGCTGGAAATGTTTCACTTGACGATCTCAAGGCCAAAATTGCCGAATATGGCGAGCAATTGGCAGCTTTAATGGTCACTTATCCATCGACCCATGGAGTCTTTGAATCAGAGATAAGCCAAATCTGCGCTCTAATCCATGATGCAGGTGGCCAGGTTTATGTTGATGGTGCTAATTTGAATGCTTTAGTAGGACTTGCTCAACCTGGAAAATTTGGAGCTGATGTCTCACATCTTAATCTTCATAAAACATTCTGCATTCCACATGGCGGGGGAGGTCCTGGTGTTGGTCCGGTAATTACTAAGAAACATCTTGGGCCTTTCTTACCAAATCATCCACTTGACTCATTAGCAGGACCGTTAACCGGACTAGGGCCAATTAGCGGCGCTCCTTTTGGATCAGCGTTAATTCTGCCTATCTCTTGGGCGTATATAAGGATGATGGGGGCAGAGGGTCTAACAAAAGCAACGCAGGTAGCAATCCTTTCTGCAAATTACATCGCAAAGAAACTAGCTCCTGATTACCCAACTTTATACACCGGAAAGAATGACTTAATTGCTCATGAATGCATTATTGACATCAGAGAAATTACCAAGCGAAGTGGTGTAAGCGTTGATGATATTGCTAAGCGTTTGATGGATTATGGGTTCCACGCACCAACGATGAGTTTCCCAGTTCCAGGCACGCTAATGATCGAACCAACAGAATCTGAAGATATAACCGAAATAGATCGCTTCATTGCCGCCCTAGGATCTATTGCCAAGGAGATTAAGGCAATTGAATCGGGGGAGATTTCGATAGATGATTCGCCGCTACGAAACGCTCCGCATACCGTTGAAGCTTTGGTGAGTGATACTTGGGATAGGCCATATAGCCGTCAGGATGCTGCGCTACCCATGGGCAGTGAGGTTGGGATGGGGAGACGAGGAAAGTATTGGCCAACGGTTGGAAGGGTTGATGGAGCACACGGGGATAGGAATTTAGTTTGTGCCTGCCAGCCGATTGAGAGCTTGGCAATAAACTAGATTAGTTTACATAATGTAGATTATCGGCTAAAACCCGAGAGTGAACGCCTCTCTCCAAATACGCTCAAAAGCCATAAAACACCCAAAACACCCGTCCAAAGAAGGCTTCCCCTGATCGTTGTTGCTCGATCTTTAAAGGTTTCAATTTCCATTTGCAAAGCGATTGGTTTGAACTGTTCGGCGATATCCAAAACTTCTCCATTTTGATCAATATGAGCGGTGTATCCAGTGGTGCTAACAACTGCAAATTGCCGTGATAGTTCTGCAGCTCTTGCTCTAGTTATTTGAAGTTGCTGAGCTGCTTGATAACTATCGCCAAAGGTGGCGTTATTGGTCTGAGCAACGAGAAATTCTGCCCCATCTGCACCAGCTTGAGTGTGATCATCATCTAGGACTTCAAAGCAGATAAAAGATTGGAACTCTATGCCATCTATTTTGTGCTTTACCCAATTATCTCCCGGGATGAAATCACGAACTTGCTTTGCTAGGGGTGTAATCGACTCAGAGATTGACCTGAGCGGAATATATTCTCCAAAAGGAGCTAAATCTTGCTTTATGTATCGTGAGAGCAATTGTCCATCTGCGTCAAATAAAAGGCTGGAGTTAAGAGGCCCAGAGCTTCTTTGTTCTACAGCGCCAATTAGCAGGGGCTTTTGTATCTCACTTAGCAACTTACCTATCCCCTGACGGGCTTTCAAATTGGTTATCGGGTCGACATCTGAGGCGTTCTCAGGCCAGATGATTACATCGGCGCCGTTTCGTTTCGGTGTTGCATCTATATGATTATTGAGAACTGCAAGCGCTCTTTGATTAAACTCCAAACCTAATTGTTGCACCGATCCTTGCACGGCTATAACTTTAATTTTCTTTTCTGATGAGGTATTGATATTCAAATTAAAAAAACTCAAAATAATTACAGGAATAAAGGCGAGTGAAAATATTGGTTTAACAACAATAATCGCCGCAAGTGATATCGCAAAGAAGCTGATTCCTACTACTCCAATAAAAGGATAGAGAAATTGCAGCGAATCAACTTGGGTAAATCCGATACGACCCCATCCAAACCCTCCAAATGGCGCTTTCATTCTCAATAACTCAATTAAGGCGAAAGAAGAGGCGAAAGCGATTGCGCCATAAGCATTTTTTCGAATCGGCGCTAGAGCAATAAGGGCAAAAATCAGGCTCTCCCCCAGAACCAATATCAACCAGGGTAGAGCTCCTACGTAGATAGAGCTCCAATGCAGAAGTGGCGCAAAGAAGGCTCCCCCAGCTAGAAGCGCGATTCGAAATCTTGCGCCTAGCCTCTCCTCGGCCAGGAGAAGAAAAAGTAATCCAGCTCCAAGAAATGCTGCTGGCCAAAATTCGACGGGTGGAAAAGCGGCAAAAAGTAGTAAGCCAGAAATTAGGGCAAGGGCGAGTTTTCTCATTCTTTATGACCAATTAAGAGCAGATAGAAGACGATCAACGCTTGCTCCAAGTCCATAATCGCTCTTCATAGTTTCAAGGTATTTAGCGTTCTTTGGAGAACTTGGAATACTCAAATTAATCTCTGGAAGGTTCACATCTCTTGCACATCGCACGAGACGATCTGCCACAGCGGCATAATCAAGGTCTGCGAGTAATTTCTTGCGATGATTTGGAGAGAGTTTAGGATCTTCGGACTTAGCAGCCTTAATTAGATCAGCCATACTGGAATAGTTCTTTGCAATTTCAGCAGCTCCCTTTTCACCAATGCCTCTAATGCCTGGTAACCCATCAGAGGCATCTCCCCTGATCATTGCAAAGAGAGCGTATCTCTCACCTGGTATTACATACTTCTTCTCTATCCATGAGTGATTTACCAGATCATGATTACTAATTCCTTTAGCAAGGTAGGCGACTTTTACATCGCGCTCTTCATCAACTAATTGAAATAAGTCTCGATCGCCAGTTGCAATGCGAATCGGACCGCTCTCCCTGGTTGCAAATGTTGCGATGACATCATCTGCTTCATAATCATCCATTCCAACGATTGCTATCCCTGCAGCTTCAAAGAAATCAAGGATTAGAGGTACTTGCGGAGTTAAGAGATCTGGCTCCTCTTCACCTTCGCCATCATCATCTAAGCGATTGAGTTTATAACCGGGATAGAGCTCCACTCTCCAAGACGGTCTCCAATCGCCATCTAGGCAGAGAGCTAAACGATTTGGCTTGTACTGATTAATCAGCCTTGCGCTCATATCGATAAAACCTTTTACTGCATTTATTGGCTCTCCTTGAGGCGAGAGCAAGGTATCTGGCATTCCGTAATAGGCGCGATACCAAAGTGATGCGCTATCAATTAAAAGTAGGCTCATGCCACCACCGCGGAGTAGGCGATAACTCCCCTATCGATTTTCTTCACTGCTTCTCTAACCGTTGGAGCCATCTGTGGATTGGCATTTAGTAATTGTCCAAGTAGGTCAATTATCTGACGGATTGCTCTAACAAAGTCTCCCACAGTTATTTCAGTCTCTCTCAAAATAGTTTGAAGGCTATGGCCATTAGCCCAACGATATGCGCTCCATGCTAGATCAAAATTCGGCTCCCGCTGTGGCGTAATTCCATAATCTTCTTCGAGCTTTACGATATTTAGCCAAACTTTCATCACCATTGGAATTGAGACATCAAGGGTCTTTGGAAGTCTTGGACTCCTACTACGCTCGCCTCTTCCGTCATAGACCAGCGCTGATAGCAACCCAACAAGATCTGCAGGAGAGTATTGGTTAAGCAAGTCAGAGCTAATTAGCTCGGATAACAGCAGATCACTTTCTGCATATATCTTGGTAAGTACTCCTCCCTTAGGAGTTAATTGATCATCTCTTAAATAGTTGAGTTCTTTTAGCACCTCACTTACGCGATCAAAAGTTCGAGGAATTACGTTAGTTCTGCCCTCCATGCGCGCTTTAAGTCCCGCTGACTCCTTTTCAAGCCTCGCTGCTTTTTCAAAACCACGGGCATTACTCTCGCGATTCGGACAGCTATGACATGGATGGTGTTTGAGAAATCTTCGATGTTCGCTTATCTGCTCTTCGATATTTTCATGGTGTTTTCTCCGGCTACCACCAGTAATTCTTCTAGATGAGAATTGAGCCTCCATCTCTTTAATTGCAAAGCGCGCCTTCATATACTCACCCATATCGCCAAGATCGCTCTGAGATCCTTCAATTAGAGCTTTGATTGCAACTTCATTTTTCGCAATCTGTCTAGCTAAACCAACAACAGCTTTATCTGCTTGAAACTGGGCGAAGGAGAAACCAAGTGACTTTCTTGCTCGCTCATGGCCGAATCTTGAAATCAAATTAGCGCTCATGTTATAGGTTGGAGAAAAAGATGAACGAAGCGGATAGGTTCTTGTGCTTGCAAGTCCTGCCGCAATAGAGCTATCCATCTGTTCATTCCAAAGAATTAGAGCATTGCCTTCAATATCTATTCCTCGCCTGCCAGCTCTTCCAGTTAGTTGGGTGTACTCCCCTGGTGAAACATTGACATGGCTTTCACCATTCCACTTTACGAGTTTTTCTAAAACCACACTTCTTGCTGGCATATTGATTCCAAGAGCCAGGGTTTCAGTTGCGAAAACGATCTTTAGAAGACCTCGCTGAAAGAGCTCCTCAATAGTTTCCTTAAACATCGGAAGTAGCCCTGCGTGATGAGCAGCAATACCTCGCTCTAGAGCTTGGGCCCACTCGTGAAAACCAAGAACTCCAAAATCCTCCGAAGGTAGTTCATGAGTTTTTAGAGCAATGACTCGCCTTATCTCCTCTTTCTCAAGCGAATTGGTTAGCGATAACCCCTCGCGAATACACGATGCTACAGCGCCATCACATCCAGCCCGAGAGAAGATGAAGAATATTGCCGGAAGAAAACCGCGCTCTGAAAGCTTTTCAACCACTTCTGGTCTCGTAAGAGATTTAATAGAGCTAAATTTGCTCTCTTTCCAACTCTTGCTCCCGCCAGGCACCTTCTTAATCGAATTCTTCTCAATTCGCAGGATCTCCGGATTCACCCGACCTTCATCGACAAAGAGATCAAGAATTCGATTTCCGATCAAGATGTGCTGATAGAGCGGAACGGGCCTGATCTCACTAAGCACTACTTCTGTTTCGCCGCGCACGGTCTTTAGCCAATCTCCAAATTCCTCGGCATTTGAAACAGTAGCTGATAGTGAAACTATCTGTATTCGCTCTGGAAGATGAATCAGGATCTCCTCCCAGACCGCCCCTCGAAACTTATCTGCTAGATAATGAACTTCATCCATAACGACATAGCCAAGATCATCTACTGCATCTGATCCGGCATAGATCATGTTTCGCAAAACTTCAGTGGTCATAACGACGATGCGAGCCTCACTATTAATGGATGAATCGCCAGTAAGAAGACCCACTTCAGAATCTCCATAAAGTTTTACCAAGTCCTGATATTTCTGATTTGATAGCGCTTTAATTGGCGTGGTGTAGAAGCAACGATTGCCATTCTTTTCTGCCAGAAACGTCGCAAACTCTCCAACAATTGTCTTTCCAGCTCCTGTGGGCGCTGCAACTAATACGCTCTTGCCATCCTCTAGATGATGGCAGCCTAGGCTTTGAAACTCATCAAAACCAAAGTCGTAGTTAGACATAAATTCAGTTGTGAGAGGGTGCGAACTTCGTTTCTTTGCAGCGGCATATCTTTCCGCAGGAGATAGAGTGCTCACATGCGCCACGTTAGTAGGCCGCGCTCTATTACGCGCGCTTTAACTGGAAGTGGCCCAACTCGCTCTCCATCGGCATAGGCCACGGCATCAGAATCAATTTCAACGCTTCGACCCCGCGAAATTTTCACTGCGGGGTGTGTGGTGTGCTTTCCGGAGAAAACCTTTGGAAAAACTTTTAGAAATTCAAATTTAGATACTGGGCTGAGAATTAGAATGTCAAATAGTCCGTCATCGATTTTTGCATTAGGGGTGACCTTCATCCCTCCCCCATAACAGATTCCATTAGAAACAGCTATAAGCATTGCTTGACTTTCGAAAGAGAATCCATCGATACTGAATCTATAGCTTTTCGGTTTAAAGGTTGATAAAACCAATAGTATTGAAATATTGTATTTAGCTCTTCCCTTAATTCTCTTCATAGCATTAGCTCGTTCATTAACCATTGAATCAAAGCCTGTGCTAAGGACATCTACGAAATACTTTTTTCCTACCTGTCCAACATCGATTAATGAAGGTCGGCTTGAGAGGTAATGCTTGATTAATTGTTCAGGGTTCTTTAGTTTTAGATCGAGCGTTCTGGCGAAATCATTTCCAGTTCCAGCCGGTATTAGGGCAATCCCAAGACCACTGCCCACTAACTCTTGTACTGCGAGGTTAACGGTTCCATCGCCACCAATGAGGAATAGGCCTTCGAATTTCTGGCTTCCACCTAATTTACTCTTTAGATTCACCTGGGACTGTTGAGCGCTATCGGCTGAGACATCTATATATTCAATACCGAAAGCATTCAATTCTTGTTTTACGAGTTTTCCGACTTTATTCCCGCGTCCATTTCCTGATTTGGGATTTATCAGCAGGAGCCACATTAGAAAAGATCAATCTATTCAGGAAGAGGTTCATCAATTGGTGATGCTTGATCAATGTCTGCTGCTTGATTATCGCCAATTTGCTTAGATTTTTTATCTCGCTTTTTATCGACTAGGAGCGCAATTCCTCCAGCTCCAAAATAGAAGACAATGAGGGGCAGAGCAAGAGCGGCCATGGAGAGTGGATCTGCAGTTGGCGAGAAAGCAGCAACAAAAACGGTGATGACAAATATTGCAAAGCGCCAAGGCTTAAGTATTGCCTTTCCAGAAAGGACCCCAATTAAATTGAGCGAGACTAGAAAAACCGGGAGCTCAAATGCTAGCCCAAAAATTAGAATGATTCGAAGCACGAAACTCAAGTAATCATCGAATCGAACTAGGTTATTTAAGCTATCTGGGGTGAAACCAAAGAGAACTCTGATAGCAATAGGCAGGATGTAATAGGCAAGAGCAGCGCCTAGTGTAAAGAAAGGGGTAGCTGCGATGATGAAAAGAACAGATTTGCGCCTTTCTTTCCTATGTAAAGCAGGGGCAATAAAAGCCCAGAGCTGATAGAGCCAGAATGGCGCAGAGATAATGACGCCAGTTAAGAATGCAACTTTGACTTGAAGATTTAGTGGACCTAATACGCCGCTGATAAAAAGAGAACCGCAGTTGTTTGAACCACTACTTTGAGCCAGCTTCAAGTCACATACTGGTTCAGCCAGGGTGGTAATGATCTGGTTGTAATAAACAAAGCCGAGAACGGAGAATATTAAAATGAAAAAAGCGGCCCGGATGATTCTCTTGCGTAGTTCACGCAAATGATCCAATAGAGGCATCGTGCCGCGTTCTCTGGCTGCCATATCGCTCCGTTTACCTAAAGAGTATTAATCTCTCCCCTACGAGAAGTAGGCACCCGTTGAAATCAAGATTTCAACTTAGGATTTAGCTGAAGTATCGCCTTCTTCGCTCTTCTTCTCATCCTTATTTAATTCCTTTACCTCACTCTTGAAAATTCTAAGTGAGCGACCAAGAGAGCGTGCTGAATCTGGTAGACGCTTTGCGCCAAAGAGTATGACAACGACCAGAATTACTAAGAGCCACATTTGTGGATTACGACCGAACATGAGATCAACCTTTCCAGCAATCAGGCCCACTATTACGTAAGGCTTAGAGCCATACGCTACCACGCGCAAAATCACCCTGTCTTGCTACCCCTTGTAGGCCAGAAGCGCTCTATGAGCCCGCTCTGCAATCTCGGCTCTTAGTTCAAGAGGTTTAGCCAGTTCAAGTGAATCAGCGCCAGCTAGAACGGATCGAACTATCCACTCTGGCTGAAAGATATCGATTTGATAACAAGAATTTGAAAGCTCCTTAAGCGATGATGCATTTTCTCTTAAGAAACTAGCAGCTTCGCCTTTGATAATTACCTCAGCACTTGACCCGCGAGAATCCTCAAGCCGCTCTAAGTCTGTGCGCGTACTCCTCTCTTTGGTTGAAACCTCTGAGATTTGCGCAAGATTAAATGTTCTAAGTGCTTTTGCGCTGTGGCAGTAAGCACTCACTAGCGTTCTCGTATCTTCCGCGATAATCGAAATCGGGGTGATGCTTCTTCTAGATGATGAATCTTTTGTCACGTTGTTATAAGTTATCTCTAAATCAAATTCATGCTTTATCGCGCCTTCAATTGCCTCTAGCGTTGCTCTTTCTTTATCAAGTGTGAAGGTAATAGCTGAGGCTGGGATAGAGCTACTGAAAGCCTTTGCGATCTTCTCTCGCAGGGCAATGATTTTTGGATAGGCTGCTGCAGTTTTCGGTGTGCTCTCTTCCAGAGCAGCTAGCGCAATTCTTGCTATCAAAGCCTCAGACTCATTCAGATTTCTTGGAGCTGCTAGGTTTTGAGGATCTCTTATCACAACGCTCTCTTCATCAAATGAGATATCAATGAGTTCCAATGGCGTATATCCTGGAAGTCCGCATAGAAAGAGAAGGTTTAAATCCTTTAGCACCTCATCGCGGCTGATAGAGAACTCTTTGGCCAGCTCAGTAATGGAAATTCCTGGATGAGCAACAATGTATGGAACGAGATCCAGCAAGCGAATTGCACGAAGTGCAGCATTTTCAACCATGAGATTTCGCTACTTTCTCTAGTGACGCAACAACTAAAGACCTTAATCCCTCTGGTTGCTCAATAATTAAACTATCGCAATACCAGAGCGCCTCTTGGAGGGCAGCAGCACTTGACTCGCTTCGGTAGGAGATCTCATCCCACTCTTCATCAAAGTTTTTCATTTCAAGGGCCTTTGCTCGAAGGGCTTCCGCTTGGGCTTTTTTAACCTTCGCTCTAATCTCGATACCTTCGGCGTTATGCATGATCAAATAATCTTTAATGTTGAAATCAGATGGTATTTCATACATATCGCGCTTCTTTGAGATATCTATCTTGGAGCTGATTCGTGAGAAGTTAAATGTGCGGATATCGCTTCGATCCAAATCTTCCCCAACCAAATACCACTGCCCCTTCCAAGCACTTAATCCCAAGGGATTCACACGGCGGTCTTCTGATTTAGCAGCCCCTGCCTTGCGATAGGAGAAGGCAATTTCTGATCTATTGGCAAGGGCCTTGGTTACATCAAGGAGCCCTTCAGCTGAAAAATTCAATGTACGAAGTGAATTGATTTCAAGTGCAGGATCAAGAAGGGCGGTCGAATTAACTCTTCTTACAGCGCCCATTGCAATATCTTCCAAACTACTATCTAGCCAAAGGCCAAGTGCGGTAGAGAGAATCCCAATCTCTGCTGGAGTAAATGATTTGATCGGCATTTGATAAGTTTCAGGTTTTATTCGATAACCCGGCTCATCTTCAAAGAGCGGGTCTGCAGAGGCGACTTCAATCGCAATTCCAAGGGCTCTTAAATCATCCTTATCGCGTTCAAACATTCGCTCTCTAGTTTCTTGAGTTCCGCTATAGCCAGCAACTTTTCTAAAGACTTCACTCTTTTGCATATAGCGTGAGGTAGCGAGCAAAGCCATCGTAAGATTGACTAAACGCTCGGTTTTAGCACTCGACATAGAGATGAGATTAGCGCGCTCGGTGCTAATTGGTAGGCTTGGACCATGAAACCAAGCCGAATAATCGTAATTCTCTCAAGTCTTACCCTTCTAATTTCTCTTACTGCCTGCACCACAGATGGCGGGGCTCCATCAGATGGACCAAGGGGTCAAGGCAATCAATCAACAGGAGGAAACTTGTCTAATCAGTATGTAGAGGTAAGTGCTGAAGCTGGCGTAGCTCCCACAATCTCCTCACCTAACGGTACTCCTCCAACAACTCTTGTTACAGAAGATGTAATTGTCGGCTCAGGAAAAGTTGCCGGCGCAGATTCGACTCTGACAGTTCATTACACCCTTATGGCTTGGTCAACAGGGGAAATCGTCGAATCTTCCTGGAGCGGGGAGCCTGCGCAATTTCCATTGAGTGGAGTAATTCTTGGTTGGCAACAAGGCATTCCTGGAATGGCAGTTGGCGGAAGACGTCTTCTAGTTATCCCGCCGGATCTAGGTTATGGAGCAGCTGGTGGCGGACCAATTGCGCCAAATGAAACACTGATCTTCGTTGTTGACTTAATTGATGTTGCTTAAGCCTCATCAACTAAATCGCTAGCTGACTTACTAGGTCTACGCTTTCTTCTAATTGGCGCATTTCCCGCTGCCAATTTTCTAGTAAAGAGTAAAAAGCCGGTGTGAGCATTCATGGAGTGCATCGGTCTAACAGCCAGGCCTTCATGATGCCAAGACCTAAGAAGAGTTTCAAAACTCTCTGGCTCTGAGAAATCACCGCGGGCCTTTAGCGCCTCTGCTGTCTTTGAAAGCTGAGTAGTTGTTGCCACATAGCAACAAAGCACTCCTCCTGGAATTAAAGCTTGAAACGCGCTCTCTAAACAATCCCAAGGAGCAAGCATGTCAAAGATAACTCGATCGAATTGCCCTGAAAATTGCGCTTCTTCAACCCTGCCGTGAATGAGTTTCCAAGCATTAGGTAGCTCTCCAAAGTAATTCTTAACATTGCTCTTAGCATTTTCCAGAAACTCATCTCTGGCCTCGTAGGAAGTTAGTTGCCCGTTCTGGCCAATCGCTCTAAGAAGTGAGATTGATAAAGCGCCACTTCCTGCGCCAGCTTCCAAAACCTTTGCTCCCGGAAAAATATCGGCATATCCAACGATGACCGCTGAATCCTTTGGATAGATAATCGTTGCACCTCTTGGCATTGAGAGCAGATAGTCATTGAGAAGCGGACGCATAGCCTGATACTGAGTTCCACTACTACTAAGAAGAGTTGTTCCCTCACTTACTCCGATGATGGAGTCGTGATTAATCCAACCTTTATGAGAGTGCCATTGACCACCTTTTGAAAGATAGAGGGAGTACATCTTTCCCTTGCTATCGGTCAATTGAACCCGGTCGCCCTCTTTGAACGGTCCTGAACCTATAACTTGCATTTACTCATCAATTCTTTACTAGTAGTGGTTGAAAGAGTTCAACTATCCCTGATAGCTCTAAATCAATCAAGTTTTCAACGTGGCAAACTTTCTCATCCATCGGAAGTGGTCCTGAGTGAGTGACGCCTAACAGATAAGCTCCCGATGCAATTGCGGCCGTCGCTCCAGTTATTGAATCCTCGATTATCAAACAATCTTCGATAGGCACGCCGATTCTATTGGCAGCTAATTGATAACCCTGTGGATCCGGTTTAGATTTTTCAACATCATTATCTGAGATTGTGGTTCTGAAATAGTGCTTTCCGATACTTGCCAAAGCGCCTTCCATAATCGCTCTATTAGATGCTGTAACAAGTGCCATTGGAATCTTTGCTTTATTCATCTGCTCAATCAAAGCTTTAGCACCTGGCGCAAAAGCTACTTTTTGCTTTAATCTCTCTGCCATCGATTCAAGAAGGATCTTTGTAAGCGCATATTCGCCAAACTCCTCACGTCTTTTCTCCGGCAACTTGGAGCGCATATAGGCATCTACACGTGCCATTGGTCCACCTATGCAGTAGAGCGCATCTTCATCATTCCAAGTTGCTCCAAGAGATTCCATAATCCTTCGCTCTTCACCAATCCAAATTGGTTCACTATCTATTAGAGTTCCATCCATATCCCATAAGACTGCTTTAAAAGGAAACTCGTTAATTGGCATTGAAGTACTTTGCCTCTGGATGATGAACGATTATCGCCGAGGTGCTCTGTTCAGGATGTAATTGAAATTCCTCGGATAGCTCAACGCCAATTCGCTCTGGCTCTAATAATTCACAGAGTTGAACTTGTGCGCCAAGATCTGGACAAGCTGGATAACCAAAACTATATCTAGAGCCGCGATAGCCTTGATCGAGAATCTCAGAGAGCTCCCTACTATCATCACTAGCAAAACCAAGTTCAGATCTAATACGTGCATGCCAGTGTTCAGCAAGTGCCTCTGTTAGTTGAACACTTAGCCCATGGAGTTCTAGATACTCTCGATATTCATTGGCTTCAAAGAGCTTTGCAGTTGCCTGGCTAACAGATTGCCCCATGGTGACAACATGGAAAGCAACAACATCAATCTGCCCCGATTCTTTGCTCTTGAAGAAATCACTTAAGCAGAGCCTTCTATCTCTCCTTTGACGGGGGAAAGTGAATCGAAGCCTCTCACTATCTTTCTTGTCCCCCTCATGATTCAAGATAACTAAATCATTACCCTCGCTATAGCAAGGAAAATATCCATATACGACGGCTGCATTGATCCATCCTTGAGAGACTGCATCATTTAGCAGAGAGCGAAGCCTTGGTCTTCCCTGATTTTCGACCATCTCTTCATATTTTCCGCGCTCGGATTTAAGACCCCATTGGCCAACATAAAGTGCTCGCTCATCAAGCATTGAACTGTAATCAGCCAAAGCGATTCCTTTGACCACCCGAGAGCCAAAGAATGGCACTTTAGGCACTTGGTTATCAGATGCCACATCACTTCTTGTTGTATCAGTTGTAAGCGGCGCATCAATTGATGTGACTCTAGTTCGTCGCTCCTTGAGAGGTGGAAGCGAAACTCCTTCAACACCTTTCTTAACTCCCATCATGGTGTCCATTAGCGAGAGGCCCTCAAAGGCATCTCTTGCATATCGAACCGTACCTGGGAATGCCTCTGCTAGATCTTTTTCAACAAAGGTTCTAGTAAGAGCAGCTCCACCAAGAATTACCGGCCACTTCTCTGCCAGACCTCTTCTTTCAAGCTCTTCTAGATTCTCCTTCATTATTACCGTAGACTTAACTAAAAGGCCGCTCATGCCAATAACATCGATTGAAGATTGCTGAGCCGCATCGATTATCTGATTGATAGTCTGCTTAATTCCAATATTTACCACGCGATAACCATTATTGGTCAAGATGATGTCTACCAAATTCTTCCCAATGTCATGGACATCGCCTTTTACGGTGGCAAGAAGAATAGATCCGCGATCACTTGCATCGCTCTTCTCCATGTGAGGCTCGAGCAAGGCAACTGCGCTCTTCATGACTTCAGCAGATTGAAGGACAAAGGGAAGCTGCATCTCGCCTCTTCCAAAGAGCTCTCCCACCTCTTTCATTCCGTCAAGGAGATAATCGTTAATAATTGCAAGTGGGGCGATGCCGCCAAGGCGCGCTTGATCAAGATCTGCATCAAGTCCAGCTTTCTCGCCATCGATAATTCTTCTTACTAGACGTTGCTCTACCGGAAGAGCTGCAAGTTCGGCAGCTCTTGATTGACGAGTTGAGGCGACCTCAACACCGGCAAAGAGCTCTAGAAGCTTTGATAGAGGGTCATAGACGCAGTCATCGCCTTCAAATTTTCGCTTGTCATAGATCAGATCAAACGCCACTTCTCTTTGTTCCTCAGGGATTCGAGAGATAGGAGAGATCTTTGACGGGTGCACAATTGCGCTATCAAGACCAGCCTTAACAGCTTCTGCAAGAAATACTGAGTTTAGAACGATGCGGGCGGCTGGATTTAGCCCAAAGGAAACATTACTAATTCCAAGTGTGGTCTGAACCTGCGGGAACTCTTTCTTTAGTTGCGCAATAGCATTAATAGTTTCAAGGCCGTCTTTACGGGTCTCCTCTTGTCCGGTAGCAATGGGAAAAGTTAAGCAATCTATGATGATATCGGAGGTTTTAATCCCCCACTTTTCATTAAGATCCTTTATCAAACGACGAGCAACTCGCAATTTCCATTCTGCGCTTCGTGCTTGACCTTCCTCATCAATTGTTAGAGCGATAAGAGCTGCACCATGTTCTTTTGCAATAGGCATAATTCTTGCAAATCTAGAATCAGGACCATCTCCATCTTCATAGTTGACCGAGTTGATTACACATCGCCCGCCAAGAGATTCAAGACCAGCCTTAATTACTGCTGGCTCTGTCGAATCTAGGACAATGGGAAGCGTCGTTGCTGTTGCAAATCTTGAGGCGAGCTCGCGCATATCTTTAACGCCATCTCTGCCGACATAATCGACCGAGAGATCAAGCATATGAGCACCTTCTCTAACCTGATCTTTGGCGATATCGACGCACTTCTGCCAATCTTCTGCAAGAAGAGCATCTCTAAAGGCCCTTGAACCATTGGCATTTGTTCGTTCGCCAATTGCGAGATAGGTGTTCTGCTGTCGAAATGGCACAAATTGATAGAGCGATGATGCGCCGGCTTCGTCGGTAAAAGCTCTCTCTTTCAATGCAGTTCCATGCACTTTTCTTACTACCGCTGCAAGGTGCTCAGGAGTAGTTCCGCAGCAACCTCCGATAAGGCCAACAGAGTAATCTTTAACAAATTGATCCAGTGAGATAGCTAGTTCATCTGGGCCAAGAGGGTAATAAGCGCCACCATCTTTCAAGATGGGAAGGCCTGCATTAGGCATAACAGAAATGCCAATCGGGCTGCACTTACTTAAAGTTCTTAAATGCTCGCTCATCTCAGCAGGTCCCGTTGCGCAATTCATTCCAATTAAGTCAACACCTAAAGATTGGAGAGAAGATAGAGCGGCAGATATCTCAGATCCAAGGAGCATGGTTCCAGTTGTTTCAACAGTGACTTGAGCAATAATTAAAATGTCTTTATCGCAATCATCAACGGCTGCTCTAGCGCCATTAACGGCAGCTTTTGCCTGGAGAAGATCTTGAGTCGTTTCAATTAGTAGCGCATCTGATCCTCCATTAATAAGACCCCGAGATGCTTCTTGATATGCAGCACGAAGATCTTCATATGTGGCGTGTCCAAGAGTTGGAAGTTTTGTTCCAGGGCCAAGGGATCCTAGAACCCATCTAGGTTCACCGCTTGAAATGGTGAATTCATCTGCAACGCCTCTAGCGATACGAGCGCCTGCTTCGGCTAACTCATAGATTCTCTCTGGAATGTCATATTCACCTAAATTAGCCAGATTGGCGCCAAAAGTATTTGTCTCAACTGCATCTACTCCTGCACTAAAATATTGCCTGTGAATATCTGCGATTAACTCTGGACGGGTAATGTTTAAAACCTCATTACAGCCCTCAAGTCCTTGAAAATCATCAAGAGAGGGGTTAGCGCTCTGGATCATGGTTCCCATGGCGCCATCTGCGATTACTACCCTTTTCCCAAGGGCAAGACGGAGCGAACTAGCCTCTTTAATTTTCGATGCGCTCACTTAAGGGAGTTTATCGTAGGCTCTGCATATGCATCTCAGTGAGAGCTCCTTTAACCTAAGAAGCCCCATTCTTATCGCTGCTTTTGAAGGCTGGAATGATGCTGCTGAGTCTGCAACATCTGCAATAGCCCATCTTTTGACCATTTGGTCACATCAACAAATCGCTGTTGTAGATAGCGAGGAATATTACGACTTTCAGGTCAATCGACCACATATAAAAATCGATGAGAGCAATATCAGAGAGATTATCTGGCCCGGAACTATTGTCTATGCGGTTAGTTCGCCAACTCTCGCTAATGACTTCTTGATTGTGAGAGGCGTAGAGCCTTCAATGCGCTGGAAGAGTTTTATTGCAGATCTATTAGATCTTGCAGATGATTATGAAGTCTCAATGATTATCTCCATTGGCGCGCTCCTTGCAGATACTCCGCACTCGCGTCCATTTAATGTCGCGATAAGCGGGGCACACCCAGAAGTCTCGGAACGTTTTGGCCTAGAGATTTCAAAGTATGAGGGTCCAACTGGAATTATCGGGGTTCTTCAAGATGGCGCTTATAGAAGAGAGATTGATGCAATATCTCTCTGGGCTGCAGTTCCACATTACGTTGCCACTCCCCCTTGTCCAAAGGCGGCGCTAGCACTTATTAATGCTTTGGAGGATTTTCTTGAAGTTTCCCTTCCTCAAGGTGACCTCCCAGAGAGAGCAAAACTCTGGGAAGCACAAGTAGATCAAATGGCAGCAGATGATGCAGAGGTTGGCGATTATGTAAGACAACTTGAGAGTTCAAAAGATTCAGCAGAGCTACCGGAAATTTCTGGCGAGAGTATCGCTAGAGAGGTTGAGCGATTCCTGCGAAGGAATCCTGGAATTTAAAGAGTAATTCCAAGGTAGGTATCAAGGGCCCTTGAAATCTCACCAGGGCTTCCTCCAACTTGGCCTGCTTCAGTTCTTGCACACCAATTACTTAGAGCTACAAAAACCCTCGGCGTATCTAAATCATCTGCAAGGGCGTTTACAATTTCTTGAACCACTTCATTAGTCGGAGCAACTTCTTGCCTTGATATAGCGCTAAGCAATCTATCTAGTAGCACATCTGCGCTATCTAATAGCTCTTTGCTCCACATTCGATCACTTGAGTATTTATCTGCAAACAAAGCAAGACGGATCAAGGCTGGAGAAACACCATCTTGGCGAAGCGTGGATACGAAAACTAAATTACCTTTGCTCTTACTCATCTTCTCGCCATCTAGGCCGATCATTCCTGCGTGGCTATAGCAGCTTGCAAACTCAATTCCCGTGAGAGCCTTTGCTTGAAGGGCTGTCATGTAATGATGAGGGAAGACTAAATCTGAACCTCCAGCTTGCAAAGTTATTGAAGTTGGATTCGTTTCTGGAAGATTCTTTAACGCAATAGCAGTGCACTCAATATGCCAACCGGGTCTTCCTTCTCCAAATGGAGCACTCCAGTAGGGATCATCTCCTTTTCTAGCTTTCCAGAGCAGTGGATCTAGCGCATGCCTCTTACCAACTCTCTCCGGATCGCCCCCTCGCTCTTTAAAGATAACTAGCGCTTTCTCAAGTGGCAGTGGTAGATCTTGCATCGCTCCATCGACTTGCTGCGAATCTAGATAGATATCTCCTTCAAGTTCGTAGGTTTTGCCGGTGGCAATCATCTGCTCAACGAGCGAAATGATTTCATCCATTGATTCGATAACGCCGCGATATGCATTTGGTGGCACTACGGCAAGTGCTGTCATATCCTCACGGAAGAGATCGATTTGAGATGCGGCGAGCTCTTGCCAATCTTGGCTATCTCGCGCAGCTCGTTCTAGAAGTGGATCATCGATATCGGTTATATTTTCAACAAATGAAACTTTCTTTCCGCTTGCTTTCAAATATCTATAAACAAGATCAAAGGCCAGATAAGTGGCCGCGTGGCCCATATGAGTTGCATCGTAAGGAGTAATCCCACAAACGTAGATCGAGTTTTGCTCCCCTGTGATCTCCACCTTTTTGCCTTTGTAAGAATCAAAGAGCGCAAGGGTTGGATGATTAATGCCAGCTAAAGCAGGCGGCATATAGACATCTGGCCAAGAGAGCATCGCCCTAGCCTACAAATCTCTGCAGGTCTATATCCACGATTAAACCGGAGGCCACGGGACCGCGGGCCATTGCTCCGACGGATAAGGAAACCCCTCTGAAATCAGCATATCGATTCTCTCAAGAAGAGAGTCGATTTCATCTTGAGTGATTAGCTCTCCAAGAGAGGAACCAATATCGCCTTTAATACGAAGCTTTAGCGACTCAAGCTTGCTTACTTCATTCTTAGCTAGTTCTTGGCCAGCGTATTGCCATAACACCGTTCTTAATTTGAACTCTTCATGAAAGGTTAAGCCATGATCACAGCCGAGAATCTCGGAATCGGAAATGGGGAGAATATGTCCAAACTTTCTATCTGTATTATTAATAACAACATCAAAGAGGGCAAGATTTCTTATTGCAGGCGTTGACTGCTGACCAATTGCTATCAAATCAAGATCTGGATCCACATCGATCCACTGCTGAACGGCGCCTGGGCCAAAAGGTCCATCTCGCATAACGGTTAGAGGGACGCAATTAAATTGACCTGCCTCGCTTATTAAATGCGAGGCCACCTCTCTTGAAGCAAGGTTGCCATCCGCAAAATCCCATAGCGCTCTCTCGCCAGCAATTGGTTTATAGACAACAGCGAAACTAGATTGATCACCCGTTAAGACTCTCCCGAGAAGTGTGGCATTTGATGCATCCACCAATCGCCCTTCAACTATCAATTCTCCTGAAAGAAGCTCTTCTCTACTAAGCATTTAATTCATTCTGGGGCAGATGTGACCATCAGGATTTATTGGAGCTCCACAGAACATGCAAGGTGGTCGTCCAGCTTTGATTACACTGGATGCCCGATCTATGAAACTACGGGCCTGTGATGGGGTAATGCGAATTCTTAGAATCGCTGGTGCTCCCTCAGTTTCATCGCTTGCTAGCTCATCAAAGATAACTTCTTCGCCTTGATCCCCAGCAATTGCCTGTCCTTCGAATCTAATCATTTGAGAATCTATCTGCCAGGTTAGAGCCATAACACCTAGAGTGAATTCAGAATCTATTGGCATATCAAGTGCTTCGATATCTTTCGGGGCTGCTCCCTCTCTGCTTTTTACCTCTCGAAGCATCTCTTTGAAGCGATCAGTAAGTGCTTGAGCTTGCGCCTTTTCAAGGGCAAATGAGAAAACTTGCCCAGCCTTCTTTACTTGAATATAGAACTCACGCTCTCCGGGCTGGCCAACAGTGCCTAGAATGAATCGATCAACTTCATCTAGGTTATAGATTCGTCTAAGCGACATCTTTTGAACCACCCAAAGTATTGCGATCACTTCTCTTTTTCTTCTTACTTGACTTGATGGAAACAATCTTCTGATTGAAAGTGAGCAACATTCGACTCTTTGGGCCCCAAGAAAGTGTTGTTAAAGAACATGGATCAACTGCAAACTTTTGAAAATTGTCTAAAGGGCAACCTACAGTCAGACTTGCCGCAATCTTAATGACATCTCCATGGGTGATAAGCAAGATTGTTTCCTTGGGGTATTTTCGAGACAAATCTTTGAGTAGGGATTCAATCCTTCTTTCGAGCTCTACAAAGCTCTCCCCTTGCGGAAATCTGAATGCAGATGGCTTTGTCTGTATAACTTTCCAATCTTTCATCCGACTCAATTTAGAAAGCTTTTTTCCGCTCCACGAACCGTAATTCATTTCAATTAATCGTTTATCAATAGATATCCGCTTTTTTTTGGATTTTGCGATAACCTCAACTGTTTCAAGACAGCGCTGCATCGGGCTTGAAATTATTCGATCAATCTTGATATTTTCAAAAGAGAGGGTAAGTTTCTTGACCTGAGCAGTTCCATCTTTAGATAGCCCGATTCCCTCTAACTGCCCTGCAAGTATTCCTGCATTGTTTGCTACTGAATGGGCATGACGAAGAAGAAGGAAAGTTGTCATAGCCTTAAGATTATCTCTTTAAAGCTTCCACTTCTTTTCGAAGTATCTTTGCTAAGGTCGATACATGGAGTTGCGCCAGTTAGGTCGTAGTGGGGTAAGGGTCTCTCGCCTTGGCCTAGGAACGATGACCTGGGGTCGGGATACCGATGAGCATGAAGCGGCAGAGCAACTCCGTTTCTACTTAGATGCTGGCGGAAATTTCATTGATACCGCAGCTGTTTATGGCAATGGTGATGCTGAGCGAGTTTTAGGCGGATTTCTAGGGATTATGGTCCCAAGGGATCAGATCATCATCGCAACCAAGGCTGGGATATCTTTTAAGAGTGGCGAAAGAGTTGTAGATAACTCAAGAACTTCACTTATTGCTGATCTTGATCGATCTCTATCGCATTTGAGAACCGATTATGTTGATCTCTGGCAGATTCACACCTGGGATGAAAAGACGCCGCTAGAAGAAGTATTAAGCGCTCTTGATTACGCGGTGAGTACTGGAAGAGCTAGGCATGTAGGAATCTCTAATTTCGCTGGGTGGCAATTAGCAAGAGCTGTGACGCTTCAGAATCCAATCTTTGGCAAAGCTCCGATTATCAGCACTCAGAATGAGTACTCATTACTCAATAGAAAAATTGAAAGAGAGATTTTGCCAGCATCCAGAGAGCTCGGCGTTGGAGTCCTCGCCTGGTCTCCCCTAGGTCGCGGAGTATTAACTGGTAAATACCGGTCGGGACTTCCCTCTGATTCCAGAGGAGCCTCGCCACACTTCTCATCCTTCATTGAGCCATATTTAGATCAGGGCTCGAGAAAGATAGTTGAAGCGGTAATGGTTGCATCCGATGGCCTTGGATTATCACCGCTTGAGGTTTCACTTGCCTGGGTAAGAGATTGTCCTGGAGTTACCTCGGCAATTATTGGAGCAAGAACCGGAGCGCAGCTACGCGGAGCCCTAAGCGCCGAGTCGGTGACTCTGCCAGTTCCAGTTCGCGAAGCACTTGATGAGATAAGTGCTATCTAGGCATTAACGAGGAAGTGAAAGAGAGTTCTTGCGCCAAATTGCAGTGAATCTATCGGCACTCTCTCATCAATTCCATGAAATAACCCCGTGAAATCTAGATCTGGCGGCAGCTTAAGCGGACTAAAGCCATAACCAACAATTCCAAGTTTTGCTAAAGCTTTATTATCAGTTCCACCACTTAATAGATATGGAATTGGAATTCCATCTGGATCTTCTGACTTAATCGCTGCAATCATGGCATCTACAAGTGGTCCGCCAAATTCAACCTCTAGCGGGATATCAGAGACAAGGCTTTCAACCTTAACATGCTCGCCCACTAAGGATTTAACAGTATCGAGAAGCTCTTTTTCAAAGCCTGGCAACGTTCTGCCATCAACGACTGCGCTTGCACTCTGCGGAATCACATTGGCTTTGTAGCCGGCCTCAAGCATCGTGGGATTTGTGGTGTTACAAAGCGTTGCGCCAATCATCTTGCCCATCGGGCCAACTTCATCAATTAGCGGCTGCAGATTACTTCTATCATATGGCTTTCCAGAAAGCTCTGAGATCTTCTGAAAGAAGAGATCACTGGTTTTAGTAATTCTCTGTGGCCAGGTGTAGTTACCAATCTTTGCTATCGCCTCGGTTAGGCGGGTTACAGCATTTGCATTGTTAACCATCGAGCCATGACCCGCAACGCCCTCTGCAGTAATCTTCATCCATTCAATTCCCTTTTGAGAAGCTTCGATTGCGTAAACACGCTTACCCGAGACAAGAGTTAAAGAGAAACCTCCAACCTCAGAAATCGTTTCGCTACATCCTGCAAATACCTCTGGGTGGTTCTCAGCCATCCACCTTGATCCATATATGCCGCCAGCTTCTTCGTCGCCAAAGAAGACAATCACGATGGTGCGCTCTGGTTGATACTTGTATCTAGCCCAAAGTCTTATAACTGCAAGAATCATGGCATCCATATTCTTCATATCAACCGCGCCGCGTCCCCAGATGCATCCATCTTTGATTGCGCCAGAGAATGGATCTACCGACCAATCAGCTGCATTTGCTGGAACCACATCAAGATGACCATTTACGACAAGACCAGGTCTTGATTTATCTTTGCCTTCAATTCTTGCAACTACTGAGCAGCGATTAGGAGCGCTTTCGTAAATCTTGCTCTCAATTCCAACTTCTTTCATCTTGGCAGCCACATATTCAGCAGCAGCTTTCTCATCGCCTTTGCCTTCGCCAAAATTGACGCTTGGAATCTGAATCAATTCCTGGCAAAGCTTTACTACATCTTCTTCTAGTTCTATGCGCTGGGCATCAGTTAGTTTCATGGGCTAAAGTATGCCCGCATTGTCCGGGTGGCGGAATTGGCAGACGCGCTAGCTTGAGGTGTTAGTTCCCGCAAGGGATTAGGGGTTCAAGTCCCCTCTCGGACACGTTTTAAAGATACGCTCCCGCCGTGGCTCAAAGCAATCTAACCCCGCTGGAGCGGGCTCTATCACTCATCGCCGATGTCCCTGATTATCCAAAACCAGGGATTCTCTTCAAAGACATAACCCCTTTACTTGCCGATGGAATTGGCTTTGGAGTGGTCATTGATGAATTTGCCAGATCTATTCGCTCGCTCGATAAGAAAGTAGATGCGATAGTAGGAATTGAGAGTCGTGGTTTTATTCTTGGTGGGGCTATTGCTAAAGCTTTAGAGATCGGTTTTGTCACGGTAAGAAAACCGGGCAAGTTACCAAGAGATGTCTATCGAAAAGAGTACGCGCTGGAATATGGCTTTGATGCGCTAGAGCTTCATAAAGATCTTCTTGATCCCTCAGATAATGTGATCATCGTTGATGATGTTTTAGCAACCGGCGGCACAGCTCTTGCCTGTCATGATCTAGTTGAAATAACTGGCGCTAAAGTCGTTGCGCATCTGTTTATGCTCGAAATTGAATTTCTGCAAGGACGCAAAATGATTAGCGATACCCATAGCGAGGTTGGAATTATCTCGCTTCTTAAGGCATAGGTATTGGGGGCGATCAAATGGCCGAGTTAATTTATTACTGCGGAACCATGGATAGCGGAAAATCAACGCTAGCTCTTCAGACCGCTCACAACCATCAAAGCCGCGGCAGAGCTGGCTTGCTCTTTACGAATCGCGATCGAGCAGGAAGTGGCAAGATTTCATCCCGCCTTGGGCTTACTTCAGAGGCGCTCGAAGTTTCACTTGAGATGGATCTCCATAAGTTTGTAGTTGATCAGCTATCAACGGGAAGGCGAATTGATTATGTGATCTGCGATGAGGCCCAGTTCTACGCACCTGAACAGGTTGAACAATTAGCCCGAATTGCAGATGGCCTTGGAATCGAAGTTTATGCCTTTGGAATCCTTACAGATTTTCGCACCAAGCTATTCCCTGGCTCTGCCAGGTTAATCGAGCTAGCTGACCGCGTTCAAACCCTTCAAGTTGAAGCCCTCTGTTGGTGTGGTAGGCGCGCAACTCATAATGCTAGAACTATTGGCGGGGTTATGGTTACGGAAGGCGAGCAGGTGGTTGTGGGCGATACAAATGCCGCCAACGAAGTGGCTTATGAGGTTTTATGTCGTCGCCACCATATGAGAAAAGTGACTGCTAGAAATTCAGGGGCAGCTCATCAATCAAGTGATCCACTCCCATTTCATTAATCTAAATCGTTTTAGCTAACAGGGCAAAGAGCGGTGCAAGAGCTAAAGCTGGCAAGAGGTTGCCGATTGCTATCTGCTTGATATTAAGAAGTTTCAAAGCGATTCCTAGAAGTAAAACGCCGCCAGTAGCTGTCATAGCGCTGACTTGATACGGCTCAAGAATTGCTCCAAGTGCAAAACCAACCCCGGTCCAAGCAAATTGATAAATACCAACAGGCAAGGCTGATAAAGCTACTCCCCAACCAAGGGCTGCTGCAAAGGCAATAGATGTGAAAAAGTCGAGAATACTTTTCAACGTTAGTTGCTCAATACCTGTAGACATTCCATCACTAATGCTTCCTAAAATTGCGAGTGGACCTATTACAAAGAGAAGCGAAGCGCTGACAAAACCCTCAACAAAAGGCGATTTTCCATCTCTATCAAATCGCGCTCTTAATTTGATTCCCATTGCTTCGAGATGATCTTCAATCTTTAGCAGAGAACCAAGTAATCCACCCACAAGAAGTGAGGCAAGTACAACTAGAAGTGGTGAGCCATCTGGCAGATATCTATTGAAATCTTCATCCCAAAGAGCTTTGATTGCCCCGGCCGCAGCAATTAAAGTGATAGCGCCAAGCACATCCATAACAAGATTTCGGGTCTTTTCACCCATCTTATTTCCAAGCAAAACACCAAGCGCAGCTCCAGCAATGATTGCGACTATATTGATCAGCGTTCCGACTCCGACGAACATGAAGATAAGTCTAGAGTATCAATGGTGTAGCGTTAGAAAGTGAAGAGATTTATAGATGCGCTAAGGCCTCATAAAACCATTCCAATAACCCCTTGGAGCGCTTCCCATCGCTGGGATCTCTCTATATCTAGAGTTTCAATTCTCACTCTTGGTCTTTTTATTTTTGGAATCGGCGATAGCTTAATAATTATTTCAGAGCTCGGTAATGCACCTTGGTCGGTTCTTGCTCAGGGAGTTGCAACAAGAAGTAATATCACAATAGGCAGTGCAACGTTTCTAATTAGTTGCCTTGTTCTCTTGCTTTGGATTCCATTAAAAGAGAAACCCGGCTTTGGAACGCTTGCAAATATTGTTGTTATCGCTATTGGAATTGATGTTGGAATTGCTTTTATTGGGACTCCTGATTTATTTATCATTCAACTTCTCTATGTATTTATTGGTATTGGACTAATTGGCATTGGATCAGCTCTTTACATCACCTGCGCCCTTGGTCCAGGTCCCCGCGATGGTTGGATGACTTCCCTGCATAGAAGGACGGGAATTCCAGTCGGGCGGGTTAGAACAGCGATTGAGGTTTCAGTTCTCCTTGCTGGGTGGACTTTAGGCGGCCGAATCGGGCCTGGAACGGCGCTATTTGCCCTGCTCATCGGATATGCGGTTGCTGCAGGTTTTGGTGTCGTTTCCCGACTTACCAAGGGGTAACTAATAGATTTAAGTCACTCCCCTCGGCTTGTGGACTGAATCCACACGGTGTCGCAACCACCACCGTTAAAAAATTAGCGACATCCCTTCATCCGGATGAAAAGGAAGAGCATGCTCGATTCATACTTCAAAATCTCACAACGGGGCTCCTCAGTAGCCCAGGAAGTCCGCGGCGGTGTAGTCACCTTCTTTACGATGGCCTATATCGTTGCTCTCAATCCACTAATCATCGGTCTTGCAAAAGACGGCGATGGAAAATTCCTTGGTGGCGGAGATGTTCCAAACTTAGCGCTCGTTGCAGCAGCAACGGCGTTAATTGCTGGAGTCATGTCAA